>NZ_JBDOOX010000012.1:0-533918 GCF_039830575.1 Chromohalobacter sp. | reverse complement strand
GCAGTGAAACCGCTCAGCGCCGATGGTAGTGTGGGGCCTCCCCATGCGAGAGTAGGTCATCGTCAGGCATTTATCCCGGAAACCCCCGTTGGCCCAGGCCAGCGGGGGTTTTTTCGTGGGCGGGTGGTGCTGTGCCCCACGAGGTCAGGGCGCGAGGCCTACCCTCATGCGCGTCTAAGCAGTACAATTTGCGCCCAGTTACCATTCTCTCGGCTCGATGCATTTTCTGCGTCGAGCTGCCGCCAATCAGCGAAGTATATTGATGCCAGACACTCAGATCGCTCAAGAAGCGGGGCTACGCAGAACCTTTGCGATCATTTCGCACCCCGACGCCGGCAAGACCACCATCACGGAAAAAATGCTGCTGTTCGGCAATGCGATCCAGCTAGCCGGGTCGGTCAAGAGCAAGCGTGACGAACGTCACGCCACCTCCGACTGGATGAAGATGGAGCAGGAGCGTGGCATCTCGGTGACGACCTCGGTCATGCAGTTTCCCTACCAGGGCCGGATCGTCAATCTGCTCGACACGCCCGGGCACGAAGACTTTTCCGAGGACACCTACCGCACGCTGACGGCCGTGGATTCGGCACTGATGGTCATCGACGGCGCCAAGGGGGTCGAAGATCGCACCATCAAGCTCATGGATGTGTGTCGTTTGCGTACGACGCCGATCCTGACTTTCATCAACAAGATGGACCGAGACATCCGGGATCCGATCGAAGTGATGGATGAGGTCGAGACGGTACTGAACATTCAGTGTGCGCCCATGACGTGGCCGATTGGCATGGGGCGGCATTTTCGCGGCGTCTACCATCTCTACAACGATGTCATTCACCTCTACAAGCAGGGGCAGGGCAATCGCATTCCCGAGGATGTGCGCATCGAAGGTCTCGACAACCCCGAGGTCGACGAGACGCTGGGAGCGGATGCCGCTGACGAGCTGCGCATGGAAGTCGAGCTGGTGCGTGGTGCCTCGCATACCTTCGACCTCGAGGCCTATCGTCGCGGTGAACTGACGCCAGTGTATTTCGGCACCGCCATGGGCAACTTCGGGGTGCGCGAGATGCTCGATGGCTTCGTCGAATACGCGCCGGCGCCGTTGCCGCGCGACACCGACAAGCGCAGCGTAAAGGCCGATGACGAGCGCTTTACCGGTTTCGTCTTCAAGATCCAGGCCAACATGGATCCCAAACACCGTGACCGTGTTGCCTTCTTGCGCGTCTGTTCCGGGAAGTACGACAAGAACATGAAGATGCGCCACGTGCGGATCGGCAAAGACGTCAAGATTGCCGACGCGCTGACGTTCATGGCGTCCGATCGCTCGCATGTCGAGGAAGCCTGGCCCGGCGATATCATCGGCCTGCACAACCATGGCACGATCCAGATCGGTGACACCTTCACGCTCAACGAGGACATGCGCTTCACGGGGATTCCTCACTTCGCGCCCGAGTTGTTCAAGCGCGTGCGTCTGCGCGATCCGCTGAAGATGAAGGCCTTGCAGAAAGGGCTGACCCAGCTCTCCGAGGAGGGGGCGACGCAGGTCTTCATGCCGCTGGATAACAATGACCTGATCGTCGGCGCCGTGGGGTCGTTGCAGTTCGATGTGGTCGCTCATCGCCTGAAGCAGGAATATAAAGTCGACTGCCTGTATGAGCCCGTGAACGTGCAGACGGCGCGCTGGGTGTATTGCAACGACGCCAAGATGCTCGACGAATTCAAGCGCAAGGCCAGCACCAACCTGGCCCTGGACGGCGGGGGATACCTGACGTATCTGGCCCCGACGCGCGTCAACCTGCAGATGACGCAAGAGCGTTGGCCGGATGTCGAGTTCCGTGCCACCCGGGAGCATTGATGCAACGGCTTGACCGCCCGCTTTCCGCGTCTCGGAGCGACACGTCTTGCGCCAGACGCCATGGCGTGCCGCCAGGATAGCTGCAAGGGAGGGAATCATGTCTGCCCGGCTGATCGACGCGCATTGCCATCTCGATTTCGATGTCTTCGATGCCGATCGCGAGGACGTCATGTCGCGAGCGGCGGCGGTGGGCGTCGGTCATTTCATCGTGCCGGGGACGACACGCCGGCGCTGGCCGAACGTCGAACGGCTGGGGCGTCGGGAAGATGTCAGCGTATGTTTCGGGCTGCATCCCTATTTTCTCGATGCCCACGACGTGCGCGACCTCGAAGCGCTGGACACTCAGCTCGAAGCGTATCCCGACGCGGTCGCCATTGGCGAGTGCGGTATCGATGCACGGTTGTCGGACATCGACCGGCAATGGCAGCTGTTCGATGCACAGCTTCGCCTGGCGAAGCAGCGCCGCTTGCCTGTGGTGATCCACTGCGTGCAAGCCAACGATCAAGTCGCCAAACGCCTGCATCAACTCGATCTGCCCGCCGGCGGTCTGATCCATGCTTTTGCGGGGAGTCCCGAACAGGCGCGCCGATTTCTGGACGCGGGATTCGTCGTGGGCATAGGTGGTGCCTCCACCTATGAGCGTGCCCGGCGGCTGCACCGAGCCGTGCAGTCATTGCCGGACGATGGTTACGTGCTGGAAACGGATAGCCCCGACATACCACTGTCGGGATATCAAGGCCAGCGTAACGAGCCGTCGCATGTGCATGATATCTGTCACTGCGTCGCGGCGTTGAGAGATCAACCTTATGCCACGGTGGCGGCGCACAGCACCGCCACCGCACAGCGGCTTTTCAGGCTGGTGTAGCCAGGCGCTTCTCAAGCCTGGCCGGCCAGGCTCTCCGGATCGACACGCTCGACAGCATAGGGCAGGTCCAGGGGAGTGAGTGCATTGCCTTCGACGACCAGGGCCCGTGGCTCGTCGCGTTGCGTGATGACGGCCAGTACCTCGGTCTGCCCATCCGCGTCCAGTGCGGCGCTCAATACCTCGCCTTGCGACTTGCCTGCGGTGTCCTCGACAGGGGTGCCGGGGGCCGGCAAGACATGACTCGCCAGTCGGCCACGCTGCAGACGCTTCTTGACCTGCCCGCGGAAGTGCGCGCGTGCCACGACCTCCTGCCCGGTATAGCATCCCTTGCGGAAGCTGATGCCAGCCAGCGCTTCCCAATTGAGCATCTGAGGGAGATAGCTGTCTCGCTGAGCCGCGCCGAGCCAGGCGAGGCCGGCCTGGATGTCGTGCAGGCGCCACACCGCATTGCCCACCGCCGTCGTGGTGGGTTGCAGAGATTGCCAGGCCTCGAGTGCCGTCGCTTCCGGTGCAATGACCATGTAGCGCGCCACGGGACCCGGGTGGCGGAGCAATACCGCCTGACCGACTCGCTGCATCCCCCATGTCTCGGGAGGCGCGGTGGTGAAGTGGAATTCGAGCCGATCCGCGGCGTCCCGACCCATCACGCCGAATGTCCTGACCGCCGGTTGAGAGATCTCGACCTTGTAGAACGCTGCGTACTTGGCAAGCTGCTCGTGCAATGGCTCGATCAGCTCGCTGTCCAGCAGCAGCCAATAACGGCCTTCTTCCAGCCTCATCAATTGCCCGTTGGCCAGCATGCGGCCCTTGGGCGAGCAGAACGCCGTCAGGGGGGCGAAATCGCCATTGGCCAGCGTGACCTGGGCACTTGTCTGCCCTTGCAGGAAGCGCTCGGCATCGGCACCGGCGATTTCCATGATCGAGAATTGCGGCAGCGGGGCGAGCGCAGTGGTTTCCAGGGGGAGGTGGGCCTGGCCAGTCGCCTCACCGAAGCGCCACTCGTGCGTGGCCGATCGCACTAAGCCTTGAGCCTCGAGATGCTCGATCCAATCGTTCATGGAATAACTCCGTATCGCGAACGCGACGGTCACTCGACCGTATTCGAATGTCTGCGTCCAATATCAGGGTGATGAAGCGATTTTCCAACCGTCGCGGCGGTGACCGCATGCCATGATAAACTGTAGGCATCTGACGGCGGAGCCATCGCTCGCGTCGTCGCCGACGGACCCAAGCAGGAGAATGATCCATGGCTCGCATCGCGCTGACGTTCGAGGGTGTCGAGAGTGCCGAAGACGTCAATCGTATCACTACCGCCTTGATGGAAATGGATGGCGTCGAGGAGGCGGAAGTCGGTCGGCATGGTGCCGAGGTGGAAGGGCGTGTAAGGCGCGAGGCATTGCTGCGCACCGTGACCGCTCTTGGCTACAAGGCGCACTGAATGATTCACAGGAGACGGCAATGACGATCACGGTCACCACCCAGCGCGATGGTTCGCTGCGACAGCAGGCACGGATACATGATGTGGCGGAACTGGCGGTGGATGCGCCACGGGTCGTCGGTGGTGACGAAAGCGCGCCGGATCCGCATGACTATTTCGACCTTTCTCTAGGTGCCTGCAAGGCGATGACCGCCCTGATGTATGCACGACGCAAGGGACTGCCGGTCGAGACGATCACCGCCACGGTCGAGCGCGATGCCAGCGGGGAAGCACAGGGCCAGTATCGGCTCACCGTGACGCTGTCGTTCACGGGGATCGACGATCCCGAGACGAAGAACCGCCTTCTGGCCATCGCCGATCGCTGCCCGATACAACGGCTGATGACCGTCAGCGACGTGGAGATCACCACGCGGTCGGCCTGATCAACGTGGCTTTCGACTTGAAGGGTTCCCCTATCGACCTTATGTGAGACCCATGAGCAAACCCTTTCGTATTCAGTCGCAGTATCGGCCCGCGGGTGACCAGCCAGCGGCTATCGACGGCCTGATAAAAGGCTTCAATGCCGGGCTGGCGCATCAGACCCTGCTGGGGGTGACCGGCTCGGGAAAGACGTTCACCATGGCCAACGTGGTCGAGCGCCTGCAGCGCCCGACCATCGTGATGGCGCCCAACAAGACGCTGGCCGCCCAGCTTTATGGCGAGTTCAAGAGTTTCTTTCCCGACAATGCGGTGGAGTACTTCGTTTCCTATTACGATTACTACCAGCCGGAAGCCTATGTTCCCTCATCGGATACCTTCATCGAGAAGGACGCCTCGATCAATGACCATATCGAGCAGATGCGTCTTTCGGCCACCAAGGCACTGCTGGAGCGCCGCGATGCCTTGATCGTGGTCTCGGTCTCGGCGATCTACGGCTTGGGCGATCCCGATCAATATCTGAAGATGCGTCTGCACTTCAATCGCGGCGAGTTGATCGACCAGCGCACCTTCCTGCGACGTCTCGCCGAGTTGCAGTACACGCGCAACGACATGGACTTTCGGCGAGGGACGTACCGGGTCCGGGGCGATGTCATCGACATCTTTCCCGCCGATGCGGAAGACGAGGCCGTCAGGGTCGAGCTGTTCGACGACGAGATCGAGACGATCAGCCTGTTCGATCCTCTTACCGGGGAGGTGCGCGACAAGGTTCCGCGCATGACGATCTATCCCAAGAGTCACTACGTGACGCCTCGCGAGACGATTCTCGCCGCCGTCGAGGACATCAAGGTCGAGCTGGCCGATCGCCTGGCCTGGATGCGCCAGCATGACAAGCTCGTCGAGGCTCAGCGGCTCGAGCAGCGCACCCTGTATGACATCGAGATGATGCTCGAACTCGGGTACTGCAACGGCATCGAGAACTACTCGCGCTATCTGTCGGGACGGGAGCCCGGCGAAGCGCCGCCCACGTTCTTCGATTATCTGCCTGACGATACTCTGCTGTTCATCGACGAGTCCCACGTCAGCGTCCCGCAGGTGGGGGGCATGTACAAGGGCGACCGTTCGCGCAAGGAAACCCTGGTCGAGTACGGCTTCCGCTTGCCTTCGGCACTGGACAACCGTCCGATGAAGTTCGAGGAATGGGAGCGCATTTGCCCGCAAACCGCGTTCGTGTCAGCGACACCGGGCCCTTACGAAGCCGAGCATGCAGGGCAGGTGGTCGAGCAGGTCGTGCGGCCGACGGGGCTGGTCGATCCCGAAATCGAAGTCCGGCCGGCACAAACCCAGGTCGATGACCTGCTTTCCGAGATCAAGCTGCGAACCGACGTGGGCGAACGTGTCCTGGTCACGACATTGACCAAGCGCATGGCGGAGGATCTCACCGAGTATCTCGACGAGCACGACATTCGCGTGCGCTATCTGCACTCGGACATCGACACCGTCGAGCGGATCGAAATCATACGCGATCTGCGCCTGGGCAAGTTCGATGTGCTCGTGGGGATCAACCTGCTGCGCGAGGGGCTCGATATTCCCGAGGTCTCGTTGGTCGCGATTCTCGATGCCGACAAGGAAGGGTTCCTGCGTGCCGAGCGGTCGTTGATCCAGACCATAGGGCGTGCGGCACGCAACGCGCATGGTAAAGCCATTCTCTACGGAGACCGTGTCACCAACTCGATGCAGCGCGCCATCGACGAAACGGAACGGCGTCGCAACAAGCAGATCGCCTTCAACGAAGAGCACGGTATCACGCCCACGACGGTCACCAAGTCGGTTGCCGATATCATGGAAGGGGCCCAGACGCCCGGCAAGAAAGTCGGCCGCAAGCGTCCCGACAAGCGGGTTGCCGAAGCGCCTGGCGACTACAGCAGCGAACAGCTCAACCAGATGGATGCAGCGGGCCTCACGCGGGAAATCGGCAAACTGGAGGATGCCATGCACGAGGCGGCGCAGAACCTGGAGTTCGAAGAGGCGGCACGCTTGCGCGATCAATTGCAGTCGTTGAAGGCCAGGCTGCTCGAGCTGGGATGATCATGTATCGCTGATAGAGACAAAGGCCATGGGTATCTCCCCACGGCCTTTGTATAGATGGATGAAGTTCTGGTCCGTATGGAGATGAAGTGAAAACTTATACCGTTATCTACAATGCGCAAAGAGCCATTGCTTAGACTTTTGTCGGGGAGAATAGGGTGTGATACGACATTTAGGTATAATCCCGCGCTCATGAAAGCTCGCGTCGAGATGCCCTGACCATTCGCCGCGAGATGTTTTCCCCAAGGAGTCTTTCTCTCATGACCGTGATACGCCAGGACGATGTCATCCAGAGCGTGGCCGATGCCTTGCAGTTCATCTCTTATTACCACCCCAAAGATTTCATCGATGCCATGCACGAGGCGTATCAGCGTGAAGAAAACCCCGCTGCACGTGATGCCATCGCACAGATTCTGATCAATTCACGCATGTGTGCCGAGGGACATCGCCCCATCTGTCAGGACACCGGCATCGTGACCGTTTTCGTCGAGGTCGGGATGAATGTCCGCTGGGACGCGAGCATGAGCCTCGACGACATGATCAACGAGGGGGTACGGCAGGCATACCAGCATCCAGACAACGTCTTGCGCGCGTCGGTACTCGCCGATCCCGATGGCAAGCGCACCAATACGCGCGACAACACGCCGGCCGTCATTCACCACAAGCTGGTTCCCGGCGACAAGGTCGAGATTCATGTCGCGGCCAAAGGGGGCGGCAGCGAAGCCAAGTCCAAGTTTGCCATGCTCAACCCATCCGACAACGTCGCCGAGTGGGTGCTCGAACAGCTGCCCAAGATGGGCGCGGGCTGGTGCCCACCGGGCATGCTGGGTATCGGGATCGGCGGTACCGCCGAGAAAGCCATGGAACTCGCCAAGGAGTCTCTGCTCGACCCCATCGACATCCAGGCACTCAAGGCGAGGGGAGCCGAAACACGGGCCGAGGAGCTGCGCCTCGAACTCTTCGACCAGGTCAATCGCACGGGTATCGGCGCACAGGGCCTGGGTGGACTGACCACCGTGCTCGATATCAAGGTCAAGGATTATCCGACCCACGCGGCCAACAAGCCCGTGGCCATCATTCCCAATTGCGCGGCGACACGCCACGTCCACTTTACGCTGGACGGCAGTGGCACCGCATCGCTGCCCATCCCGACGCTCGACGACTGGCCGCAAATCACCCGCGAGGTCGGGGACAACGTCAAGCGCGTCAATCTCGACACGGTGACCGCCGAGGAGGCCGCTTCCTGGCAGCCGGGCGACACGTTGCTGCTCAACGGCAAGCTCTTGACCGGCCGCGACGCCGCACACAAGCGCATGGTCGACATGCTCTCCAAAGGAGAAGACTTGCCGGTCGATCTGCGCGGGCGCTTCATCTATTACGTAGGCCCGGTGGATCCGGTCGGCGATGAGGTCGTAGGCCCCGCCGGCCCCACGACGGCTACGCGCATGGACAAGTTCACGCGGACCATGCTGGAACAGACTGGCCTGCAAGGCATGGTCGGAAAGGCCGAGCGCGGACCCATGGCGATCGAAGCCATTCGCGACAATCGCGCCGTGTATCTCATGGCGGTCGGGGGTGCGGCCTATCTCGTCGCCCAGGCGATCAAGAAATCCCGCGTGGTAGCCTTCGAAGATCTGGGCATGGAAGCGATCTACGAGTTCGACGTGGAAGACATGCCCGTCACCGTGGCCGTTGACAGTCGCGGAGAGTCGGTTCATCAGACGGGGCCCGCCAAGTGGAAAGAGATCATCGCCGCGAGCGCCTGAAGCGTGAGATGATCACCCGTGCCAGGCCCCGCACTCGCGGGGCCTGATCTTTAGCCGCCGAGCGATTGCGAGGGGCCAGGGAGGCGCCATCATGACATCCGGGGTAATTGGCATCCTGATCGTTGTCATCCATGTGCTGGGTGTGCTGTCCGCGCTCATGGCGCTGATGTCGAGCCGTACCTCGCAGGGCGCCGTGGCCTGGATCGTCACATTGCTGACGTTCCCTTATCTGGCGGTGCCCATCTACTGGATTTTCGGCCGCCCCCGTTTCTACGGTTACACCTCCGCGCGCGGTGAGCGTGACAGCGTATTGCGTCAGGTGCTGTTACGCTTCCGGCCGCGTCTGGAGCCTTATTTCTCGCGTCCCTCGCATGATGTCGCCCGCATCCAGGCAGTGGAGCGTCTGGCGATGATGCCCATGAGTACCGGCAATCGGGCGGAATTGCTCATCGACGGTGAAGCGACCTTCAAGAGCCTGTTGGCAGGGATCGATTCGGCGCGAGAGTACATCCTCGTCCAGTTCTTCATCTTCCGCGCCGATGAAATCGGCACGCTGTTCAAGCAGCATTTGATCCAGCAAGCCGAGCGCGGCGTTCGCGTCTGCCTGCTTTACGATGAAATCGGCAGCCGCAGCCTGTCCAGTGGCTACCTGCGCGAACTGTCGGAAGCGGGCGTCGAGGTCACGGCCTTCAACTCCTCGCGTGGATGGCGTCATCGCTTCCAGATCAATTTCCGCAACCACCGCAAGATCCTGGTCGTCGATGGACGGGAAGGATGGACGGGCGGCTTCAACGTGGCCGACGAGTACCTGGGGCGCGTCCCGCGATACGGCCCCTGGCGCGATACGCATCTCAAGCTGACCGGCCCGAGCGTGATGGGATTGCAGGAAGCCTTCTGGGAGGACTGGTACTGGGCGACCGGCGACATTCTGTCGCTGGAGTGGGAGCCCTCGGTCACCTGTAACGAATGCCAGCATGTGGTTATCGTCCCCTCGGGCCCCGCGGACCGCTGCGAGACAGCCAGCCTGTTGATCCAGCACGTGATCCACGGGGCGCACGAGCGCCTTTGGGTGACCAGCCCCTATTTCGTCCCCGACCAGGGGGTGCAGGACGCACTGAAGCTGGCGGCGTTGCGCGGCGTCGACGTGAGAGTGATGATCCCGGAGCGTCCCGATCATCTGCTGGTCTTTCTCTCGGCCTTTTCTTTCTTGCCGGAGATGATCCGTCATGGCGTACGGATCTTTCGCTACCAGCCGGGCTTCTTGCATCAGAAAGCGGTGCTGGTCGACGACCATACCGCGCTGCTGGGATCGGTCAATCTCGACAATCGCTCGTTTCGGCTCAATTTCGAGATCACTGCCTATATTCCCGACGCGGCCTTCGCACACGATGTCGAGACCATGCTGCTGCACGATTTCGAATCATGTCGCGAGGTCACGCTGCAGGAACTCGACGACAGGCCTGCATGGCGCAAGCTGGTCTCGCGCGCCGCCTATTTGCTGGCTCCGATACAATGAGTGAAGCATGACGACGTCGCATCGCCAGGTCCATGTCATCCATCCACCATGCCCGCCGTGATCAGGAGTGCCGGTGAACCTTGAAACCAAGTGGCTCGAAGATTTCGTCGCCCTCGCCAATACCCGCAGCTTTTCCGCCTCGGCACGGCAACGTCACGTCACGCAGCCGGCCTTCAGTCGTCGCATTCGCTCCCTGGAGCAGGCCGTAGGCGCAACGCTGGTCGACCGCTCCACGACGCCCATCGGTCTGACACCGGAAGGGCAGTTGTTCCTGGTCACGGCGCGCAGCATGGTCGAGCAGTTGAGCGAATGCCTCGCGCATCTGCGCGGTCTGTCGATGGCCAACGAAGCGCTCGATATCGTCGCCGCGCACTCCCTGGCGCTGACCTTCTTTCCGCACTGGATTTCGCGCCTGCAGAAAGGCGTCGGCGAACTGCCCACACGACTGGTGGCCATGAACGTCGGCGATGCGATCCACGTGCTGCGCGAGGGGAACTGCGACCTGATGCTGGCGTACTACGATCCCTATGCCAGCATGCAGCTCGATGCCGAGGCCTTTCCGTCGTTTTCCATCGGCCAGGTCAACATGCTGCCGGTCTGCGTGCCGGATACCGACGGCGCTCCGCGCTTCTCGCTGGATGACGATACGGCAGGCGTTCCCTTCCTCGCCTACACCCAGGGGGCTTTCCTGGGACGTAGCGTGCGCATGCTGCTCAAGAACGATCCGCTGCGAATGCGCCTGAAGACCGTCTACGAGACCGCCATGGCGGAAGGGCTCAAGGGCATGGCGCTGCAAGGCGTGGGCATGGCATGGATCCCCGATTTCTGCATTCGCGAGGAACTGGCCTCGGGGCGCCTGGTTCGCGCGGGGGGCACGCAGTGGGACATCCCGCTGGAAATTCGCCTCTATCGCTGCTCGCTGGTGCACAAGCCCGGTGTCGAGAAGCTCTGGCGGCAGATGATGAAGCTGCCGCGCGATTTCCTCCAGGCGTAACGTCCCGAGCGGTATCGCCCTGGGCCGGACGAGGAGGGCGCGAGGCGCTCAGGGCGTGGCCATGCCCGCCGGCAGACCCAGAAAGTTTTGTATGATGAAGAAGTGATCCTCGAACAGGGTTTCGGGATCGAGATCGGCCAGTGCCACCCAGTGCGCATGTTCGCCGCTGGGCGAGGGCTTGAGCCGCGGGAGGCGCTGTTCGGGGCGCAACGCGAAGTAAAAGGCCTGCGCCAGGGTGCGTCCACGCCAGCTGCGATGCGGCTCGTCGAACAACCGTTGACCGCGTAACGACCCCTTGAGAACGGCTTCGGGGATCTTGAGACGCACCCGCTCGCGCAATTCACGCAGGCAGGCGTCCAGCAAGCGCTCCTGGGGCTGGATGAAGCCACCGGGCAGGGCCAGCAATCCCTTGCCGGGCGCGGCGCGGCGTTCCACCAGCAGCACATGACCGGATTGCACCACGACGGCGTCGACGGTCACGAAAACGGGCGGGTAGGGCGCATCCGCCCAGGCCTCGCGGTATTGCTCGAACAGCCGTTGTTCTTCCCATAGCTGCTCGCAGGCCGAGGTTGCCAGGAAGCGCTGCAAGGCGTCGTTGACGGCCGGCGGCAGGCCATTGGCCTGACCCCGTGCCAGATGGGCCTGGGCCGAGGCCGGCCCCCGGAACAGTGCATCGCGGATCTGGCTGGCCGAGACATCGCTGACCGGCGGCACGCTCACCGATTCCCACTGGGGAAACAGCGAGAGGTAATAGCTCGACTGGCCGCGGCTGGCTCCGATCAGCCCGATGCGCGGCAGGCGTCCCTGCTGGGGGATGACGACATCGCGGACGTGGCGCTGCACATCGCGCACCCATACGTCATCGTTGTAGAGCGCATCCAGCAACGGCGTGATTTCCAGTCGGGCGTTGTCTTCGTCATCGAAACACGCGCGGAGCATGTCGCGACGCTCCTCGAAGCGCCAGGGGTTGCGCAGCGAACGCGCCTGCCAGGCGGAGCCTGCCATGACGATCACCTGGCGTGCTTGACGCAAGGCCTCGCGAATCACGGTCAGGTGGCCATGATGCGGGGGCTGGAAGCGCCCGATGAAGACGAGGCAGTCGAAGGCGTAAACGGATTCCGGCGTGGTGGGCATCGAAGTGGCGTTGGACATGAAGGCTCCTGCAACGGGCCGCGTCATTATGAGCAGAGGGTCGAGGCACTGCAACACGCGGAGCAGGCCCCGATCGCGTTACGCTATGCTGATGCAGCGTGGCCATTGCATGCCAAGCCATCCTCTTTTCGACAAGGAGTGTCCGTGATCAATCTCTCTCCCCGCTATTGGGGCCGTATCGTTGGCAACGCCGGAAAATTGTGGCTGGAGCACAATGCGTTCAGTTACGCCGGCTCCCTGGCGTTCTATACGCTGTTTTCACTGGCGCCGACCATCATCATTGCCGTGACCGTGATAGGCCTGATATTGGGAGAAGAAGCGGCTCAGGGGCAGATCGTCGCCCAGTTGCAGGACACCATGGGTCAGGATGCCGCCACGGCGGTGCAGCAGGCGGTCGCCCAGTCGCGTCTCGAGAGTTCCGGCCTGTTGCCGACCCTGCTCGGGATAGGGGCCCTGGTGGTGGGGGCGACGACGGTGTTCGCGCAGATGCAGTTTTCGCTCAACACCCTCTGGGGGGTCACGGCACGCCCCGATCGCAACAGCGTTCTGCTGTTCATCAAGCAACGCATGCTGTCGCTCACGGTGGTCCTGGCGGTCGGTTTCATCCTCATGGTGTCACTGGTGCTGGGCGTGCTCCTGAGGGCCTTCTTCATGTATGCCAGCGACTGGGTGCCGGGCGTCAATGCACTGCTCGGAGGCGCCGAGTTCATCGTCTCGCTGGCGGTGATCGCCTTGTTCTTCGCTGCAATCTTCAAGGTCCTGCCGGATGTCGTGGTCAGCTGGCGGGATGTTATGGTCGGCGCCATCGTCACGGCGGTACTGTTCGCGATCGGCCGTTACGGCATTGCCGCGTACCTTGCCTATACTGCCACGGCATCGACCTACGGCGCGGCGGGGTCGGTGGTGCTGATCTTGCTGTGGGTCTACTACAGCTCGTTGATCCTGCTCTACGGCGCCGCCTTCACCCGAACCCATCTCGAAGCTCGCGGCAAGCGCGTGATGCCGCGCAACTCGGCGGTACTGGTCAAGCGCGAACTGATCGATGCCCAGGGCAACACCGCCCTGGGCGGAAACAAGAACGGTGAAGGAGAGAGCCATGCATGATCGGTGTCTCAAGGCCTGGGTGACCGGACGCGTGCAGGGCGTGGGATTTCGCGCGGCCACCCGCGATCAGGCGCTGACCGCCGGTGTGACCGGCTACGCTCGGAACCTTCCCGACGGTCGCGTCGAAGTGCTCTTGTGCGGCGAGTCGTCGGCGGTGGATCGTGTCGTGCGCTGGCTATGGCAAGGGCCGCCAGCGTCACGGGTCACGCATGTCGAATGCGAGCAGGCCGAGGATCCACCACCCGGCACGTTCGAGCTCGGTTGACGACCGTCAGGCCGTCAGGGTGTCGACGATCCACGCGACGACAGCGTCGCCGTCGGCGTTCATGCACACCTCGACGAGGGGCGTGCGCGACCAGCGCGGGTCGATGAAGGCACGCTCCTGCGGGGCGAACAGCGTCTGGCCCTCGGCATCCCCCTCGGTCACGACGCTCAAGTGGCCACGCACGCTGGTGAAGAGTTCCGGGCGCATCAGCCAGGCCAGGGCGCAGCTGTCATGCGGACAGCACCCGTCGATATCGAGTGCATTGCGGTAAAACGCGCGATAGAACGCATAGCTGCCCGCCAGTACCTCCCCGAGCCTGCCTTGCGCGGCAGCGATCCTGTCCATGTGCGCGGGTCCCAGGACGCAGCGATGCGTGGCGTCCAGTCCCACGAGGGTCAGCGGCCAGCCCGCCGTCAGCACCCGTGCCGCCGCGTGTGGATCGTTGAAAATATTGGCTTCGGCGACGGGCGTGACATTGCCACCCTCGCGAATCGAGCCCCCCATGACCACGACCTGCTTGACCCGATCGACGATGCCCGGATCGAGTTGCAATGCCGCCGCCAGATTGCCCAGAGGGCCGACGGCGACCAGCGTGATCTCGCCCGGACGGGCGTTCACTTGCTCGACGATGAACTGGGCGGCGCAGATCGTCTCGGCATGTCCCTGTGCGTCGGGCAGCACATGGTTGCCGAGTCCGTTGTCGCCGTGAATATGCGTCGGAGCCGGGTGCTTGGGCTTGACCAGCGGCCCTGCGGCACCTTGTGCGACGGGGACTCGCTGGCCGGCGAGCTCGGCCAGCAGCAGGGCGTTGTGGGTGGCGGTGTCGATGTCGACATTGCCATAGGTCGTGGTCATGCCCAGCAGCTCGATCTCGGGATGTGCCAGCGCAATGGCGATGGCCTGGGCATCATCGACGCCGGGGTCGGTATCGAAAATCAGTGGAACGGTCATGCGAATCCTTTTGCTGTACAGGAGACTCCAGAAACGGATTTCAGAGGCGTCATACGCTGCCTCGACGGTTATTCATGGAAGGACGCCGCGACGTCGCTGGCCAGCGGAATGCTGGGCGCGGCACCGGCTCGCTGTACGCACAATGCAGCGGCGGCGCTGGCTTCGCGCAGACACGTATCGATGGACGCTTCGCGCTGGCGGGCGGCCATGAAATAACCGATGAAGGTGTCGCCGGCGGCGGTCGTGTCGACCGCTTCGACCGGCAGGGCGGGCAAGGCCAGACGCTGCTCGCCCCACTGATAGCAGACGCCATCGCGCCCCAGGGTCAGCACCAGCTCGACATCGGGCAACCGTCGTGACAACACGTCCAGGAGTGCGTCGACCTCGGCATTGTCTTCGAGCCCCGCCAAGGCCGCCGCCTCGCCTCGATTGAGAAACAGCACCTGGCACAGTTCCAGCGGCAGCGAATGCACGTTGGCACCGAGCGGCGCGGGATTGAACGCGATGCGCATGCCGTGGCGCGCGGCCAGCGTCATGACAGTGCCCAGGGCGTTGCATTCGTTCTGCAGCAGCAGCCAGTCGCCCGGCTGCACCGAGGTCATCAAGGCCTCGATATGACGCTCGCTGAAGCCGTGATTGGCGCCCGGGTTGAGAATGATGGCGTTTTCGGCGTGATCGTCGACCTGGATGATGGCGTGCCCGCTGGCATCGGCGGTGAGTTCGATGAGCGAGGTGTTGACGCCGGCGCGGGCAAGGGTCTCAAGCGCCCAGCGATCGCCTTGCGAGAGACGTCCCCAGTGCGTGACCTCGCCACCCGCACGTGCCATGGCCAGCGATTGATTGGCGCCTTTCCCGCCCAGCACCTGGGTATAGCTCTGACTCGACAGCGTTTCACCGGGTCTCACCAGATGGCTGACGCGGTAGACATGGTCGATGTTGATGGAACCGTAATTGTAAAGCATGCAAGCTCCTGGCCTTTAGCCTCCTGGATCAAGCGCGCGAGGCGAGCCAGTGGCGCAGGTTGTCAACGGTCAGACGCACGACGTTGGCACGCGCTTCCGGCGAGATCCACGCACTGTGCGGCGTCACGATGAGGTTATGGCCTTCCTGCAGCGCGTCGATGAGTGCATGCCCCTCGCGCGGCGGCTCGTCGGGCAGGCTGTCGACGCCCAGGCCTCCCAAGGTACCGTTGCGTAGCGCGTCCAGCGCGGCGCTTTCATCTATGATACCGCCCCGCGCGCAATTGAGCAGCAAGGCACCTGGCTTGAACCGTGCCAGCATGTCGGCATCCACGAGGTGACGCGTCTCGTCGTTCAGCGGACAATGCAGGCTGAGCACATCGAGTTCTCCCGCCAGGGACGCCAGGGCGGGGCGTGAGTCGTGCGCTTCATTGCCGGGGCGCGCGGCGAAGGTGACACGCATGCCGAACGCCTCGGCCAGATGGGCCACGGCACGTCCGAGTTCGCCGTGTCCGACGATGACGAGGTGCTTGCCGGCCAGTTGCAGGGTGCGGTGGTCGAGCAGGCAGAACATGGGGCTGTCGTTCCAGCGCCCGGCGGCGACGTCGCGCATGTAAAGGGGGAGACGGTTGGCCAGCGCCAGCATGAGCATCAACGTATGCTGGGCCACGCTGGCCGTGCCGTAGGCCGTGACATTGCGCACCTCGATGCCACGGGCCTTGGCGGCTTGCATGTCGATATTGTTGGTGCCCGTGGCCAGCACACAGATCAGTTCGAGATCGGGCAGGGCGTCGATCAATTCGGCATCGATGACGACCTTGTTGGTGAGCGCCACGGTGGCGCCGGCAAGGCGCGCCTGGCGTTCCTCGCGCGCGGTGTGTGCATGGACCTCGAGCGTGTCCACCGCCTCGTGCAGAGGCGTGAGGTCTATGTCGTCGCCCAGGGTGGCGGCATCGAGAATCACGGCTTTCATGCAACGTCCTTTTTCTTTTCGGGAGACAGGAGCGCCCGAGGGCAGGGTAACGGGGGCAATGATATCGAACGCGGATACGCCTTGCCCGTCGGGTGCCGCTACACGCTATAATGTGCGGCTTTCGAGAGAGGCTTGGAAAGTGCGATCTCCGGCCCTATATCCCTGCCACCGCGCGAGTGGCGCGCGGGCGCTTTCTTGATGACATGAATGGTGAGAACCATGCCCATCTACGAGTATGAGTGCAAGGCCTGTGGCCATCGCCTGGAAAAGCTGCAAAAAGTCAGTGCTGCCGCGTTGACCGATTGCCCGAGCTGCGAGCGCGCCGAGTTGTCACGCTTGATATCCGCGGCCGGCTTTCGCCTGGCCGGTGGCGGCTGGTACGAAACCGATTTCAAATCGGGGCAAAAGCGCAATCTGGCAGGGGACGGCGGTGCCACGTCCGCCCCTGCCGATACCGGCGGCAAGACGCCGGCCTGACGCATTCGGCGCCGTACGGGCGGCGCCGAATCGCCCCATGAGACAAGCAACGAAACAGGATCAGACATGCGCAGTCACTATTGCGGTCAGTTGAACGAAACCTTGGTGGACGAGGAAGTCGCATTGTGCGGCTGGGTGCATCGTCGTCGCGATCACGGGGGGGTGATTTTCCTCGACCTTCGCGACCGCGATGGCATCGCCCAGGTCGTCGTCGACCCCGATACGCCCGAGGCGTTCGCCAATGCCGATCGCGCCCGCAACGAGTTCGTGCTGCGCATACGCGGACGTATTCGCCTGCGTCCCGAGGGCACGCAGAATGCCCACATGCCGACCGGCATGATCGAGGTGCTGGCCAAAGAAGTCGAGGTGCTCAACACCGCCGCGACACCGCCGTTCCAGCTCGACGAGCACGGCAAGGTCGGCGAGGAAATACGCCTCAAGCATCGCTACATCGATCTGCGCCGTCCGGAGATGATCGACAAGCTGCGCCTGCGCTCACGCATCACGCACAGCGTGCGTGCCTATCTCGAGGGCCAGGGGTTCCTCGACATCGAGACGCCGATCCTGACACGCGCCACGCCGGAAGGCGCGCGCGACTACCTGGTGCCCAGCCGTACCCACGCCGGCGAGTTCTTCGCCTTGCCGCAATCGCCGCAACTGTTCAAGCAGTTGCTGATGGTCTCGGGGTTCGATCGCTACTACCAGATCGCCAAGTGTTTCCGTGACGAGGACCTGCGCGCCGATCGTCAGCCCGAATTCACGCAGATCGACATCGAGGCATCGTTCGTCGAGGAAAGCGACATCATGTCCCTCACCGAAGACATGATCCGTCGCCTGTTCCAGGACGTGCTCGATGTCGAACTGCCGGCATTTCCGAAGATGCCTTACAGCGAAGCGATGAATCGCTATGGCTCCGACAAGCCGGACCTGCGGATTCCGCTGGAACTGATCGACGTCGACGACCTGATGCAGGGCGTCGACTTCAAGGTGTTCTCCGGTCCGGCGAAGGCCGAGGACGGCCGCGTGGCGGCGCTCAAGGTCACCGGTGGCGCCACGTTGTCGCGCAAGGAAATCGACGCCTACACGGACTTCGTGAACATCTACGGCGCCAAGGGGCTGGCCTGGATCAAGGTCAACGAGCGTGCCAAGGGCATTCAGGGGCTGCAGTCGCCGATCGTCAAGTTCATGGAAGACATCATCGAGTCGTTGCTCGACCGGGTGGGCGCCGAGGATGGCGACATCATCTTCTTCGGTGCCGACAAGGCACGCATCGTCAATGAGGCGCTGGGGGCCCTGCGCGTCAAGCTGGGCGAGGACCTCGACCTCTACACCCAGGCGTGGGCGCCGTTGTGGGTCGTCGACTTCCCCATGTTCGAAGCCGACGACAACGGCCGTCTGGCCGCCTTGCACCATCCGTTCACCGCGCCGTCGTGCACGCCGGAAGCCTTCAAGGCGGACCCCGCCAATGCGCTGTCGCGGGCCTACGACATGGTCCTCAACGGCACCGAGCTGGGCGGCGGCTCGATCCGTATTCATGACCAGACGATGCAGCGTGCGGTCTTCGAGGTGCTGGGCATCGGCGAGGAAGAGGCCGACGAGAAATTCGGCTTCCTGCTCGATGCCCTCAAGTTCGGTGCGCCGCCCCACGGTGGTCTGGCCTTCGGCCTCGACCGGCTGGTCATGCTGATGAGCGGTGCCAGAACGATTCGCGAAGTGATCGCTTTCCCCAAGACGCAAAGCGCGGCTTGCCTGATGACCGACGCCCCGGGCGAGGTCAGTGCCGAGCAGCTCAAGGAGCTCAACATTCGCCTGCGTCAAAAGGCGCAGAACAACGGCGACGTCTGACGGAGGCCGCACGTCCTGCGTCCTTCTCGTTTTCCCGGCGTCCTCGGGCGCCGGGTGTCCTGCAAACCGCGAACGCCTGTATTTCCAAGGAGTGACGTCGACATGGCAGGCCATAGTAAATGGGCGAACATCAAGCACCGCAAGGCCGCCCAAGATGCCAAACGCGGCAAGATCTTCAGCAAGTTGATCCGTGAACTGACCGTTGCTTCCCGCCAGGGCGGCGGTGAAGTGGCGGACAATCCCCGCTTGCGTGCTGCCATCGACAAGGCGCTGGCCAACAACATGACCAAGGACACCATCCAGCGCGCCATCGAGCGCGGCGCCGGCAATACCGACGGCGACGAGATGGAAGAGACCGTCTACGAGGGTTACGGCCCCGAGGGGGTCGCCGTGCTGGTCGAATGCATGACCGACAATCGCAATCGCACGGTGTCCGACGTGCGGCATGCCTTCAGCAAGAACGGCGGCAATCTCGGTACCTCGGGGTCGGTGGCATTCATGTTTCATAAGCAGGGGCGACTGACCTTGCCCGAGGGTGTCAGCGAGGAAACGGCGATGGAGGCCACGCTGGCCGCCGAGCCCGAAGACATCGTCACGCAGACCGACGGCACGCTGGAGATCGTGACCTCGCCGGAGCGCTTCGGCGCGGTGAAGGACGCGCTGCTCGAGGCGGATATCGAGCCCGTCGCCAGCGATGTGGGCCTCTACCCCGACAACTACACGTCGATCGACGATGTCGAGACAGCGCGCAAGGTCCTCAAGCTGTTCGACATGCTCGAGGATCTCGACGACGTGCAGAACGTCTATTCCAACGCCGATTTCTCGGACGCTGTCATGGCGGAACTCGAGTGACGGGCGAGGGCACGGCGACCATCCTGCTGGGCATCGACCCCGGCTCGCGCATCACCGGCTATGGCGTCGTCGATGTCGCCACGCCCATCCCACGCTACGTGGCCAGCGGCTGCATCCGCATCAAGAGCGACCAGTTGGCCCAGAAACTCGCGCAAGTCTATGCCGGCATCGGCGAGTTGATCGGCCTGCATCGCCCGCACGAGATCGCCATCGAGCAGGTCTTCATGTCGAAGAACGCCGACTCCGCGCTCAAGCTGGGGCAGGCACGCGGCACGGCGATCGTCTGCGCCGCCAACCATGGCCTCGAGGTATTCGAGTACGCCCCCACCCAGATCAAGCAGGCCATCACCGGCACCGGTGCGGCGACCAAGGAGCAAGTGCAGCACATGGTCACCGCAATCCTAGGCCTCGATGGCGTGCCGCAGGCCGATGCGGCCGATGCACTGGCCATCGCCTTGACGCATGCCTATGCGCGCCAGGGACGTTCGTTGCCGCCCTCGCGAGGGCGTCGTCGCAGCGGGTCGCGCCAGCGTTGGCGCGACTTCCGCCCGAGCTGAGGCGGGCTGCGTCGGGCGCTGGTCAGTGGCGGGGTGGATCAGTATAGTGTCAAGCCAGTCAATCGAAGGATTCGATGTGCATGATCGGACGCTTGCGTGGCACCCTGCTGGAGAAACAACCGCCGTGGATCGTGGTCGATGTCGGCGGTGTCGGCTATGAGCTGGAAACTTCCATGACCACCTTGCTGGCCCTGCCGGGGCCAGGCGAGGAAGTTCAGCTGCATACGCATCTGGCGGTGCGCGAGGACGCGCATCTCCTCTACGGCTTCGCGCGAGGCGACGAGCGGCAACTGTTCCGTGCCCTGATCAAGGTCAATGGCGTCGGCCCCAAGCTGGCGCTGGCGATTCTCTCGGGCATGGACCAGGAAGCCTTCATCCGCTGCGTCATGGAAGATGACATCAAGGCGCTGACGCGCCTGCCGGGTGTCGGCAAGAAAACCGCCGAGCGGCTGGTGGTGGAAATGCGTGATCGCTTTCCGCACTGGCAGCTCGAGCAGGAAAACGGGCTGCACGCTCTCGAGCTGGGCGCCTCGCCGACCACTGCCGCACCCGATCCCCAGGCCGATGCCGAATCGGCGCTGGTGGCCCTGGGCTACAAACCCACCGAAGCCTCGCGCATGCTGTCCGGGCTCGATGACGGCCTCTCGACAGAGGGCCTGATCAAAGCTGCGCTGGCCCGCAAGCTGGCTGGCTAAGGACCGCGAATGATCGACACCGACCGTTTGATCGCGGCGCAACCTCAAGGCAGCGAGGTGCACGTGGATCATGCCATTCGTCCGCGTCGTCTTGCCGAGTACATCGGTCAGCCCCGCGTCCGCGAGCAGCTGGATATCTTCATCAGCGCCGCGCGCAAGCGGGGCGACAGCCTCGACCACACCCTCGTCTTCGGCCCGCCCGGCCTGGGCAAGACCACGCTGGCCAATATCATCGCCGCCGAGATGGATGTCGATATCAAGTCGACCTCCGGCCCCGTGCTCGAACGCGCGGGCGACCTGGCCGCCATGCTGACCAACCTCCAGGCCGGCGACGTCCTGTTCATCGACGAGATCCATCGTCTGCCCGCTTCCGTCGAGGAAGTGCTTTACCCGGCGATGGAGGACTACCAGCTCGATATCATGATCGGGGAGGGGCCCGCGGCGCGCTCCATCAAGCTGGACCTGCCGGCCTTCACGCTGGTCGGCGCCACGACACGCGCCGGCTTGCTCACGTCGCCGCTGCGCGACCGCTTCGGTATCGTCCAGCGCCTCGAGTTCTACGCCGTCGAGGAACTCACCGAGATCGTCGTGCGCTCGGCTCACTTGCTGGGCGTCGACGCCGAGCGCGACGGTGCCGCCGAAATCGCCCGGCGCGCGCGGGGCACGCCGCGTATCGCCAATCGCCTGTTGCGTCGTGTGCGTGACTTCGCCGAAGTGCGTGGCGATGGCCGGCTGACCGCAGCCATCGCCGACCAGGCGCTCAACATGCTGCACGTCGATCGCCACGGGCTCGATCACATGGATCGGCGCCTGCTGATGGCGATGATCGAGAAATTCGACGGTGGCCCCGTGGGGGTCGACAGTCTCGCCGCGGCCATCAGCGAGGAACGCGACACGATCGAGGATGTCCTAGAGCCGTACTTGATCCAGCAGGGCTTCATGATGCGAACGGCGCGCGGGCGCGTGGTCACTCGCTCGGCCTATGAACATTTCGGCTTGACGCCGACCGACGCCGTCGCGACGGCCGTTCCCCTCACGCCCCCCGGAGAAAGCGACGCATGAGCGACTTCACGCATACGGTAAAGGTGTACATCGAAGACACCGATGCCGGGGGCATCGTCTATTACGTCAATTATCTCAAATACATGGAGCGGGCACGCAGCGAGTGGCTCAACCACCACGGCCTGACCCAGCGTGACTTGCTGGGCCAGGGTATCCAGTTGGTCGTGCATCGCCTGGAGTGCCGTTATGCCAAGCCCGCCCATCTCGACGACGAATTGCACGTCAGTGCCGATGTCGTCGAATCCACTGCCTGTCGCGCGACATTCGAACAGACAGTGACACGTCGCGGGGAACGATTGTGCGAGGCCAGGGTGGACATCGTCTGCCTCGAGGCCTCTCGGCTAAAACCCGTGCGTTGGCCGGATGCCCTGCATTCCGTCATGCTCGGATAACCAAGCGAAACGAACTCTCAAAGCGACACGAGGACTGCCGTGAACGACTCCATGTCCATCCCGCATCTGATCATGAACGCCAGCCTGGTCGTTCAGTTGGTCATGCTTCTTCTGCTGGCGGCTTCCGTCGCCTCCTGGATCGTGATTTTCCAGCGCGGCTTCGCCCTGCGGCGTGCCGAAAAGGCCTATCGGGACTTCGAGGATCGCTTCTGGTCCGGCGTGGATCTCAATGAACTCTACCGCGAACTGCCCGCCGAGCAGGAA
This sequence comes from Chromohalobacter sp., assembly GCF_039830575.1. Classification (NCBI taxonomy): domain Bacteria; kingdom Pseudomonadati; phylum Pseudomonadota; class Gammaproteobacteria; order Oceanospirillales; family Halomonadaceae; genus Chromohalobacter; species Chromohalobacter sp. Next base: position 511,434 of record NZ_JBDOOX010000012.1, on the reverse strand, counting down.
TCGCTTGGCGCGGAACACGTCTTCCGCTCCGGTTTCCGCGAGTTCAACCGCCTGATGGCCAAGACCCAGAGTACCGAGGCGGTTCTCGAAGGGGTGCAGCGCGGTCAACGGGTCGCGCTTTCCCGCGAAGAAGATCGTCTGCAGCTGCATCTGACCTTCCTGGCTACCGTGGCCTCGGCCAGCCCCTACATCGGTCTTTTCGGTACCGTATGGGGCATCATGGGCTCGTTCCAGAGCCTGTCCATGGCCCAGCAGGCCACGCTTTCCACGGTCGCGCCATGGATCGCGGAAGCGCTGGTAGCCACGGCCATGGGGCTGTTCGCCGCGATCCCCGCCGTGATTTTCTACAACCGGCTTTCTGCCCATGCGACGAGGCTTCTCGGCAAATACGAAAACTTCGCCGAGGAATTCCACGCCATCCTGCATCGAAACCTGCAGGGACGCAGCGAACGCGCGGCATCCTGAGGGAGGAAGCATGTACGGATCCTATCATCGCCGCCAGCGGCGCAAGCCCATGGGCGAAATCAATGTCGTGCCTTTCATCGACGTGATGCTGGTACTGCTGGTGATCTTCATGATCACCGCCCCCATGCTCAACCAGGGCGTCAACGTCGAGCTGCCGCAGGTCACGTCCGAGCCCATCGACACCGACGAGCGGGAGCCGTTGATCGTGTCGGTGGATCGCGAGGGGCAATATTACATCTCGCTGGGTGACGAAGAGACGCCGGTCGCGCTCGACAAGCTCGGTGAGCAGGTTACCGCCATGCTGAGTCGTCGTCCCGATACACCGGTCATGGTGCGGGGTGACCGCAATGTATCCTATGGTCAGGTCGTGACGCTGATGAGCACATTGCAAGGCGCTGGCGTGGGCAATGTCGGGCTGATCTCCGAGCCCCCGTCCAGTGAACAGTGAGGAGTCGACATGGCGAAACGTGAACGCCGTGTAGGCTATGGGTGGCCCACGCTACTGGCGATTGGCGTGCATGTCGCGGCGCTGTTGTTGACCATCATCAAATGGCCTGCCAGCGAGCCCGAACCCACGTCGTCATCGGTGGTACAAGCCACCTTGGTGCGCGCCGAAACGGCGACGGATCAGCCTCAGCAAACCGAGGAATCCGCGCCTGCCGCCTCGCAGGCCGAGGAGCAAACGCCGGACGAGCCGCCCGCGCCCGACACGAACGAAGAAGCCCCCAGCGAACCGGACGAGACCAGCGTCCCGGAGGTATCGGACACCGCGGTGGAACAAGCCCGAGCAGAGGCACAGCGCTTGCAGGAAGAGGCCGAACGCGCCGCGCAAGCCCGCGCGGAAGCCGAGGCGGAACGTCAACGCCAGCAGGAAGAAGCCGAACGCCAGGCCGAGGCGGAGCGCAAGCGTCAGCAGGAAGAGGCCGAACGCCAGGCCGAGGCGGAGCGCAAGCGTCAGCAGGAAGAGGCCGAACGCCAGGCCGAAGCGGAGCGCAAGCGTCAGCAGGAAGAAGCCGAACGCCAGGCCGAAGCGGAGCGCAAGCGCCAGCAGGAAGAAGCCGAGGCGGCGCGGCAGAGAGAACTTGCCGAACGGGCCGCCCAGGCCAATGCCTCTTCTCTGGAAAGCATGATCAGCGAGGAACAGCAATCCATCGCCAATGCCGAGCAGGCCCGAGAGGCTGCCAACGGCTTCAAGAACCTGGTGCGTCGCTACGTCGAGCAAAGCTGGAACCTGCCACCCAGTGCATCGCGACAATTGCGGGCTATCGTGCGCATTCAGCTATTGCCCACGGGCGAACTGGTGGGAGCCACCATCACGCAAAGCAGTGGCGATGCGGCCTTCGACCGCTCGGTGATCAACGCCGTCGAAAGGGCTGCACCGTTTCGTGAAATGAGTGAACTCGACGCCTCGGTACAACGTCAGTTCCGTGAATTCAATCTGGACTTCAACCCAGAGGACATCCGCTGATGAAACGACTCAATCTGTGGGCAGCTTCGTTGCTGTTAATGCTGTGTGCCGGCATGGCGCATGCCGAACTCACCATCGAGATCACCAAGGGAAGCGATCAGGCGATTCCCATCGCCATCGTTCCCATGGCCAATGGCGACGATCTTCCCGAAAACGTCTCGCGCATCGTCAGCAACGACCTCGAGCGTAGCGGCCGTTTCGAGCCGCTGCCGCGGGAGTCGCTGATTTCCCGTCCGAGCAGTAGTGAAGAGGTTCACTATCAGGATTGGCAGCAGCTGAACAGCGACTATCTGGTCGTCGGCAAGATCGACAACCAGGGCGGTGAATACCGGATCCAGTACGAACTGCTCAACGTGAATGGCCAAAACCGCATGCTCGGCGAGGTCGTGACCTCGAGTCGCGACCAGCTGCGCGACAGCGCGCATTACATCAGCGATCAGATTTTCGAGGAAATCACCGGCATTCGCGGGGCATTTTCCACCAGCATCGCGTACGTCACCGCCAGCGGCGTCGGCGATGACATCGATTATGCCCTCAGCGTCGCCGATGCCGATGGCCACAATAGCCAGCAAATCCTGTCCTCGGACGAACCCATCCTGTCACCGGCCTGGTCACCGGATGGCGGCAAGCTGGCGTACGTGTCTTTCGAAACCGGGCGCCCCGGCATCTATGTGCAGAATCTCGCCACCGGCCAGCGTGTCCGTCTGACCTCGTTCGAGGGCATCAACGGTGCGCCGGCCTGGTCGCCAGACGGTCGTAAACTGGCGATGTCGCTGTCCAAGGACGGCCAGCCGGAAATCTATGTCATGGACATCGCGTCCCGCGATCTGCGGCGCCTGACGCAAAGCGACGCCATCGACACCGAGCCCGAATGGGCCCCGAACGGCCGCAGCCTGATCTTCACGTCCGACCGCAGCGGCAACCCGCAGATCTATCGCTACGACCTGGGCAGCGGGCGGGCCGAACGCCTCACCTTCACCGGCAGCTACAATTCACGTGGTCGTTTCAGCCCGGATGGAGACGCGATCTTCATGGTGACGCGTGACGACTCGGGCTATCACGTGGCGCGTCAGGATCTGGATACCGATCGCATGACGATTCTCACCGATTCCGATTGGGACGAGTCGCCCAGTGTTGCGCCGAACGGCACCATGGTAATCTTCGCCACCCAGGAAGGAACGCGCGGCGTGCTGGGGGCGGTATCGGCCGATGGCAGCGCATCTTTCCGTCTGCCATCGCCGCAGGGCGACGTGCGGGAACCCGCATGGTCTCCCTTTTTGGACTAACCCGCGTAATGTGTCATTCGATTTCCAAGTAAGGAGAAAACAATGCAATTCAAACCCTATGCCAAAGGATTCGCCGTCGCCTTGTCGTTGGCGGTTCTCGCCGGGTGCTCCAGCACAGGCGGCACTCAGGACGGCAGCATGGATGGCACCTCAGGGACTGGTGCCGGTGGTACAGGCACGGCGTCCAGCCAAGGAATGGGCGACGGGCAGGGCACCTCGGGCACGTCGATGAGCGATCGTGACGCCATCCCCGAACAGCGCACCATTTATTTCGCCTTCGACCGTGACACCATTCGTCCCGAGTTCGAATCGGTGCTGAGCGCGCATGCCGAGTACCTGCAGAGCCATCCCAACACGAATGTCGTGCTGGAAGGCCATGCCGACGAACGCGGTACGCGTGAATACAACCTGGGCCTGGGCGAGCGTCGCGCGCGCGCCGTCGAGCAGTATCTCACCGTGGAAGGCGTCTCTGCGTCCCAGATCGAGATCGTCAGCTATGGCGAAGAGCGTCCTGCGGTACGCGGACACGATGAAGAGTCCTATGCTCAGAATCGTCGCGTCGTCTTCGCTTATTAACACGCCGCCGGAGTGACGTATGAAACACGGTCTGAAAAGACTGTGCGGCGCGGGAGCCTTGTTGCTCCCGCTGTCCGTGTGGGCCCAGCCCGCGGTCGATGACTTGACCGACCAGTCGAGCAATAATTTCTACAACCAGACGGCCGCACGCGAGTCGGGCGGCAATCTGGCCCTGTTCAACCAGTTGAAGGACAATCAGCGCGAGATCCAGCAACTGCGAGGGCAGATCGAGGAGCTCCGTTACCAGCTCGAACAGCAGAAGCAGCTGTCGCAGGAACGTTACCTGGATCTCGAGAAACGCCTCGACACGCTGGCCTCGCAACGCCGTGAAGCCGTCGACACTGACGCCGCGGCATCGGTCACGGAAGAGGCATCCGCCACGGGCGACCAGGACGCTCAGTCCGGCGATCAGGGACGCGATGCCTATCAGGCCGCCTTCCAGAAGGTCCAGGCACGCGAGTTCGATGCAGCGATCAAGGCCTTCGAGGACTTCATCGGCGACTACCCGAATTCCAGTTTACGTGCCAATGCGCATTATTGGCTGGGTGAGCTGTACTCCGCCCAATCGCAGCTGGATGCCGCCGCCAAGTCGTTCCAGACGGTCATCGACGATTTCCCCGAAAGCAACAAGATGCCCGATGCGTTGTACAAGCTGGGGCTGCTCAAGGCACGCCAGGGACATCCCGATGAAAGCCGTTCGCTGCTCGATCGGGTACGCAACGACTATCCTGAAAGCAACGCGGCCAGCATGGCCGAGGACTTCCTCAACCAGTCCGGCAACTGAACGCTGCCGGCCATACCGAGCTGATCCCCCGACGGATACGAGGCGGAGGTGAACCATGGAGTGCCATATCGACTATCAGCCGGCGGCCGACCTGCTCGAGGGGCGGGTGATCCTGGTGACCGGCGCCGGTGACGGTATCGGGCGTGCCGCGGCGCGCTGCTTTGCCGCACATGGCGCCACGCTGATACTGGTGGGGCGCACCTTGGCCAAGCTCGAGGCAGTGTACGACGAAATCGAAGTGGCCGGCGGCCCGCAGCCCGCGATTTTTCCGCTGAATTTCGAAGGTGCTACCAGCAAGGAATACCACGAGCTGGCCGGCACTCTGTCCCGTGAATTCGGCCGTCTGGACGGACTGCTGCATAACGCCGGCCTGCTCGGCGACATGACCCCCTTCGCCGATTACGATCTCGAACTCTGGGAGCGCGTGATGCACGTCAACGTCACCGGCCCTCTCTGGATGACGCAGGCCTTGCTGCCGCTGCTGCAGGCATCGCGCGATGCCTCGGTGATCCTGACGTCATCGAGCGTCGGACGGAAGGCGCGGGCGAAGTGGGGCGCCTATGCCGTCTCCAAGTTCGCCACGGAAGGCTTCATGCAGCTCCTGGCCGACGAGCTCGCGGGCACTTCAAGCGTCCGCGTCAACACGCTCAATCCGGGGGCCACGCGTACCGCCATGCGGCGTCGCGCCTATCCCGAGGAAGACCCCGCGACATTGCGCACGCCCGACGCGATCATGCCCACCTATCTGTGGCTGATGGGGCCGGACAGCCGTGAACGCACGGGTGAGGCTTTCGATGCACAGCCCCCGCGAACCTCACGCCCGGGGCACGTCGCCGGGTAAACCGGGCACTGGCACCGAGAAAGAGCTGACCGTGTCCGCGGATGGTACTCCGCATCAGGCGCCCAGTGCTCGTGTCAGGCTTTCCGGGGTCTCGAACCAGCGATCCACCGGCCAGGTGTCCGGCGTTTCGCTCGCGCCGATGTAGCCGTAGCGCACTGCCACCGCCCACATGCCTGCCGCACGCGCGGCCTGCATGTCACGGCAATGATCGCCGATGTACCAGCAGTCACCCGGCGCGACACCGAGCCGCCGTGCGGCTTCGAGCAGGGGAGCGGGATCGGGTTTCTTGACGGGGAGGTCATCCGCGGCCAGCAGCACCCCATGCGTCAGGTTCAGCGCCTCGACCAGCGGCGCGGCGTAGGCGCGCGGCTTGTTGGTCACGATACCCCAGGGCCGACGCGCACGATCCCAGGCGTGTAACAACGGCTCCAGCCCGGGAAACACGCGGCTGTATCGCGCCACGTCGCGCCCGTAGGCCTCCAGCAAAAAGCGCCGTGCCTCGCCGTGATCGGCGTGCGAGGGCGCCAGTCCGAGCGCGAGCTCCACCAGGGCACTACCGCCATTCGACACTTCGGAGCGAATCACCTCGTAAGGCAGTGCCTCTAGCCCGTGGTGCGCCCGCAAGGCATTGGTCGCACAGGCCAGATCGGGCGCGGTGTCGACGAGCGTGCCATCGAGATCGAACAGCAATGCCTCGGGCCACGCGTCGCTCATGCCTCGTCCCCCGCGCCGGTCCACTCCGGCGTGCAGTGCACCATGTAGTTGACGGATACGTCATTGGCCGTCAGCCGATAGCGCTTGGTCAACGGGTTGTAGGTCAAGCCCGTCTGGCGACGTACCCGCAGGCCTGCATCGCGGCACCAGGCGGACAACTCGGCCGGACGAATGAACTTGCGATAGGTATGGGTCCCCCGGGGTAGCAGCTGGAGCACGTACTCGGCGCCGAGGATGGCGAACAGATAAGCCTTGGGGTTGCGATTGATGGTCGAGAAGAACAGGTGGCCACCGGGCTTGACCAGGGTCGCGCACGCACGCACCACGGCCGCGGGATCGGGCACGTGCTCGAGCATCTCCAGGCATGTCACGACATCGAACTCGCCGGGATGCTCGGCGGCCATCTCCTCGGCGCTGATCTGACGATAGGTGACATCCACGCCGCTGGTTTCCTGGTGCAGGCGGGCCACGGCCAACGGGGCCTCGCCCATGTCGATTCCCGTGACGCGCGCGCCTCGATGCGCCATCGCCTCGCTGAGGAGCCCGCCGCCGCAGCCCACGTCGATGGCCGTCTTGCCCGCCAGGTTCGCCTGTTCATCGATGAAATTGAGGCGTAGCGGATTGATGTCATGCAGTGGCTTGAACTCGCTTTCCGGGTCCCACCAGCGGCTGGCGAGCGCCTCGAACTTGGCGATCTCGGCCTGATCCACGTTGTCTCGGAGCGTCTCGCTCATGGCGTGTCCTCTTGGGAAAATGATCCGGCGATGCGCGTCGTGGCGAGGGTAGTGGCCCGTCGCGCGTCGGCATGCCAATATCGTGCATTCTACAACGTTATGCGCCGATGTTGAGGATCGCATCCCGCATGATGGTAGAGAACAGGCATTGGCCTTGAACGTCTTTGCCTGAACATCATCAAAGGAATGCCGAATCGGTGACGCCGTGGCCCTTTTGGCTATGGCATACTGCCGTCATTCGTCCCTGGAACGCTAAGGAAGGAACCTGCATGATCAAGAAGGCCGTACTCCCCGTCGCTGGTCTCGGTACGCGTTGCCTGCCGGCCTCCAAGGCCATTCCCAAGGAAATGATCACCATCGTCGACAAGCCGGTCATCCAGTATGTCGTCGAGGAGGCCGTCGCGGCCGGCATCAAGGAAATCGTCCTGGTGACGCACTCCAGCAAGAGTGCCATCGAAAACCACTTCGACAAGAACTTCGAACTCGAATCCATGCTCGAGGCCAAGGGAAAGGATGAGCTGCTTGCGGAAGTCCGCAACATCGTGCCCGACGATGTCAGCATCATCGCCGTGCGCCAGCCGGTCGCCCTAGGGCTGGGCCACGCGGTCCTCTGCGCGCAGTCGGTGATCGGCGACGACCCGTTCGCTGTGCTGTTGCCCGATGTTCTGGTCGATGCGGAGGGACTGCCGGAAAACGACCTGGCCGGCATGATCCACGCCTTCGACAAGAGCGGACAGGCCCAGATCATGGTCGAGAACGTGCCGCACGAACTGACCTACAAGTACGGCATCGTCGCCCTGGATGGCGAGACGCCCGCACCAGGCGTCAGCGCCCCCCTGAGCGGCATGGTCGAGAAGCCCAAGGTCGAGGAGGCCCCCTCCAGCCTGGCGGTGATCGGTCGTTACCTGCTGCCGGCGGCGATCTTCCCGCTACTGGCCGAAACGACGCCCGGCGCGGGCAACGAGATCCAGTTGACCGACGCGCTCGAAACGCTGCGCCAGCAGCAGGGGGCCGAGGCCTACCGCATGCGTGGCAAGACCTATGACTGCGGTCACCAGTTGGGCTATCTCGAAGCCACCTTGGCGTTGGCCAAGCGCCATCCCCAGCATGGCGAAGGATTCCGCGCCTTGCTGAGCCGCTACGCCGACGAGGGCTGAGCCATGCGCGTCAACGTGTATGGAAGCGAGCTTTCGGCCGCGGTGGCAGCGGCAGCGCTGTCTTCGGTAGGGCACCAGGTCGTCTGGTGCCCCCATCCCGACTTCCCCTGGCATAGTCTGGAAAGCGCCGAATGGCTGATACGCGAGCCGGGGCTCAAGGAACAGATCGACACCGGCTGCCGCTCGGGCCTGCTGACGATTGCCGAGACGCCTGCGCATGGCGAGGTGGACATCCACTGGCTGGCCCTGGCACCCGACCAGCGAGACGCGGCCGAGGCGTATGTGGCCGACGTGCCGGCCGCGCAGAGCACGCCGCTGGTGGTGATCAACAACTCGACCTTCCCGGTGGGTCACACCGAACGCTTCGAGGCCTTGCTCGGTCATGCCGGGCAGGTGGCCGTCGCCTTGCCGGACATGCTGGAAGAAGGGCGTGCCTGGGAGACCTTCACGCGTCCCTCGCGCTGGCTGCTGGGCAGCGAGGACACCCAGGCCACGCACCAGGTCCGCGAATTGCTGCGCGCCTTCAACCGCCGGCAAGACGTCTTCCAGCTCATGCCGCGGCGCGCCGCGGAACTGACCAAGCTTGCCATCATCGGCATGCTGGCGACGCGCATCAGCTACATGAACGAGCTGGCGGGACTCGCCGATTCCCTGGACGTGGATGTCGAGCACGTGCGTCTGGGGATGGGCGCCGACAGCCGCATCGGCTTCGAGTATCTCTATCCCGGTTGCGGTTTCGGCGGTCCGAGCTTCTCGCGCGATCTCATGCGTCTGGCCGATGTCCAGCATGCCTCGGGGCGCGAGTCGCTGTTGCTCGAGCATGTACTGGATATCAACGAGCAGAAGAAGGAGACGCTGTTCCGCAAGTTCTGGAACCACTTCCACGGCCAGCTCTTCGAGCGTCGAGTGGCGATCTGGGGGGCTGCGTTCAAGCCCGGCACCACGCGTATCGATCAGGCACCGGTGCTCACCCTGCTCGATGCCTTGCTGGCACAGGGCGTCAATGTCAACGTTCACGACCCCGAGGCATTGCCGGCGCTGCGTGCTTTGTATGGCGATCACCCACGCGTCACGTTCTGCGATGACGACTTCTATGCCGCATGCGACGGGGCGGATGCCCTGATGCTGGTGACGGAGTGGAAGTGCTATTGGAACCCCAACTGGCGACAATTGAGCGAGCGCATGGCCACGCCGCTGATTCTCGACGGACGCAACATCTTCGACCCCGACTATGTCGCGGCTCGCGGCTTGATCTATCGCGGTATTGGCCGGCGAGCGGATCCGACAGGCGCCTGACCCCGACGAGCCCCGCCAATGCGGGGCTCACCGCGTGAAGCGGGCGAGCCAGGAGGGGAGAGCGTGTTCGGCCCGGAGGTTCTCAGTCGTTGAAGTTCTGGGCGATGAAGTCCCAGTTGACGATGTGCCAGACGGCATCCAGGTATTTGGGACGCGCGTTGCGGTAATCGATGTAATAGGCATGTTCCCAGACGTCGATGGCCATCAATGGCGTGAGACCATGCGCGATGGGCGAATCCGCGTCGTCGGTATTGCGGATGTCCACGCCGCCCTCGTCGGTCTTGACCAGCCATGTCCAGCCCGATCCGAAATTCTCCAGCGCCCGGGCATTGAACGCTTCCTTGAATGCCTCGAAGCTTCCGAACTTCGTCTGGATCGCCTCACCCAGCGCACCGCCGGGCTCGCCGCCGCCGTGCGGCGAAAGACAGTGCCAATAGAAGGTGTGATTCCAGACCTGCGCGGCCTGGTTGAACACGCTTCCGGTCGTGGTCCGCATGAGCGTCTCGAGCGACTTGTCCTCGTGCTCGGTGCCCTGGACCAGCTCATTGAGCTTGTTCACATAGGCCTGATGATGCTTGCCATAGTGATATTCCAGGGTCTCCGTCGACAGATGGGGTTCGAGTGCGTTCTTTTCGTAGGGCAGCGCGGGCAATTCAAATACCATGGGGCTCTCCTTGTAGCATGGTCGCCAATGTCCCCTCGCGTTAACGGGGTGGGGTCACTCTCGGGATCAAAAAACCTTACAATGCAGGACATTCACGAGTGCGATGGCGACCGTCAGCTTAGCACCGTCCCCCTCGGGGGCCAACGTCATCACGCTGACCGCCGAGTCGCCATGTCATTGATAAATAAAGTATTCGAGACGAGACCCGAGCATGTCTGAACGATCGGAAAAGACACGTCAGGAACCGCGTATCGTCCCCGAGCGCGACAGCGATCACCTGAGTACGGCTCCCGCCGGGAGTCGTCCGCGTCATGCGAGTGGCGGTTCGCGCCGTCGCCGTACCCGCGTGTGGCCACTCTGGTGCCTGACGCTGTTGCTCATCGCCGCACTCGTCGTCATCACGGGCTTTTACTGGCAGGAACGCCAGGCCTGGCAGGCTCGACTTTCCAATCTCGAGGCCCGCCAGAGCACGCTGACGGATCGTCTCGATGCCACGGGCAGCTCGCTGGACGCGTCCGGCGACAGCCTGCGCGGGGAGCTCGATCGCCTGCGCGACGAGCTGGAAGCGTCACGCACGGTGGTCGGCAACCTGGAGAACAAGGTCAACGAGTTGAGTGCCGGGACGAATGCCGAGTCGGCGCTGAATACCCTGCGCGAGAATCAACAGGCCCAGCAGGCCCTCATCGCCGCACAGCAAACCGCGCTGGAGGCACTGGAAAACACCGGGGAGGACGAACGCGCCACCCTGAGCTCACGCCTGGACACCCTCTCCTCGCAGCAGGAGCGGCTCGACACGCAAGTAGCGCAGTTGGATGAACTATCGCAACGCCTGGATCAACTGGCCGAAGCCGGGCAGGCACGCGGCACGACGCTTGACGAGGTGCAAGCGAACCTCGACGATCTGGGCGCACGCATCGAAGCCTTGTCCGGCAACCACGACCAGGTGGCCGACGAGGTGGCCGCTCTCAAGGACGAGATTCGGGAACTTCGCCAGGGGCAACTGGCTCTCAATGCCAGTCTGGAAGCGCTTTCCGGGGCGTCTCAGTGACGCCATATCCAGGGCAGACTGACCACGCGATCGCATGACAAGGACCGAGTCATTGAACATCCATCATGGTTTTCCTGCAGGGCACGGCCTCGGCCGGCCCTCGATCGTTCTCGACGCGTCCCTCCAGGCGTTATGAGAACGCTGCGTCACTCAGCCGTGCAGCGCTTCCTCTGCGGGGTGGCCTTGAGCGTCGTCACGTCCAGTGCCATGGCCCTGGAGGCGTCGGTCGAAGGCCTCGACGGCCCGGCTGCCACGAACGTCGTCAACTTCCTCGAGCCGCTCGATACCCGGAACATCAGTGAGGCGCGTCTCGACAGCGATATCCGTGAGCGTACGCAACGAGCGTTGCGCGCATTCGGCTATTATTCGCCCCAGATCGAGACCTCCTATCCCGACGGCATGTTCGCTGGCGACGTGGTGATCGCCATCGATCCCGGGCCCCGTACCCATATCACGCAACTCGATCTGGGCGTCGACGGCGCTGCCGGCGACGATCCCGCCTTCCAGAAGGCCCTCGCGAGCATACCGCTCGAGGAAGGCGACCCGCTTCGCCACGACCGTTACGACAGCGCCAAGACCCGGCTTTCCACACTGGCGCTGGAACGGGGCTATTTCGATGCGGGATTCGCGCAACAACGCATGGAAGTGCGCCCCTGGGAGGCGAGCGCACGCCTGTTTCTGCGCATGCGCAGCGGTCCTCGCTACCGTTTCGGCGATATTCGTTTCGCGGGCAGTCAAATCGAAGAAGCCCGTCTGCGGCGCATGCTGCCTTTCACCAAGGGCGATCCCTATCTGGCGGGGCAACTGGCCGAATACAACCAGCGTCTGGGACAGACCAACTGGTTTCGCGGCATCGCCGTTCGCCCGCGCATCGGCGACGAGCGCAACGTCACGCGGGGCGGGCAATGGTGGCAAGAGGCCACGGGGCGCACGCCTCCCCTGAGTAGCGGCGCGGGGCTGGCCGCCGTGCGCCGTCTGCATGGCCTGCAGAGCACCGACGTGCCGGTGGATGTGGATCTCGTCCCCGCAGACCGGCACAAGTTCGAAACCGGCATCGGCTATGCCACCGATGTCGGGCCACGGGTGCAATTCAGCTGGGAAATGCCCTGGCTCAACGACCGCGGTCACAGCCTGTCCAATTCGCTTTATCTCTCGGGACCGGAACAACGCTTTGATGGCGAGTACGTGATGCCCTTGGCGAATCCACTGCGCGACAGTTATCGCCTCAGTTATGGGCTGCGCAGTCTCGATAACGAGGATACCAAGAGTCTGGAAAGCTCGGTGGAGCTTGCCCGGCGCTGGGAGTTCGACAACGACTGGGTACAAGAACTCTACTTCCGAACCACCTACGAGGACTTCACCCAGGCGGATCAGGACGAGCAGGTGCTCCTGCTGTATCCCGGCATCAGCTGGACCCGCACGCGCACGCGGCAACCCAACTTCCCCAAGTGGGGGGATCGCCAGCGCCTGGCGCTGGAAGTCTCCGATCCCGCCTGGGGCTCGGACGCACGCTTTCTGCGCGCCAGGTTCGACTCGCAATGGATTCGTACGCTGGGTCCGGACAATCGCTTCGTCGGCCGCATCGGCGGTGGCGCCACGGCGACCGACACCTTCGACAAGATTCCCCCCTCGCTGCGCTTCTTCGCCGGTGGCGATCAGAGCGTGCGCGGCTACAGCTACGAAAGCCTGTCTCCGGAAAACGATGACGGCGAACTGCTCGGCGGCCAGCACATGCTGACCGCCAGTGCCGAGTATCAGCGCCGAGTCACCGGCAACTGGTGGGGAGCCACCTTCGTCGATACCGGCAACGCCTTCAATGCCTGGTGGCCCGAGGAACTCAAGACCGGGGCCGGGGTGGGGATTCGCTGGATCTCGCCCGTGGGCCCGGTGCGGTTCGATATCGCTCATCCGTTCGACAATGAGGAGGATGCGTGGCGTCTGCACTTCGCCATCGGGCCGGAATTCTGATCCGCGCGCTGATCTACGTGCCCCTCTGGCTGCTGGGGCTGGTATTGCTGTTGCTCGGGACGGCGCTGTCGCCCTGGGGGACCGCGTGGCTGGCCGATCAGGGGGAGGCGCGTGGCTGGTTCGAGATCGCCGACGTGGAGGGCTCGCCGCTGGATACGCTGACCTTGCACGGTCTGCACCTCGAGCTGGGCACGCTCACCGTCGACGCCGAGCGCTTGCGCTTGAGCTGGGCGGAGGATTGTCTGCTGGAGGGCAAGCTGTGTCTTCAAGGGCTGCAGGTGACGGGCGCCCGGGTGGTGCAGAGCGCGTCGGCGCCTGCCGATCCTCCAGCCGCCGACACCGCCGGCGGGGGCATGCCGACGCTCTGGTTCCCGTTTCCCATCGAACTGCGCGCGCTCGGGCTGGAAGACGTGCGCGTCGAACTGGCCGACGGGACCCGCGTGCAATGGGCATCCTTCACGACCGGTGCCCGCATCGCGGGGGATGAACTCACGCTGCTCCCCACACGGCTCGACGGCGCACGGGTCAGCTTGCCGACGAGCGACGGGCAACGCTTGACCCAGGACATGGCGACGCCGTCCATCCCGGCCACCAGCATCGACGCGGCGGTGCAGGCCGCAGGCAATGCCTCCGTACCGGCAGCGGCACCACAGACGACCGCCCAGGCTGAGGCCTCTTCGCAGGAGGGCGCCGCGCCCGATGGTCGACGCGAGCTGCCGAATATCGATCTGCCTCTCGATATTCGCGCTCCCAGCGTAGTGGTGAACGATTTCGCGCTGCAGGGGCCGACGCCATACCGCGTCACCCGAGCCACGCTGTCGCTTTCCGCGCGTGACGATCAGGTCGACATCCATCGCTTGCATGTACGCAGCGACGACGGGGAAGTGGAGCTCGCGCTGAATGCGACCCTGTCAGGCGAGTATCCCGTTCAGGGGCGGCTGGACACGCAGATCGCCAGAGCGCCGCTGGCGGGCCAGCACGCCACGCTCTCGGTGTCGGGCTCGCTGGCGGATCTGGCGGTGTCCCTCGACGCTTCAGGCCCCGTCACGGCCAGCCTGGAAGCCGAACTCGATGCGTTGTCGCCCAGGTTGCCATTTTCGCTCACGCTCGCGGCTCGGGACATCACCTGGCCCCTGGCCGGTACGAAGGCGTTGCCCTCGTCGACGAGACTGGCGGCCGGGGCGCTGGCGGCCTCGCAGCGCCTGGCGCGTACGTCCGCGCCATATCGCCTCGACCACCTGGACCTCGAGGCCGAGGGCTCGCTTGACGACTACCGTACCACCCTCGACCTGGCAGTCAGCGGGCAGGGCCTGCCGGCCAGCCGCCTGACCCTCCAGGGGCACGGCGACCGCTCGCGCTTTGCCTGGGCGCCACTGACCCTGAGTGCCGAAGGCGGCACGCTCAACGGCCGGGGACACGTGGACTGGTCGTCGGCGCTTGCCGTGGAAAGCGAAGTCACGCTCGATGCACTGCCCGTGGGCGCCTTCACCGACGCCGTGGATGGCACGCTCAACGGCGAGGCCCGCATCGCCTTCGACATGCCGGCACAGGGCTGGCGGCTGCGCGTGCCCGACCTGGCGATCGACGGGACCCTGCAGGACAGACCCTTGCACCTGGACGCCCAGCTCGAGGGCAACAGCCAGATGCAGTGGGTCATCGATCGGCTCGATCTTCGCCAGGGGGACAACCGGCTTTCCGCGACAGGCAGCATCGGGCAGCGCCTCGACCTGAGCGGACGCCTCGATGCACCGCGACTGGCATCGCTGTGGCCGGGTCTCGGGGGAGCGCTGCGGGGGGATCTCCAGGCGCAGGGCAGTCTCGACGCTCCCCGGGTTTCGCTCGACCTGAATGGCGAGTCATTGCGCTTTCAGACCCAACAAGTCCAGACATTGTCGCTGCAGGCTCGTAGTGAAGGGCTCGACGATCCGCGCGTCGACGTCGATCTGGACGTCGAGGGACTCGACGCGGGGGGCCAACGCGTGGAAACGCTGGCCGCGACGCTCGGTGGGCGTCTTTCCCAGCACACCCTGACGCTCGATGCCGAGCTGGGGACGGGAATGCCGGTGTCCCGGGCAGGACTCACCCTCGAGGGCGATTACGACCGCACGGCACAACGCTATCGAGGCGTGCTGGCGCCGCTCGATCTCGCCACGGAATACGGCGATATCTCGCTCGAGGACGACCTGAACGTCACTGCCGACCTGGCCGCCGGCCAGGTGACGCTAGCGCCGTTCTGTCTGATCCGCGAACAGGGCGGCAGGGCCTGTCTGATCGAGCGTGCGCGTCTTTCCGCGGCACAGGGCGAGGCAGCCCTGGCGTTGCGCGATATTCCCATGGACATGTTCGCCGACCGGCTGCCATCGGGCTGGCGCATGGGAGGCGAGACCCAGGGCGAGGCCACCCTCGGGTGGCGCAATGGCGGTCAGGACTGGAATGCCGAAGGCCAGCTCGACAGCCAGCTGACGGTCACCGGCGAAGACGCTCGCGGCAATCCCTGGGAACTCCCCGACAGCCGCCTGGCACTGCGTTTCGACGCCACGCCGACGCGTGCCGATGCCCGGCTGCGACTCGACCAGGGCGACGCGGGACGTTTGGCGCTTACCCTGGGCATCGACGAGCCGCTGGGCGAAGGCGCGATGGAAGGGCGCCTGCAGGTCGACGAAGTCGCTTTCGCGCCGTATCGGGCGCTCGTCGAGGGTCTCTCCGAGCTGCAAGGCGCGCTCAACGGTGACGTCGCACTGGGCGGGACCTTGCGCCGTCCCGATCTTGACGGGCAACTGACTGCCGCCGAGGTGGTCGCGCGTGGTCCGGCGATCCCGGTGGCGATCGAAGACGCTCGCCTGGCACTCGACCTCGCCGGCCAGGGCGGACGTATCGAAGGCTTCGTGGCCGGGGAAGAGGGCCGCCTCGATCTGGTCGGCGATGCGGACTGGCAGGACCCGGCGGCATGGCGCGCTCATCTGGAGATCGACGGCCAGGACGATCCGTTGCTGGTGAGCCTGCCGCAGTTCGGGCGCCTGCGGGTGACGCCGGATCTCAGCGTCGATGCGCGTCCCACGCGTCTGCGCGTGCGCGGCGATGTCGACATTCCCTGGGGACGCCTGGAAGTCGGTCAGATTCCGCCTTCGGCGGTAGCCCCGAGCAGTGACGAGGTCATCATCACCCGCGAGCAGGACGCCGCGCAGCAGGATGAGAAGGCATCCGGCGAGCAGGGCGAGGCCACCGCCCAGGCACTTTCCGAGGCGGGCATGGCACTGGACGTCAGTATCATGCTGAGTCTGGGACCGGACATCAGCCTGGAAGCCTACGGGCTGGAATCGCAACTCGAGGGCGAACTCGAGGTACGTCAGGGCAATGGGCCGGTACAGCTGTTCGGCGATGTCAGGCTCGTCGACGGCGCCTATACCGCGTTCGGACAGGACCTGGTGATCCGTCAGGGGCAGATCCTGTTCAGCGGCCCGGCTTCCCAGCCGCGTCTGCAGTTCGAGGCGATTCGCAACCCCAATACCATCGAGGACGACGTGACCGCCGGGCTGCGTGTCACGGGCCGTGCGGAGAATCCGCAATTGAGCATTTTCTCGGAGCCGGCGATGCCGGAAAGCCGCGCGCTGTCATACTTGCTGCGCGGGCGGGCGCCGGACGATGATGGCGGCGATGGCGCCTTGACGTCGGCGCTGATCGGGCTTTCATTGTCGCAAAGCGGGCGCGCCGTGGGGCAGCTCGGGCAGGCCTTCGGCGTCGATGACTTGAGCCTCGACACGGCCGGCTCGGGCGAAGACAGCCAGGTCGTGGTCAGTGGTTATGTCTTCGATGACTTGAAAGTTAGCTATGGCGTTGGCATTTTCTCCCCCATCGCCGAGCTGACCTTGCGTTATCGACTGATCCAGAATTTGTATCTGGAAGCGGTTTCCGGTGCGGCCCAGGCGCTAGACTTGATCTATACCTTCAGCCTCGGGCGCAGCAACGTTTCGCCTTGAGGCCACTGCCGCAGGGACAGGCGGCATTTCGGCCAATGTCGAGGCGCTGCCACTGGGCATCGCCGTCGACATAGAACCACTGGTCGGCATCGGCAGCGAAACGGAAGCGGCTGGTTTCGGTGAGACGCTGGAAACCTCCGGCGTCGATGAAATCGGCACTGAACGTCACCGTGCCATTCTCGTCTTGTTGGGTGCTGTCATGGACGGTCAGCTTCAGCCAGCGTGTCGCGCCGCTCGCCAGGGCTTCGGCCCGGGGGCGCGTGGCGGGATCCCAGGTGGCAATCAGGACCGCGTGCGCCTCGCAGACAAAGGCGCTGTAACGTGCACGCATCAGCGCCTCCGGCGTCCTGGCGCGTCGCGGGTCCGCATGGATCGGTGCACAGCATTCAGCGAAGCGCCGTGGCTGCCCGCATGGGCAGGGCCCCGGTGTTTCTTTACTCATCGTCATACGAGATTGTCCTATGTGGCCACATGAATCGCTCGAGCTCCCCACGCCGGCAACGGCTCTCGAAGGGCGCGATACGCCCATACGTATCAGCGGCGTCCATTATGTCAACGGGCGTACGATGCTGCCTCCTTTCCCCGCGGAGTACGAGGAAATCGTGCTGGGACTGGGCTGCTTCTGGGGGGCCGAGCGACTGTTCTGGGAAATGCCCGGCGTGTACGTCACCGCAGTGGGTTACGCGGGTGGCCAGACACCTAATCCCACCTACGAAGAGACCTGCACCGGACGCACCGGGCACGCCGAAGTGGTGCGCGTGATCTTCGATCCTACCGAGATCGGGCTGCCCGAGCTGCTGCGAGCCTTCTGGGAAGCGCACGACCCGACCCAGGGCATGCGCCAGGGCAACGATATCGGCACGCAGTATCGCAGTGTCATCTATACCACCAATGAGTTGCAGCGCCCGCTGGTCGACAAGAGCCTGCAGGAGTACGACCAGGCCTTGCAGCAGCAGGGAATGGGCAACGTCACCACGGAAGTCGCGCCGCTCGATGCCTTCTATTACGCGGAAGAGTATCACCAGCAGTACCTGGCCAAGAACCCGGCCGGCTACTGCGGCTTGAAAGGGACCGGTGTCGCCTGCCCGGTCACCTGAGCCCCGCCCACGGCGTCGTCACTCCTTGGGTCCTGCCGCGAGCGAGCGGTGGGGCCGCGCATGCGAGGCCCAGTTTTCCAGCTGCCAGGCGAGACGCCGTGCCAGCCAGGACCCCAGCTTGCCATCGCGCGA
Organism: Chromohalobacter sp.; assembly: GCF_039830575.1. NCBI lineage: Bacteria > Pseudomonadati > Pseudomonadota > Gammaproteobacteria > Oceanospirillales > Halomonadaceae > Chromohalobacter > Chromohalobacter sp. The sequence continues at coordinate 493,227 of NZ_JBDOOX010000012.1, read as the reverse complement.
CTCGATGAACCCGACGTGTCCGCCCTGACGCGCCACTTCCAGCCTCACGGCATCAGCCGGGGCAGGCAGGCGCGAGAACAGGTCGGCGGGCATGAAGGGGTCGTCCGCGGCATGCAGAATGAGGGTGGGCAGCTCGATCTCGCCGAGCAAGCGACCGGCGGAAGCCCGTCGATAGTAATCGGTGGCCGAACGAAAGCCATGCAGAGGTGCCGTGACGGCATTGTCATAGGCCCAGAAGGTTTCCAGGGCGTCGAGTTGCCGCGACGTCAGCGAGATCGGCAGCGGCCCCGCCGCCAGCTTGGCGGCTATCTTGCGCTTGAGTGCATTGAGCAGATGACGCTGATACACCCGTGCAAAGCCGCGGTTGAGGGCGTCGGCACTCGCCGCGAGATCGAGCGGCGCGCTGATGGCGATGGCCCCGGCTAGGTCGAGGCCATCGCCTCCCTGTTCGGCCACCAGCTTGAGCAGCATGTTGCCCCCCAGTGATACCCCGGCCGCGACCTTTATGGCCCGCGGGTAGCGATGGGCCAGCTGACCGATGACCCAGTAGGCATCCGCCGTGTCTCCCGAGTGATAGGCACGTGGCAGCCGGTTGGGCGCCTGACCGCAACCGCGAAAGTGCATCAGTACCGCTCGCCAGCCCAGCGCACTCGCCACACGCAGCAGCTCGCGCGCGTAGGGCGAATCGAATGATCCTTCCAGGCCGTGAAAGAGCACGAAGACCGGCGCATCGTCCCGCATGGGCGCGGGATGCACCCAGGCCAGTTCGACGAAATCGCCATCGGGCAGGTTGAGAATCTCCGTCTCGCGTGCCAAGGGAACGAGCGGCCGCAGTCGCGGCAGCAGGGTCTGCACATGGCGGTTGCCGAGTCCTCTGGGGGCGCGGAAATCGGCGGAAAACGGCGTACGTGACATCACGGGAATCCTGATCAAGCCTGCTTTTCAGCTTAACCGCTTCGCACCGCGCGGCAAGCGTCTTGCCTCTTCTTTACCGCAGGAAAGTGCATGCCTAGCTGCCCAGATCGCTCGCGCCTTCCAGTTGCTGCCACAGGCCCGGCAATCCGGGATGCCGCGAGTCCCGGCGTGCATACAGGCGTATGTCGAGCGGCACGTCCCAGCGTGCGTCGCCGGCACGCACCAGTTCGCCGTTCTGCAGGGCCGCACGAACACTGCGTTGTGGTATCCAGCCGAGCCCGTACCCCTGCGTGACCAGCTCGCGAATGTTGGTGGCCTGCACGCTTTCATTGAGCGTGGTCAGGTAGACAGGTTCCGGCTGGCGGTGCAGGTGAGCCTCGAGTGCCGCCGCCATCAGGCCGCGCGGGTGAAACGCGATCAAGGGCTGCGGCTGGCGACGCGTCCCGGGGAGCGCAAAGCGCGGGCGCCCCGTGCCATCCGGCGCACTGACGGGAACGAGCCGTTCCTCGCCCAGGGTCAAGAACGTCAGCTCGCTGACGTCGAGGTCGAGCGCGATGCGACCACGTGGCCAGTAGCACAGTGCGAGGTCGCATTCGCCACGCTCCAGGCCATGCAGATAATCACCGATCAACCAACTCGTGGCCCGCAGGTAGGGAGAGACGCAATGCGCCAGATCGTGGCGCTCGAGCCATCCCGGCACGACGTTCGAGATCAGACTCTGCGGCGCGGCAAGCAGAATGCGACGGGCCTCATCGGCGGCGATCGATTGCAGGCGATCGCGCGTCAGCCGCACTCGCTCGGTGATCTGTTCGCATAGCGCCAGAAACTCCTCGCCGGCGGGGGTCAAGCTCAATGGCAAGGTCTGGCGGTTGATCAGCGTAGTGCCCATTTCCTCTTCGAGCAGCTTGATACGCCGCGAAAAGGTCGGCTGGGTCACGTTCTGGGCATCGGCGGCCCGGGAAAAATGACGTTCCCTGGCCAACACGATGAAATCTTCGAGCCAGCGGATTTCCATTTGTCAGGCGCCATCCATAGTCGTCGCCGCACAGGGTACGGCACTCACGACACGACATGCCATCGCCCCTGGCGGACGGCCGGGCGACGTTCGCCAGGCCATCCGCCTCATGCGGTGTTCATGGAGAAAGATCATGCAATTTCTCGCGGGGTGGTTCAGAGGCGTCCCTCCTCGACGCCATGACAGGCGACCCGGTTGCCGTCGTCGGTGGCGATGAGCTGCGGGACTTCCTGGCGACAGCGTTCCGTGACGTGTGGACACCGCCCATGGAAGACACAGCCCGAAGGCAGGTGGACCGGGGTGGGCACCTCGCCGGACAGTCTGACATGCTCGGGCCGGTTGTCCTCGAGGCGCGGAATCGCCGACAACAGGGCCTGGGTATAGGGATGCCGCGGCCGTGCGAACAACGAGCGGGTATCCGCCAATTCGCACACCGTGCCCAGATACATGACCGCCACCCGGGTGCCGAAATGCTCGACGACCGCCAGATCGTGCGTGATGAAGAGATAGGTCAGGTGGCGTTCGGCCTGGGCATCCATCAGCAGGTTCAGCACTTGCGCCTGAATCGACACGTCGAGGGCCGAAATCGGCTCGTCGGCGACGATGAATTCCGGATCGACGGCCAGGGCCCGGGCGATGGCGATACGCTGGCGCTGCCCGCCGGAGAACTCGTGCCCGAAACGCTTGCCCCATTCGGGATCGATACCCACCGAGGCCATGACCTCGGCCACCTTGTCGTGTATCTGCGGCGTCGTCCACTCCGGGTGGTGGAAACGCAGGGGCTCTTCCAGTGTCTGCTGAATCGTCATGCGAGGATTCAGCGAGGCATAAGGGTTCTGAAAGATCATCTGCATGCGCTGGCGGTAGGGCAGCAGCCGCTTGCCGCGCAGGTCGTCGATGCGCTGGCCGTCGTAGCGGATTTCGCCGGCACTGGGCGACAGCAATCCCATGACCAGGCGCGCCACGGTGGATTTGCCGCAGCCGGATTCGCCGACCACGCAAAGGGCCTCGCCTCTGCGCACCGCGAGGTCGACGCCATTGATGGCATGCACGCTATCGTTGCGCCGCACCAGACGACCTTTCTCGAAGCGCAGTTGTTCGAGAAACCCCTCGGCCAGGGGAAAATGCTTGTAGAGCCCGCGGATCTCCAGCAGGGAGTCGGTCGCCGACGACGTCGGCGTCGCAGGTGACGCTTGAGTGGCGACGGCGTTCATGAGGCCTCCTTTGCGAGCATGTCACGCACCATGTGACAGGCGACTTGGCAGTTGCCCGAGGTCACGAACTCGGGCACCTGATCGAGACAGTCGCGGCGCGGCTGTCCCGTGGCGTCGTACCGGTATTGGCAACGCGGATGAAAGGCGCACCCGCTGGGCGTATTGGACAGCGAGGGCATCGAGCCGGGAATCTGGTTGAGTCGGCTACCGGGCGTGGTCATCTGCGGCAGGGCATTGAGCAGCCCCTGCGTATAGGGATGCTGAGCATCGTTGATGATTTCCCGCGTCGGCCCCTGCTCGATGACCCGGCCGGCGTACATGACCAGCGTGCGCTGCGTCATCTGGCTGACCACGCCCAGGTCGTGAGTGATCAACACCAGCCCCACGTTGTGCTTTTCGCACAACTCGCGCAGCAAGGTCATGATCTCGGCCTGGATGGTCACGTCGAGGGCCGTGGTGGGCTCGTCGGCCACGATGATGTCGGGATCCAGCAACAGGGCGATGGCGATGATGATGCGTTGACGCATCCCCCCGGAAAGCTCATGGGGGTATTGATCCAGCCGGGTCTCGGGCGAGGGAATGTAGACTTGCTTGAGCTTGTGCAGGGCGATCGCGCGCGCCTCCTGCGTGGAGATGCGCCGATGCGCCTTGAGGCTCTCGACCATCTGTTCCCCGATGGAGAGCACCGGGTTGAGCGTCATCATCGGGTCCTGGAAGATCATCGAGATACGATTGCCGCGCACCCGGCGCAATTCCCGCGATGACATCCGGGCCAGGTCAATGCCTTCGAAGCGAATGCTGCCCCCGGCGATGTAACCGGGCTTGGCGATCAGGTTGAGCAGGGTGAACGCGGCCACGGACTTGCCCGCGCCGGACTCACCGACGATGCCCAGGCGCTCGCCACGGTCCAGCGTGAAGCTGACGTCGCGCAAGGCACGAACCTCGCCTTGGCGCAGGGCGAAGCGCACGTCGAGATTGGAAACTTCGAGAAGAGCCATGTGCGTTACCCCTTGTAGAGACGAGGATTCATGACGTCGCGCAGCCAGTCACCGAGCAGATTGACCACCAGCACCAGCACGACCAGCACGGTGCCGGGGATCAAGGTGATCCACCAGGAGCCGGACTGCAGGTAATCGAAGCCCGACTTGATCAACGAGCCGAGCGACGGCTGGGTTTCCGGCATGCCAAGCCCCAGAAAGGAGAGGGCGGCTTCGGAAATGATGGCGTTGGCGATCTGCACGGTCGAGATGACGAAGATCGGCGACAGCGTATTGGGCAGGATATGCCGGAACATGATGCGCCGATCGCGATAGCCCATCACCCGGGCGGCGTCCACGTATTCCTTGCTGCGCTCTGCCAGCACCGAAGCGCGCACGGTGCGGGCGTATTGCGGCCACTCGGCGAGACCGATGATCAGTACCAGCAGCCAGACGGCGTAGGCACTGTAGGTGGCGCCGCCGAAGATCGCCTTGATGACGGCCCCCACGATGATCGCGACCATCAGCGTCGAGAACGACAGCTGTATGTCGGCCAGGCGCATCAGGAAGGCGTCGATGCGGCCCCCCAGGTACCCGGCCAGCAGTCCCACCGTGACACCGATCACGGCCTGCAGGATCACCGCACCGAAGCCGATGATCAACGAGACACGCGCTCCGTAGAGAATCGTCGAGAGCAGGTCGCGTCCCTGGGCATCGGTTCCCAGCGGGAAGAGCGGGTCGGCACCGTCGATCCACATGGGCGGCAGCTCGGAATCGAGAATGCTGATCTGGGTGAGATCGTAAGGATTCATCGGTGCGAGCCACGGCGCGCAGATCGCCCCCAGCAGAAGACACAGGAAGATGGCCAGGCAGCATTGCGCGATCCAGTCGCGCTTGAAGCTGTAGACCAGATAGGAGTTGCGAAAGCGCTTCCAGCGGGAAGGCGTGGTTGTCGTCGTCGTCATGCCGGCTTCCCTGTCAGTTTCACGGTCGGATTGACGAGCCCGTAGATCAGGTCGACCAGCGTGTTGGTGATCACGAAGATCAGGCCGACGATCATCAGGTACGTCACGATGAGCGGAATGTCGGAGCGCTGAATGGCCTCGAGGAACATCAGGCCCATGCCCGGCCATTGGAAGACGGTCTCGGTGAGGATGGTGTAGGCCACCATGGTCCCGAGCTGGACACCGCCGACGGTGATCACCGGCAGCATGGTGTTCTTGAGCGCATGGACGAAATAGATCCGCTTGCGGGAAATCCCCTTGGCCGTGGCGAACTTGACGTACTCCGACTGCAGCACCTCGAGCATTTCGGCGCGTATCAGCCGAATGAAGAGCGGCAGCATGATCGAGGCCAGCGAGAGGGAAGGCAGTACCAGGTACGTCAGTCCCTCAAGGGAGAAGAAATTGCTGTCCCAGGTGCCGAAGAGATGCGTCAGATCGTTGCCGCGCCCGTAAGACGGCATGCCGCCCTCGGTGGACAGAGCCCCGTTGAGCCACTGTCCCCATCCCGTGTCTGCCGGGAATGGCGAAAAGTCCACCCCGATCGCGAAGATCTGGATCAACATGATGGCGGTCAAAAAAACCGGAATCGAGATACCGACGATGGAAACGCTCATGAACAATCGCGACAGGGCCGATCGCGGTCGTATCGCGCAGTAGACGCCAATCGGCACCGAGAGCAGCACGATGATCAGAGTCGTGGCAATGACCAGCTCCAGTGTCGCCGGCAAGTGGCGCAGGATGACGTCCGTCGTGGGCTCGTTGAAGAAATACGAGTAGCCGAAGTCGCCTTGCACGGCATTCACCGCGAAGCGGGCGTACTGCACGAGGAAGGGATCGTTCAGGCCCAATTCCTCGCGTAGTTCGGCGCGCTCGCTTTCCGGCACGGACTGTCCCACCATCTGCTGGATGGGATCGCCCAGATTGCTCTGGATGGCGAAACTGATGACGCTGATGACGAACATGACCACGAGGGCATGCATCAGTCGCTTGATCAAAAAAGCGATCATGGATGGCGTGTCCTGTTAAATGGGCATCCCCGGCGCATGCGTCGTGCGACACGCACCGAAGACATATCGTGGATGGGAAGGGCGACGCCGCCGCGTGGCGGCGTCGCAGGCGAGCGCTTATTGCTCGACCACGAGATCCCCGAGGTAAGGGAAGTTCATGACGTTCACCACCGGCTCGAGCTTGACGTTGTTCTTCGACGCCCAGGCGAGATCCTGCCAATGCAACGGCATGAAGGCCGCATCCTCGTACAGCGCCTTCTCGACCGCCTGCAGCATCTCGGCGCGCTTGGCGCGGTCCGTCTCGACATTGGCCTGCGCCACTTTCTCGTCGAGCTCAGGGTTGCAGTAGTTGGCCGCGTTGTACTGGCCGGCTCCGGTCTCGGGGTCCGGGCACTCGGTGAGGTACTGGAACAGGTTGGCGGAATCCTCGGTGTCGGCGTGCCAGCCGATCATCATGATATCCGCGGCGCGATCGTCGAACTCTCCCCAGTACTGGGCCTTGGGCAGCGTCTTGAGGTCCACGTCGACATTGATGCGCGACAGCATGGTGGCGACCGCCTGTGCGATCTTGGCATCGTTCACATAGCGGTTGTTGGGCGCCATCATGGAAACCGAGAAACCGTCCTCGTAGCCGGCTTCTTTCATCAGTTCCTTGGCTTTCTCGACGTCGTACCGCGGTGACAGGCTGTCATTGTGCCCGTCGTAGCCCTTGGGCGACAGCTGCGCGGCGGGTGTGGCGAAGCCTTTCATCAGGCGATCGGCGATGGCCTCCTGGTTGACCGCATAGTTGAAGGCCTGGCGGACGCGCGGGTCCTGGAAGGCTTCCACACGCTTCTGGTTGAGCTGCATGAGGATGATGCGGGTACCCGACATCGTGGTCAGCTCGACGTTCTTGTCGGCCTCGACGCGCTCCAGATCATTGGGCGGCACGGGCGCGATGAAATCGACATCGCCGGACAGCAGGGCCGATACGCGCGTGGCATTCTCGCCGATCGGCGTCAGGACGATGCGGTCGACGTTGCCCGGGGAGTCCTGGTCCCAGTAATCGTCGAAGCGCTCGAACTCGACCTTGACGCCTTGCTGGCGGGACACGACTTCGTAAGGGCCCGTGCCCGACGAGTGCCGTGAGGCGAAGGAGTCGCCGTTCTTGACGATTTCGTCCTTGGGATCGCCTTCTTCCGTCTCGCCGGTGTAGTACTCGCTATCCATGGGGAAGATATAGGTCGCGAGATTGAGAACGAGCGGGTAGGGCTTGTGGGTCTTGATCTCGACGGTATGCTCGTCGATGGCTTTCGCCGAGGCGATGGGGTCGAAGATGGCCTTGAAATCGGCACTGCGCTTGAGACGCTCGATCGTCCACACGACATCCTTGGCGGTAAAGTCGTTGCCGGTATGGAACGTGACGCCGTCACGCAACGTGAACCGCATGGTGGTGTCGTCGATGCGTTCCCAATCGGTGGCCAGACGCGGCTCGAACTTGACGTCTTTCGTCCAGCGGACGAGCGGGTCGTGCGTCAGGTGAGACAGCTGCAGAATGCCGCCGGAGAGTTGTTCGTGGATATCCAGCGATACCGGGTCGGCATCGTAGGCCATGCGAAGCGTCACGGGGTCGCCGGCATCCTCTTGCGCCAGCGCGGGCAGGGGAAGTACGACGGAGGCGCCCAGCAAAGACGCCAGGAGAGTCTTCTTATCGATCATGTTGAAGCCCTATTGTGTATTGTTATGCGACGAGAGTCGTCGGCTTCAACATAAAGAGCTTTGCACGAGTGCGACAATCGAAATCTTGATGGTCGCCATTCACCTGATGAATAACGTCACTCGGACATCATTGTCCCGTCTGTGGCGGCACCGGGTCGAAACGGTGTATGTGCGAGGCATCGTCGAGCTGCGATACCGTGCACTCGAGATCGGTCACGCAGCCATCGGAGAGGCCGTAGACCCAACCGTGGACCGAAAGCGACTGACCGCGCTGCCAGGCACGCTGCACTACCTTGGCTCGGCACAGGTTGGCCACTTGCGCGCGCACGTTGAGTTCGCACATGCGATCGACCTTGTCGTCCAGACTCAGATCCTTCAGGGCCTCGCGATTGACGCTGTAGAGTTCGCGGACGCTGTGCAGCCAGTAATCGATCATGCCGTTGTCGCCACCGGTGACGGCGGCCCGGACACCGCCGCAGCCATAGTGTCCCACCACCATGATGTGTTCGACCTGCAGCACGTCGACGGCGTACTGCACCACCGAGAGAGCATTCATGTCGTTGTGGTAGAGCAGATTGGCCACGTTGCGATGCACGAAGACTTCGCCCGGCGGCAGATCGATGATCTGGTTGGCAGGCACTCGGCTATCCGAACAGCCGATCCAGAGGTAGTCGGGATTCTGCTGATGCGATAACCGCTCGAAGAAGTCGGGATCGCGCTCCTGAACGCCGGCGGCCCATTGACGATTCTGCGTCAGTAGCTTCTTGATATCGCTCATGTAACTCTCTACGAACAAGGAAGGTAAGAGCAACTTTTACCCCGTGTGCTTCCGGGCGTCAATCCGGCCCCTCCCTGAGCGTTCGAGGGACTGTTATCATCTGCGCCATCGCAAACTCAGGAGATCGATGTGGCTCAGTACGATTACGACCTATTTGTCATCGGCGCGGGCTCCGGTGGTGTACGCGCCGCGCGTACGGCCGCCGCTACGGGAGCGCGCGTCGCCATCGCCGAAGATCGCTATCTGGGCGGCACCTGCGTGAACGTGGGGTGCGTGCCCAAGAAGCTTTATTCCTATGCCGCGCACTTTCACGATGCCTTCGATGACAGCGCCGGCTTCGGCTGGACGCTGCCCGAGCCCCCGCGTTTCGACTGGGCCACGCTGCGCGACAACAAGAGCGAGGAAATCAAGCGTCTCAATGGCATCTACGGACGTCTGCTGGAAGGCGCCAACGTCGCGCTGTTCAATGGCCGAGCGCGCATTGCCGGCCCGCATAGCATCGAGATCAACGGCGAGGCGATCACCGCCGAGAAGATTCTGGTCGCCACCGGCGGCTGGCCTTGGGTACCCGACATCGAGGGTGCGGAGCATGCGCTGGATTCCAACCGCGTCTTCGATCTCGACACCTTCCCCGAGCGCTTCCTCGTACTGGGGGGCGGTTATATCGCCGTCGAGTTCGCCAGCATCTTCAACGGGCTGGGCAGCGATGCTCACCTGGTCTATCGCGGCGAGCTGTTCTTGCGCGGCTTCGACCGCGAAGTGCGCGAATTCACGCGTGACGAAATGCAGAAGAAGGGCGTCAACCTGCACTTCGAGGCGACCATCGAACGCATCGAGCCAGTGAATGACGCCTACCGTGTCACACTGAGCAACGGCGAAACCCTGGACGTCGATGTCGTGCTGGCGGCCACCGGCCGGCGCCCGAATCTCGCCGGACTCGGTCTCGACGAGCTGGGCGTGGCCCTCAATCCCGATGGCACCGTGAAGGTCGATGAGCGCTACCAGACGTCGGAGCCCTCGATCCTCGCACTTGGCGATGTCACTGGCGGTCCCGAACTCACGCCGGTCGCCCTCGCCGAAGCCATGCACCTGGTGCAGCATCACTATGGTGACACGCCGCCACGCCCGCTGGAATACCAAAACATCGCCACGGCAGTGTTCTGCCATCCCAACATCGGCACCGTCGGCTTGAGCGAGGAAGAAGCGCGTGAGCAATGCGAGAGCGGCGTGCGCATCTATCGCACCGATTTCCGCCCGATGAAGCACACGCTATCGGGCAGTCAGGAACGTTGCCTGATGAAGCTGGTGGTCGACGATGCCACCGACCGCGTGGTTGGCGCACACATGGTGGGCGACGAAGCAGGCGAGCTCATCCAGGGGATCGCCATCGCCGTGCGAGCCGGCCTTACCAAGACCGATTTCGACGCCACGGTGGGCATCCATCCCACCAGCGCCGAGGAATTCGTCACCATGCGATCGCTGTCACGGCACTGATGCTCCTGACGCATGCGTCACACGAACGGGCCACCCTTGGGTGGCCCGTTTGCGTTGCAGAAACCACTCTCGTCATGCAGGCGTCACATCATTGACTAGACTGTAGGAAGTGCCGTACCTGTCCATTCCAGCTATAATATGAGGTTATCTGATAGCGACACGTCGATAACGTTCCTTTTGATAAATACATAAGCCGCTGTTATTATTGAGAACACATTCGCCATTAGCGAACAATGGATATGACGCCTACAACCGAGAACTTCACGCCTTCCGCCGATCTGGCCCGCCCGAGCGTTGCCGACACGGTCATCGGCAGCGCGAAGAAAACCCTCTTCATCCGTAAGCCCACGACCGACGATGGGTGGGGCATTTACGAACTCGTCAAGGCATGCCCGCCACTGGACGTCAACTCGGGGTACGCCTATCTGCTGCTTGCTACCCAGTTCCGCGATACCTGCGCCGTGGCCACGGACGAAGAAGGGGAGATCGTCGGTTTCGTCTCCGGCTACGTCAAACGCAACGCACCGGACACCTACTTTCTATGGCAAGTCGCCGTCGGCGAGAAAGCGCGGGGTACGGGCCTGGCGCGACGCCTCGTCGAAGCCGTGCTGATGCGCCCCGGCATGGGCGATGTCCGCCATCTCGAAACTACCATCACGCCCGACAATGAGGCATCGTGGGGACTGTTCAAACGCCTTGCCGATCGCTGGCAAGCCCCCCTGAACAGCCGTGAATACTTCTCCACGGGGCAGTTGGGTGGCGAGCACGATCCGGAAAATCTCGTCCGTATCGGCCCGTTCGAGCCGCAACAAATTTGATCCGTCAATCAGAGGCAATCTATGCAGACCCAGATTCTCGAACGCATGGAATCCGAAGTCCGGACCTATTCACGTTCTTTTCCTACCGTTTTCACTGAAGCCAAGGGCGCGCGCCTGCATGCCGAGGACGGCAACCAGTACATCGATTTTCTCGCCGGCGCCGGCACGCTCAACTACGGTCACAACCATCCCAAGCTCAAGCAGGCACTGGCCGATTACATCGCCTCCGATGGCATCGTCCATGGTCTGGACATGTGGAGCGCGGCCAAGCGCGACTATCTGGAAACCCTCGAAGAGGTGATCCTCAAGCCGCGTGGCCTGGATTACAAGGTTCACCTGCCGGGCCCGACGGGTACCAATGCCGTGGAAGCCGCCATTCGACTGGCGCGCAATGCCAAGGGTCGTCACAACATCGTCACCTTCACCAACGGATTCCATGGCGTGACCATGGGCGCGCTGGCCACCACCGGCAATCGCAAGTTCCGTGAGGCCACCGGCGGCATCCCGACCCAGGGTGCCAGCTTCATGCCGTTCGATGGCTACATGGGCGAGGGCGTCGACACCCTGAGCTACTTCGAGAAACTGCTCGGCGACAACTCCGGTGGTCTCGACGTTCCCGCGGCCGTGATCATCGAGACGGTGCAGGGCGAGGGCGGTATCAATCCGGCCGGCATCCCGTGGCTGCAGCGCCTGGAAAAGATCTGCCGCGATCACGACATGCTGCTGATCGTCGACGACATTCAGGCCGGCTGCGGTCGCACGGGCAAGTTCTTCAGCTTCGAGCATGCCGGCATCACGCCGGACATCGTCACCAACTCCAAGTCCCTGTCGGGGTTCGGCCTGCCGTTCGCGCATGTGCTGATGCGCCCGGAACTGGATATCTGGAAGCCCGGCCAGTACAACGGCACGTTCCGTGGTTTCAACCTGGCCTTCGTCACGGCCGCCGCCGCGATGCGTCACTTCTGGAGCGACGACACCTTCGAGCGCGACGTTCAGCGCAAGGGCCGTGTGGTCGAGGATCGCTTCCAGAAGCTTGCCAGCTTCATGACCGAGAAAGGGCATCCGGCCAGTGAACGTGGCCGTGGCCTGATGCGTGGCCTGGACGTCGGTGACGGCGACATGGCCGACAAGATTACCGCACAAGCGTTCAAGAACGGGCTAATCATCGAGACATCCGGCCATTCAGGCCAGGTGATCAAGTGCCTTTGCCCGTTGACCATTACCGACGAAGACCTCGTCGGTGGCCTGGACATCCTCGAGCAGAGCGTCAAGGAAGTCTTCGGTCAAGCCTAAGCCCATTGTTCGTTAGTCCACTAAATTGTCATTCGCAAATGTGTTTACAGTGGACACCGCCTGCGGCCACGAGGTCGCAGGCTTCTTACTCAGACCTGCAGAGGATTGCGCCACATGATCGTTCGTAACCTGGAAGAATGCCGCAAGACCGAGCGCTTCGTCGAAGCCGAAAACGGCAACTGGGACAGCACCCGTCTGGTGCTGGCCGATGACAACGTCGGTTTCTCGTTCAACATCACCCGCATTCATCCGGGTACCGAGACGCATATCCATTACAAGCATCACTTCGAGGCGGTTTTCTGCTACGAAGGCGAAGGCGAAGTCGAAACGCTGGCCGATGGCAAGATCCATCCCATCAAGGCCGGCGACATGTACTTGCTCGATCAGCACGACGAGCACCTGCTGCGCGGCAAGGAAAAAGGCATGACCGTGGCATGCGTGTTCAATCCGGCGCTGACGGGTCGCGAAGTGCACCGTGAAGACGGTTCCTACGCACCGGTCGATTGAACCTTCAGTTGAACCGTACCCGAGAAAGCGCTGCCGAATGGCAGCGCTTTCTTTTGAGGTTTCGTGCGCGTCGGGATCGTCAGACATGTCCCGCACGAGTGTGGGTAGCTAGCAATAAATTGTGGGCCGGAATGTGGGCGAATTCGTGCCGAGCCCGTACGTGGCTGCGCCGACCGACGCGATCCGACAGTCCATCTCGGTCCACGACCCTTTGGTTCGCATAATATATATTATGTTAAATACAGTGTGGGAAACACATCATGTCTGCCCAGCATCCGGCGCTTTATCTCGTCTCATCCATGGACAGTCCAGTCAGCGACTCCGTATGATCAGGCGCAATTTTGCCGAGGCGTGATCCTGACATTCCCTTTCTCGCCTTATCGGTATGGTGCCCGTGACAGGAAAAGATGCTATGCGTACTCGCTCGTTCCTCCTCCCGATATTCTGTGCCGGACTCCTGGCGATGGCCGGCTGCGCGGTTCAGCCCGCACCGGACGCCTCGGACGATCTGACCGCGTCGGCATTCGATGCGCGCATGGAACGCCTCGAGAGCAACCTGGCCTTGCGCTGCACGACCCAGACCGAACTGCTGCGTGTGCAAGCCGAACGCGCGCAGCGCATCGGCAGCGACGTGCGCGATAATGGCCGCCTGCTGCGCCATCTGCGCGCCGATGTCGAAAACATCGGGCAAGAGCCGCGCGTGGTGACTACCTGTCCCATCGAGCGTGGCGACACGGGCAGCAAGGAAATGCTGGGTCGCAACGAATGGGTCGGCTTTCCCACCGTGGGCACGTATCTCAAGGCCCGCATCGACTCCGGCGCCAACACGTCGTCGCTGTCGGCACGCGAGATCACCGAATTCGAGCGCGACGGCGACGACTGGATACGCTTCAAGCTGTCTCTCGAAGACGATGAACCCGTCGTGGACGCCATGCGCGACGAGTGGATCGAGGCGCCGGTGACGCGGCGCGTCAAGATCATTCAGGCCTCGGGAACGGAAAGTCGCCCCGTCATCAGCCTGCTGATGACGCTGGGGCCCCTCAAGCAGCGTGTCGAGTTTACCCTCAACGACCGCTCGCACCTCAGTTATCCCGTGCTGCTGGGCCGGCGCTTTCTCATGGATATCGCGCTCATCGACGTCAGCCAGTCCTATATCCATCCGCGGCCGGAATATCCCGGCGGTGCCAGTGCCGCGGAAGCCGAGAAGGACCAGCAGGACAACGACAGCGAGGAAGAAGACCTCTGAACGGCGCTCCACGGCGCGTTTCGATAACCTCTCTGGGCGGCGTCATGCCGTCCGCTGACAAGGATGACACATGTCACGAGTGCCCTTTTATGTGCTGGTCGGCACCTTGCTGGCCATTGGCATCGTACTGACGGCGTTTCGCTATTTTCACTACGACGTCCCCTTCACGCCGGGTGAGCAACGCCAGGTATGGGAAGTCGAAGCACAGATCAATTTCGACGCCGACAACGGCCCCGTTCGGGTCGACCTCGCCCTGCCCGCCAATCAGCCAGGCTTTCGCCTGCTGACGGAAAACACCGCCTCCTCGGGCTATGGACTCTCCTACCTGCGCGAGGACAACGCCCGCCATGCCCAGTGGGCGATTCGTCAGGCCAATGGGCCGCAGCAGCTCTATTATTCGGCGCAGTTCCTGGTGACCGATGGCGAAGAGGCATTCCTGGCGGAACCGCCGCCACTGCAACGCGATATCGCCTGGGCACGCCCCTACGATACGGCGGCTCGCGAGGTGATCGACCAGGCGCACGCGCGCTCCGCGGATGCCTTCACCTTCACGCGCGAATTGATCAAGGCATTCACCGACCAGCGCCAGGGCGAAAACGCACGATTGCTGCTCTCGCAGTACGAGCGCCCCGTGCTGCTGACGCGCTTGCTCAACCAGGCCGACGTGCACGCCCGCATCGTCAGCGGGCTGACCCTGGAGGACGGCCGCCGGCGCCAGGCGCTCACGTCGTGGCTGCAGGTCTTCGAGAACGACAAATGGGTGCTGATCAATCCGCGTACCGGCGAGCAAGGCAAGCCCGAGAACCTGCTGCTCTGGGAAGCCAAGGGCAATGCCGTGCTCGAGGTCCAGGGCGGGAGCGATTCCCGTGTCAGCTTCTCGATGCTGCGACATAACGAGCCCGCCTCGGTCGCGGTGCGCAACCAGTTCGCCGACGACACGCTGCTCAATTTCTCGATTCACAGCCTGCCCATCGAGGAGCAGGCCCTCTTCAAGACGATTCTGCTGATCCCCATCGGCGCACTGGTCGTCGTGTTGCTGCGGGTGCTCGTCGGGCTCGAGACATCGGGCACCTTCATGCCGGTCCTGATTGCCCTGGCCTTCATCCAGACCACCCTGCTGACCGGCCTGGTCGGTTTCCTGCTGGTGGTCGCCGTGGGGCTGGTCATCCGCAGTTATCTATCGCGACTCAATCTCCTCCTGGTCGCGCGAGTGTCGGCGGTGATCATCACGGTCATCGCCATCATCTCGGTCTTCTCGGTCATGGCCTATCGATTCGGTCTCAACGCTGGGCTGACCATCACCTTCTTCCCGATGATCATTCTCTCCTGGACCATCGAGCGCATGTCGATCCTGTGGGAAGAGGAAGGCCCCAAGGAGGTGCTGAAACAAGGCTTCGGCAGCTTGCTGACCGCCGTGCTCGCCTATCTGGCGATGAACAATCCCTGGGTGCGCCATATCACCTTCAATTTCCTGGGCGTGCAGCTGATCCTGATGGCCGTGATCCTGCTGCTGGGCAACTACACCGGATATCGCCTCCTGGAATTGCGCCGCTTCCAACCACTGGCGAAGGACGACTGACATGTGGGCGACCCCCGCCAAGTTGCAGGCCAAGGGCATCATCGGCATGAACCGCCGCAACATACGCTACATCGGGCGCTACAACGATCGCCGGCTTTATCCGCTGGTCGACGACAAGCTGCAGACCAAGCTGCTTGCCAAGCGCTACGGCATCACCACGCCGGACCTGATCGGCACGGTGACCACTCAGTTCGGCGTCAAGCATGTCGCCGAAATGGTCGAGGCGTACCCCGGCTTCGTGATCAAGCCGGCCAAAGGCAGCGGCGGCAAGGGTATCCTCGTGGTCGAGCGGCAGCAGGATGGCGGCTATATCAAGCCCAGCGGCACGCGCATCGAGCGCCAGGACCTCGAGCGTCATGTCTCGAACATCCTTTCGGGGCTCTATTCGCTGGGTGGCTCGCCGGACGTCGCATTGATCGAGAGCCTGATCGCCTTCGATGAAGTGTTCGCGGCCTATACCTACGAAGGCGTGCCCGATATCCGCGTCATCGTCTTTCGCGGCTATCCCGTGATGGCCATGATGCGACTCTCCACGGCAGCCTCGGACGGCAAGGCCAACCTGCACCAGGGCGCGGTCGGCGTGGGGCTGGATATCACCACGGGCACGGCGCTGCGCGGCGTGCAATTCAACCGCCCTCGTGACGACCATCCCGACACCGGTCATGGGTTGGCGTCACTGCAGGTACCGGGGTGGGACGCCCTGCTCCATCTGGCGGCCAGCTGCTACGAGATGACGGGGCTCGGCTATCTGGGCACCGACATGGTGCTCGACCGCCACCACGGGCCCATGCTTCTCGAGCTCAACGCACGCCCGGGGCTGGCCATTCAAATGGCCAATGGCGAGGGCTTGCGTCGGCGCCTGGACCTGATCGAGAAGCAGCCCGAACCCCGGTCGGTGGAGGCCAGGGTCGCCTTCGCGCAGCAGCATTTCGCCCGTCAGGGCGAACTGGCCGCCACGGCCTGACCCGACGGCCGGTGGCGGGCGTTTCTGGCCCTGTCCGGGGCAACGGCGTAGAATGCCCGCACTCCCGAGAATGATGGTGTTGCGATGCTCGATGCCCATGCGCTACTGACCCAGGCGGAACGCCAGTGCCAAACGCGCGGCGCGCGCTTCACGCCCATACGCCGCCGCGTGCTGGAAATGATCGCCACCGCGCCCGGCGGCCTCAAGGCCTATGATCTGCTGGACCGGCTCGCCGCCGAGCATGCCTCGGCGCGGCCACCGACCGTCTATCGCGCCCTGGAATTTCTCATCGAGCAAGGCCTGGTGCATCGCATCGAGTCGCTCAATGCCTATGTGGCCTGCCCTTGCCCCGAACACGCGCATGGCTTTCAGCTGCTGATATGCCGCGCCTGCGGACGCGTGGAAGAGCTGCACATGGACGAGGTCGGCGAACAGCTCAGCCAAGGGGCAAGACAGCAAGGCTATCGAATCGAACGCCAGACCATCGAATTATTGGGACTATGCGCCGACTGCCATCAGGCGGCATCGGCGTAATCCTTTTCCACGCAAGCGGTGATGCCCACATGACACAGCGGTTCAAGCAGCTCGAGACAGCGGCGCAAGATACTCGCGAAGCCACTCGTGACCTTCTCGATGCCGCGCGCTGGAACGACGCCGGACTGATCCCGGCGATCGCGCAGCAGCACGACAGTGGCGAGGTTCTGATGATGGCGTGGATGAACCGCGCCGCCCTGGAAGAAACCCTCGCCACGGGGCGCGTCTGCTACTGGTCACGCTCGCGCGGCAAGCCGTGGCGCAAGGGAGAGTCGTCGGGTCAGGTCCAGCAACTGGTCACCGCCCACCTGGATTGCGACGGCGACACCCTGCTGCTCGGCGTCGATCAGCAAGGTCCGGCCTGTCATACCGGGCGACGCAGTTGCTTCTACGTGGCTCTCGGCGCGGACACCGCGCATGTCGACAGCGCTCCCCTGGTCGACCCGCACGAACTCTACGGCGAGCGCTGAGATGCGGCCCGGCAAGCGTCGGCCGCTCACGCGCCTGCCGTTCGCACTGCTTTCCTGGGGCATGATCGGGTTATTGCGTGTCTACCAATACGGCATCAGCCCCCTGCTCGGGCCGCGCTGCCGTTTCTGGCCGAGCTGCTCGCAATACGCGGTGGAAGCCATTCAGGTGCACGGCCCGCTGAAGGGTGCCTGGCTGGCGCTCAAGCGGATCGTGAAATGCCACCCGGGCCACCCCGGCGGTGTCGACCCCGTGCCGCCGGGGCCTCACGAGACACCGCGAAAGACGTCCACGCACGACGATGAGCCCTCCTCCCGCTGACGTCGACGTACGCGCGAGCGAGGGCGTCGCGCACCACTCAGGCGGCGCGTTCGGCCACGGAAAAGATCCGCTCCAGCATGGCATGCAGGCCGTTGCTGCGCGTCGGCGACAGGTGCTTGTCGAGGCCGAGCTCGACCAGGAAGTCCGGTGGCGTCGCCTGGATTTCACTGGGGGAACGGTCGTTGTAGATGCGCAGCAGCACGGCGATCAGCCCCGAGACGATCGCGGCATCGGATGTCGCCTCGAAATGCAGGCGCCCTTCTTCCAGCCGGTCATGCATCCAGACATTGGACTGACAGCCCTGGATCTTGGTGTCCTCGCGCTTCAGTTCATCGGGAAACGTCGGCAGTTGCTTTCCCATGTCGATGATGTACTGGTAACGATCCATCCAGTTGTCGAACATGGCAAACTCGTCGACGAGTTCGGCTTGCGCCTCGCGTGCCGTCATGTCGCCTCCTCACGGGGTAAAACCTGCATTATAACGTGCCATCGTCTGACGTGTCGGCCTCCACGAGCCGGTGATGCGCCAATTGACGGTGCCATTCCTCCGCCTCGGCATGCAGGTAGCGCGCCGTGGTATCCAGTCGCGCGTGGCGAGCCGTGCGCGCCAGATAACGCAATTCCACGCCGGCCTGTGCCTGATGCGTCAGTGCGGTATGACGCAGCCAATGGGGCGTGGCGTGCCGCAAGGGGGCGCGCCGGGCATCGGGAAGATCGTCGAGGGCGCGGTAGCCTAACTGAAACGTCTCGCGAATCAGCCGATACAGCTGGTTATCTCCCACGCCGCGACGGCCGTCCAGCGCGCGCAGCAACGGCGTGGCGTCCCCCGGCTGCGGGTGAGGCGCAAGCCCCAGGGTCTCGCGCCAATCCACGAGAAGCGACAGCATGTCCGGCGGTACCGGCACGTGCGCGAGCTTGTCGCCCTTCCCCACGACCTGCCACCACCAGCGCCCCTCGCGCTGAATGAAATCTCCCATCCGCGCGGCGGCCATCTCGCTGAGCCGGGGCGCCAGCAGATACGCGAAGCCGAACAAGAAGCGTCGCCGCGCCCAGCGATAACGCTGGGCGTTCGTCGCCTCGCTGGCGGGCGGGGTCTGCAGCCACGCCCAGAAACGCTGCCACAACGCACGCTCGAGGTACCGCTCGACGCCCTCGCGGCGGTTATCCATGCGTCGCCGCTTGTCGCGCATCAGCCGAAACGGGTTGTGCTCGACCCACCCTGCCTCGACCAGCCACGCGAACATGCCCTGCAGGATGACCAGTGCCTGGCGCCGGCTCGCCGCCGAGAGTGGCTGACGAAACGGTCGCCAATCCGTCGCGGCACGCGGCCGCGACGGCCCTACCCAGCGTGATGCCGGTTGCGGATCGGCCAGGAAGCGCTCGAAGGCGTCCAGCGTCTCGCGACGCACCGACGCCAGAGTCTCGCCACGGCATTCCAGCCACAGCAGCAGCCGCTCGGCTTCCTTGCGGTAGGCGCGCCAGGTCTGCGGGCTCGTCTGGAACTCGCGCAACCAGGCGGCCACGGCCTCCACGTCGGTGCGCGCCGAAATGCGCACGCCATCGCCCGCCACTGCCCGGCTGACCCCGGGCATTGCCAAGCCGTCATGGTCGGGCATGGCCGGCACCTGGGTATCGAGCACCGTGAGCGCCATCGAAGCCTCATCGCGCATACTGCCTGCCCTGCTGGTAGTGAGTGTCGAGCGCAGTGTCGCGCCATGACGGCAAATAATCAAGATAATGCGCGTAATCTTGAATTTTATGACTATTTCGTAGTGTAAGATACGTAAAATGTTTTATGTAATGTTTGCCAAACACCGACAACGCGATATGCTGTGCAAAAGACGACAACGCCCCACACGGCGCCCGGGATAGAGGACACGACATGGCCCGCAACGGCATTCAATACGAAGACGTACAGCGCGCTATCGATACGCTGCTGCGTCGAGACGAGGCGCCCACCGTGCAGAAAATCCGGGACATACTGGGCACGGGCAGCTTCACGACCATCAGCGATCACCTGCGGGAATGGCGGCTTCGACGAGAGCGCAACCGGGATGTCACGCCCGGCGAAGCCCCACCGGAGCCGCTGCAGGAATGGATGAAGGACCTCTGGGAAAGGGCCCAGGCGCTGGCGGCAGAGTCGCTGGCGCATTATCGCCAGGAGGCCGACCGGCGCGTCGAAGAGGCACATGCAGAGACTCAGGCCGCCCTGCGCAAGACGGCGGATACCGAAGAACGCCTCGCGGCGCTGAACACGCATTTCGAGCAGGCCCAGGCACGCCTGGAAGAAAAGACCGTGCAACTGGCCAATGCGCAAAGCGAAGCCCAGGCGGCTCGTCAGCAGGAAGCGCAACAGGCGCGTCGCGTGCAGCAGCTGAACGACGAATGCGAGGCGCATCAGCGCCAACTGGAAGCGTTACGCGCGGAACACAAGGCTGCCCTGGCGAGTGCCACGCGTGAGCATCAGGCGCAGTTGAAGCAGGAAGAACAGCGCCATGAAGCGGCCGAGGCGCGCCTGATGGGACTGCTCGACGACGCTCGCCAGGAGCGACACAACGCCGAGAAACAGGCGGAAAAACGCACCGAGGCGCTGGAAAAGAAACTCGAACGCGTGAACGCCGAGCTCACCGAACAGCGACGCCACTACACGGCGCTGGAAGAGAAGGCACGCAACGAGGCCTCCCAGCGTCAGGCGCTGGAAAGCAAGCTGCGGGAAAGCCAGGGCCAGCTGCAGCAGGCGCAGAGCGACAACCGGCGCATGGAGCGCGAACTCGAGCAGCAGCATGCCCTCAATCGCGAGTTGCGCGAGAAATTGGCGCGCCTGCCCCTGCCCCCGTTCGTCGTCTGACCCGCCCTTGCTCGACCTGTCTCACCAGCACGCCTCATGAATGCCCCGGAAACGACAAAAGCCCGCACGAGGCGGGCTTTCGATCGTTTTCCGGGCGACACGCGCCTTGCCGGGTACGTCCCCGGATACCGACGAGACAGGTGCCGGCTGGGCGCCTGACGCGTCAGCGATAATAGGCGTTGGTGTCGTCCGTGTGGTCGGTCACATCGCGGATGCCGGCAAGTTCGGGCACGCGCTCGATCAAGGTCTTCTCGACCCCTTCCTTGAGCGTGAGATCGACCGCGGCACACCCCTGGCAGCCGCCACCGAACTGCAGCACGGCAACGTTTTCCTCGGTCAGCTGCATCAGGCGGATCTCGCCACCATGCGCGGCCAGGCCCGGATTGATCTCGCTGTAGAGCACGTAGTTGACGCGATCTTCGAGGGGGCTGTCCGCATTGACCTTGGGCATCTTGGCGTTGGGCGCCTTGATGGTCAGCTGGCCACCCATGCGGTCCGCGTTGAAGTCGACCACCGCCTCTTCGAGAAACGCGATGCTGTTCTTCTCGAGGTAGACCGTGATCTTGTCCAGGTCGAGGCGCTCATCGCTGGGTTCTTCCTCGCCCGGGCGACAATAGGCCAGGCACGTCTCGGCGTAGGGGGTGCCCGGCTGCGTGATGAAGATACGCACCGCAATGCCTTCGACGTTCTGCTTGGCCAACAGCTCGGCGAGGTATTCCTGAGCGTTGTCGGTGATCTGAATGGGCTGACTCATAAATTCTGCTCTCTACCTGAGATGTTGCCTTCAATGGTATGAAAAAGCATCGCCCAGCACAATCCCGAGTATTTTGCTGGGTCTTGACGACTGCCCTCGTTGGGGCGCTTCTGGTACCATCGCCGCCTCGTACGTCACATTCGTGAAACCGGCGTCCTGCCGGTCTCGACGAGTCTTGCCACGTCGCACGGAATTACGCTGGAGACACACGCCGACATGCCTGCCGCCATTGCTTCATCCCTACCGCTCGCCGCCTCGTTCGCCTCGCTGCAGGAGCAGCTGTCACGGCGCATCATGATCCTCGATGGCGGCATGGGGACCATGCTGCAAGGCTACGAACTCGACGAGAGCGACTTTCGCGGGCAACGCTTCGCCGACTGGCCCAGCGAGCTCAAGGGCAACAATGACCTGCTGGTCCTGACGCGTCCCGACGTGGTGCGTGACATCCACCGTGCCTACCTCGAGGCCGGTGCCGATATCGTCGAGACCAACACCTTCAACAGCACCCAGCTGTCGCAATCCGATTACGGCATGCAGTCCCTGGTCCCCGAGCTCAATCGCGAAGCCGCGCGCCTGGCCAAGGACGTCTGCGACGCGGTGGCCCGGGAAACCGGGGTGCCGCGCTACGTCGCCGGGGTGCTGGGACCGACATCGCGCACGGCATCGCTGTCGCCGGACGTCAACGATCCCGCCAAGCGAAACGTGACCTTCGATCAGCTGTGCGACAATTATTATCAGGCCGCCGAGGCGCTCCTCGAGGGCGGTGCCGATCTGATCATGATCGAAACCATCTTCGACACGCTCAATGCCAAGGCGGCCATCTACGCCCTCGAGATGCTGTTCGAAGCGCGCGGCGAACGCTTGCCGGTGATGATTTCCGGCACCATCACCGACGCTTCCGGGCGCACGCTCTCCGGGCAGACCACCGAAGCGTTCTGGAACTCGATACGCCACGCCCAGCCGCTGTCCGTGGGGCTCAACTGCGCCCTCGGCGCGGCGGAGCTGCGCCCCTATCTCGAGGAGCTTTCCCACAAGGCCGATACCTACGTCTCGGCCCACCCCAACGCCGGGCTCCCCAACGAATTCGGCGAGTACGACCAGACCGCCGAGGAAATGGCCACGATCGTGCGCGAGTTCGCCGAAAGTGGCCTGGTCAACATCATCGGCGGCTGTTGCGGTACGGCGCCGGAACACATCGCCGCCATTCGCGATGCCGTGGGCGAGCTGCCGCCGCGCCAGGTCGTCGAACGCCCCAAGGCATGTCGCCTCGCGGGGCTGGAGCCCTTCAACATCGAGGCGGACTCGCTGTTCGTCAATGTCGGCGAGCGCACCAACGTGACCGGCTCCGCGCGCTTCAAGCGCCTGATCAAGGAGGAGGACTACACCACGGCGCTCGAGGTGGCGCTCGAACAGGTCGAAAACGGCGCCCAGGTCATCGACATCAACATGGACGAGGGCATGCTCGAGTCACAGGACGCCATGGTGCGCTTTCTGAACTTGATCGCCTCGGAGCCCGACATCTCCCGCGTCCCGATCATGATCGATTCCTCGAAGTGGGAAATCATCGAGGCGGGACTCAAGTGCGTTCAGGGCAAGGCCGTCGTCAACTCGATTTCCCTCAAGGAAGGCGAAGACGCCTTTCGGCAACAGGCCACGGCATGCCGCCGGTATGGCGCCGCCATCGTGGTCATGGCCTTCGACGAGGAAGGTCAGGCGGACACTTTCCAGCGCAAGACGGAAATCTGCGAACGCGCCTACCGCCTGCTGGTGGACGATATCGGCTTCCCCGCCGAGGACATCATCTTCGACCCCAACATCTTCGCCATCGCCACGGGCATCGAGGAGCACAACAACTACGCCGTCGACTTCATCGAAGCATCGAAGTGGATTCGCGAGCACCTGCCGCACGCCATGCTCTCGGGCGGCGTGTCCAATGTGTCGTTCTCCTTCCGGGGCAACAACGCGGTACGCGAGGCGATCCATTCGGTCTTCCTCTATCACGCCATCAAGGCCGGGCTGACCATGGGGATCGTCAACGCCGGCCAGCTGGCGGTCTACGACGACCTGCCCGAGGAGCTCCGCGAGGCCGTCGAAGACGTGGTGCTCAACCGCCGCGACGATGGCACGGAGCGCCTGCTCGATATCGCCGACAAGTACAAGGGCGATGGCAGCGGCGGCGAGAAGAAAGAAGACCTGGAATGGCGCAGCTGGGAGGTCGAGAAGCGCATCGAGCATGCCCTGATCAAGGGCATCACCGCTTACATCGAGGAAGACACCGAGCAGGCCCGGCAGCGTGCCGCGCGCCCCATCGAGGTCATCGAAGGTCCGCTGATGGACGGCATGAACGTGGTCGGCGACCTTTTCGGCGCCGGCAAGATGTTCCTGCCCCAGGTGGTCAAGTCGGCCCGAGTGATGAAGCAGGCGGTGGCCTACCTGATTCCCTACATCGAAGCCGAGAAGAGCGAAGGCACCCAGGCCAAGGGCAAGATCGTGATGGCCACGGTCAAGGGGGACGTTCACGACATCGGCAAGAACATCGTCGGCGTGGTCCTGCAGTGCAACAACTATGAGGTCATCGACCTCGGTG
Organism: Chromohalobacter sp.; assembly: GCF_039830575.1. Classification (NCBI taxonomy): domain Bacteria; kingdom Pseudomonadati; phylum Pseudomonadota; class Gammaproteobacteria; order Oceanospirillales; family Halomonadaceae; genus Chromohalobacter; species Chromohalobacter sp. The sequence goes on along the minus strand of NZ_JBDOOX010000012.1, from coordinate 469,206 downwards.
TCATGGTGCCGGCGGAAAAGATCTTCGCCGCCGCGCGCGAGCACAATGCGGACATCATCGGCCTGTCCGGACTGATCACCCCGTCGCTGGACGAGATGGTCCATGTCGCCAAGGAAATGCAGCGCCAGGGCTTTACGCTGCCGCTGCTGATCGGTGGTGCGACGACTTCCAAGGCCCACACGGCGGTCAAGATCGCCCCGCAGTACGACCAGCCGGTCATCTATGTCAGCGATGCCTCGCGTGCGGTCGGCGTCGCCAGCCGCCTGCTCTCCCCGAGCCTCAAGCCGGGCTATGTCGCGGAGATCAGCGACGAATACGACAAGGTGCGCGAGCGTAACGCCAAGCGCCGTCCCAAGGCCGCCGACCTGAGCTATGCCGAGGCGCGCAAGCGCCGCCCGGCTCTCGACTGGGCCGACTACACGCCACCGACACCGACCTTCAGCGGACTCAAGGTGTTCGACGACTACCCGCTGGAAGAGCTGGTCGAACGCATCGACTGGACGCCCTTCTTCATGAGCTGGCAGCTCTCGGGCAAGTACCCCAAGATTCTCGAGGACGACGTCGTCGGCGAGGCGGCACGCAGCCTGTTCGCCGATGCGCAGACGATGCTGCGCAAGCTGATCGACGAGCGTCATATCACGGCACGCGGCGTCATCGGCATGTGGCCGGCCAATAGCGTGGATGACGATACCCTCGAGGTCTATGCCGACACCTCGCGCCGTACGGTGATCGAGCGCCTGCATCACATTCGCCAGCAGACGACCAAGAATCGCGACGGCGTCTGCCAGAGCCTCGCCGACTTCATCGCGCCGCGTCGTCTCGACAACGGCGAGCCCAGCGACCAGGTGGACTGGATCGGCGGCTTCGCGGTGACCACGGGACATGGCGCGGATGCGCTGGCGGCGCAGTACGAAGCGGCCGGCGACGACTACAACGCCATCATGGTCAAGGCCCTGGCCGACCGGCTCGCGGAAGCCTTCGCCGAACGCATGCACGAGCGGGTACGCAAGGAATTCTGGGCCTACGTGCCCGACGAAACCCTGGACAACGATGCCCTGATCGCCGAGCAGTACCAGGGCATTCGTCCCGCGCCGGGCTACCCCGCCTGTCCGGATCACACCGAAAAGGCCACGCTGTTCCGGCTGCTGGACGCCACCGCCAAGACCGGCATCGAGCTGACCGACAGTTACGCCATGTGGCCTTCGGCCGCGGTCTCCGGCTGGTATTTCTCGCACCCGCGCTCGAAGTATTTCTCCACCGGCAAGATCGGTCGCGATCAGGTCGAGTCGCTGGCAGCGCGCAAGGGCATGTCACTCGCCGAGCTCGAGCGCTGGCTGTCACCGGTACTGTCCTACGATCCCGAATGAGGGCGAACGTGCAGACCGGATGGGCGGCCACCGGCCAGCGAGAAGCGGAGTCGCCTTGAACGCACCGCTATCGCGCTTTGCCCTGTTGCTGCGCCTGGCCCTGCCGATCATGGGCGGCATGCTCTCGCAGAGCCTGCTCAACCTGGTCGACGCCGCCCTGGTGGGCGGCCTGGGCGAGACGGCCCTGGCCGGCGTCGGCATCGGCGGCTATGCCATGTTCATGGTCACCGCCCTGCTGTTCGGATTGTCCTCGGGGGTGCAGGCACAAACCGCGCGCCGCCATGGCGAGCAGGTGGTCGCACGTCGCGCCGAGGCGCTCAACGCCGGCTTGCTCATCGCGCTGTGCCTGGCCATCCCCGTGAGCGTGGCCGGCCTGTGGCAAGCGCCGCGGGCGATCGCCTGGCTCAACGGAGACGACGCCATCCAGCGGGTCGCGGTCGACTATTTCCGCTGGCGGATCGCCGGCCTGCTGCCGGTGGCGCTGATCTTCTGCTTTCGCGGTTACTGGTACGGTATCCAGCGTACCGACGTGTACTTGCGGATCATGCTCGTCACCCAGGTCGTCAATGTCGCGGCCAGCGCAGCGCTGATCTATGGCTGGGCGGGCTTGCCCCGCCTGGGGCCTGCCGGTGCGGGTGCGGGCACCACGCTATCGCTGCTCGTCGGTGTCCTGATGTGGGCCATGCTCAGCCGTCGCCATGCCCGCGGCAACGGCTTTCTGGCGCGCCGCCCTCCGCTGGCGGTATACGTGCGCACCCTGCGTCTGGCGGCGCCTCATTCCTTTCAGCAATTCTGCTTTGCGGCGGGCTATGCCGTGCTGTTCTGGATTCTCGGGCATGTCAGCGGTGCCAGCGTCGCGGTCGGCCATGTGCTGGTCAATCTCTCGCTGTTCCTGATCCTCCCCGGCGTCGGCCTCGGGCTGGCAGCGATGAGTCTGGTGGGCCAGTCGCTGGGGCAGGCCTCGCCCGAAGACGCCCATCGCTGGGGATGGGACGCGGTACGGCTCGCCTGGCTATGCCTCGCGCTCCTGGCCTTGCCGATGGCATGGGCACCCGAGTGGCTGCTGGGCATGTTCCTGCATGATCCCGCCCTGATCGACATGGGGCGTCTGCCACTACGCTTGACCGCCGCCATGATCGTGCTCGATGCGGCAGCCATCGTGCTCGCCCAGGCGCTGCTCGGCGCGGGCGCCAATCGCACGGTGATGAAAGTGACGCTGCTGCTACAATGGGTGGCCTTCCTTCCATTGGCATGGTGGGTGGGCGTCTCGCTCGGCCACGGTCTGGCCGGGGTCTGGTGGGTTCAGTTAGGCTACCGCTGCATGAACTCGTTATGGTTCACGACGATCTGGCAGCGTCGCCACTGGCAACGCCTCGCCCTGTAACGCCATGCGTGGCATTTTTAATAACATAAAAGCAACAACCTATTATTATTTATTCTTTCAAAGAATATAGAAGGCAGGGTAAGGTGCCCTGCTACGGCAATCCATGTGACTAGCAGGACACCGCCTGTATGTATCGGTACGACTCGTACGACCAAACACTCGTCGATGAACGTGTCGCGCAGTTCCGCGACCAGATGCGCCGCTATCTCGAGGGCAAGATCAGCGATGAGGAATTCCTGCCGCTGCGCGTGCAGAACGGCCTCTACGTGCAGCGTTATGCCCCCATGCTGCGCATTGCCATTCCCTACGGCATGCTGGCGTCCTACCAGTTGCGCAAGCTGGGCGAGATCGCTGCACGCTACGATCGCGGCTATGGTCATTTCACCACGCGCACCAACCTGCAGCTGAACTGGCCCAAGCTCGAGGACGTACCCGACATCCTGGCGGATCTGGCCAGCGTGCAGATGCATGCCATTCAGACCAGCGGCAACGATATCCGCAACACCACGACCGATCAGTTCTCGGGCATCGCCGCCGACGAGGATGTCGATCCGCGCCCCTGGTGCGAACTGATTCGTCAGTGGTCGACCTTCCACCCGGAATTCGCCTATCTGCCGCGCAAGTTCAAGATCGCCGTGACCGGTGCCGAGGAAGACCGCGCCGCCATCCAGGTGCACGACGTGGGTCTGCGCTTCTGGCGCAACGACGACGGCGATGTCCGCGTCAAGGTACTGGCCGGTGGCGGTCTCGGACGCACCCCGATGATCGGTGCCGTGATGTGCGACGATCTGCCGTGGCAGCACCTGCTCACGTATCTCGAAGCCATCCTGCGTGTCTACAACCAGTACGGCCGCCGCGACAACAAGTTCAAGGCGCGTATCAAGATTCTGGTCAAGGCGCTGGGCATCGATGAGTTCCGGCGCCGTGTCGAGGCCGAATGGGCACATCTCAAGGACGGCCCGCAGACGTTGACCGAGGAAGCGATCTCCGCCGTGGCCGGGCACTTCGTCGAACCGCCGCGTCGCGACGTCTCCGAGGACGCCATCGCGGACTTCGAACGCCTGCGCAGTGAGAATCGTGCCTTCGCGCGTTTCGTCACCAACAACGTCACCGATCACAAGGTGCGCGGATACAAGGCCGTGACCCTGTCGCTCAAGCGTCACGATCATTCGCCTGGCGACGTGACCTCCGAAGACATGGCCGCCGTGGCCGACCTGGCCGACGAATTCGGCTATGGCGAGGTGCGCGTTACCCACGAGCAGAATCTGGTGCTGACCGACGTTCCGGTGGACCGCATGGAGGAGCTCTGGCAGAAGCTCGAGGCACTCGGCATGGCCAACCCGACCGTCGGCACCCTGGCCGATTTGATCTGCTGCCCGGGGGGCGATTACTGCTCGCTGGCCAACGCCAAGTCGATTCCCGTCGCCCAGTCGATCCAGGAACGTTTCGAGGATCTCGATTTCCTCTATGACCTGGGACCGCTGGAGCTCAACATCTCGGGCTGCATGAATGCCTGCGGTCACCACCACGTGGGCCACATCGGCATCCTCGGGGTCGACAAGAAAGGCGAAGAGTACTATCAGATTTCGCTGGGCGGCAGCCAGGGCAACGAATCGTCTCTGGGCAAGATTCTGGGCCCCTCCTTCTATCGCGAGGATGTCCCGGATGTCATCGACAAGCTGTTGAAGGTGTACGTCGGGGAACGCACGGCCGACGAGACCTTCCTCGACACGTATCGTCGCATCGGCCTGAAACCTTTCAAGGAGCATGTCTATGCCTGAGCAGCGCACCCTGATCGTCGGTCGGCACGTCGTGGAAGACGACTGGACACTGCTTCTCGAAGACGAAGCGCCGCATTCCGTGAACGGGCGTGCCATCGTCCCGCTCGCGCAGTGGCAAGCTGCCCCGGGCGACGATGTCGCCCCGCTGCTGGCCAGTGACACCGAGCTCACGCCCGAGCTCGCCACGCAGCTGCTGGGTGCACCGCTGATCGCCATCGACTTTCCCAAGTTCACCGATGGCCGTGGCTACAGCCTCGCGCGCCTGCTGCGGGAACGTTACGGTTATCAGGGACAGATTCGCGCGGTCGGCGATGTCCTGATCGACCAGCTGTACTACATGTCGCGCTGCGGTTTCGATGCTTTCTGGCTGCGCGAGGACCAGATCGTCGAAGATGCCCTCAACGCGCTGGACACCTTCAGCCTCAGCTATCAGCCCGGCACCGATACCCCGGAGCCGCTGTTTCGGCGCCGCATGCGCGAAAGCGCCTGAGTCTCGCCGAGATCCGGCCGACGTCCCCTCGCGAGAGGCATGACGTCGGCCCTTCCTTCCGCATATGGCGCGGCGCGCTTAGCCGCGTCGTTTCTGTTGCCGCTCGCGATTCCGGGCACGGGCTCGCTCCGACTTGCGCAGCATGACATAGGTGGCCCCCAAGCCGCCGTGGCTCTTGTGCGCCGAGACGTAGGCCTGCACTTCCTCGAACTGTGCCAACCATTTGCCCAGATAGGACCGCACCACATTGGCGTGACCATCGATGGCCTGACTGCGACCGTGCACGATCAACACGCAGCGCAGATCGTGCTCGCGAGCTTCCCGAATGAAACGAAACAGTTCTCGGCGGCATTCGGGGATCGGTTTCTTCTGTAAATGCAGCGATGCCTCGGGGGCATAGCCTCCATGTCGCAGACGATCCACGACGCCGATCTGGATACCGTCCCGGCGGTATTCGACCGGATCGGCCGGACCGACCAGGTCGACGAATTCGTCGGAAAGGAAGTTGTTCTCCTCGTCGGCGGCTTGTGCCTGTGCGCGACGCGCCAACTGCGCCTCGGAGGGCCTCGCCGGGCCACGCGTGACATCGGCCTTGTCGCGTCCCTTGGTCAGGGGTTGGACATCCTCTCCCAGCGCTTCCCGAAACAGATCATCCCGCATGTGCTGGCTCATCGGCATTGTCTCCTAAGGCCCTGTTACCGGAATCCCCGAAGGTTTCCAACCTCATTGGATAATGCCACACTCCCCGGCCCTGACGGCAAGCACCCGCCTGGTCACGGGCACGAGACAGGGAGACATTCAATGCGCTGGGGAATCAGGCTGGGCATCGTGCTCATGCTGAGTACCGTCGTCGGAGGCGGTTACCTCTGGTACACCTTTCGAAGCCCATACGGCTACGAACCGCCGGCCTCACCGCCGATCGTGGATACCCGCCTCGAGCGACACGCTGTCTTCGTCTACGGCACCCTGCGCTATGACCTGATACGCTGGCTGGTCACGGGAGATATCGACATTGCATCGTCCCCTGCCACGCTGAAAGGTTACACACGCCATGACCTGGATATTGCCCCGCGGGTCGGAGGCACGGTCGAGGGCGAGCTGTTGAAGGTAAGCACTCCCGCGCTGCAACGCCTGGACCGCTACGAGCGCATCGGCGCCCGCTATCGCCGCGTCAACGTCAGGTTGGAAGATGGCACGAGCGCATGGGTGTATCGACGCATATGAACTTTCTGGTTTTTTTGTGGGCCATGAAAGATAACGGTATAAACCTCCATGACCCAAGGCCAGGTCACGCCGAGTCGTTGCGCGCCCCCTCTGCCAACAGATGCTCCATGGGTTGCGTCAGCACCTGCTGGCGATGGCGCTCGGCTTCCTGCAGAGCCGCATGGATCGCCTGCATCTCCGGCGCGGGCGACGATTCGCCAAGAGGCACGGCCCAGGGCATGGCTCGCTGGAAATCCCAGAGCGACAAGGCACCGAGGTCGCGTCCCAGCATCCAGCGATCGTTATCGAGCTGCACGGCCACGCCCAGTGTCTGCAAGGGCGCCATCACGTCCGAATAGCGAGCCCCCAGTCGCATCGCTAGTTCCCGGTCGTATACGGCCTGCCCTCGCCGATGGGCGTCGTACAGGTGAGACACGACCCCCAGCGCTTGCCAGAACGGCGCCCAGTAGCGCCACTCGGCACGCCGACGCTCCCCCAGCCAGGCAGCCAGTTCAGCGCCGACCAGCACGATCGCCCAGGACAAGAACACCCACACCAGAAACAAGGGAACGGCGGCAAAGGTCCCGTAGATGACCTGATAAGACGGAAAGTACGTGACATACAGCGAGAATGCCCCCTTGGCGAGCTCCAGCGCCAGGGCGGCCAGCCCGGCGCCCGCCACGGCGTGCCGAAACCGTACCCGGCAGTTGGGCACGGCCATGTAGATGAACACGAACGCCGTGAAACTCAACGTCAGCGGCAGCAAGCGCAGAAAGGCGACCGGCCCGCCCAGCACTTCGGCGGCCCCTCGCACCAGTGTCAGCGATGCCAGATAGGAAGACAGCAAGAACCCCGAGCCCAGCAACAAGGGGCCGAGCGTAAGCACTGCCCAGTACAGCAGGAAACTGGAAACGCCGCGTCGGCTGCGCGACACATGCCAGATATTGTTGAAGGCGCGCTCCACGGTCACCATCATCATCACCGCCGTCACCAGCAAGAACATCAACCCGATCAACGTCAGGCTACGCGCCTGTCGTGAAAAATCGCGCAAATGCTCGACCAGTGCCGACCCGGTCGCCGGCACGAACTGGCTGAAGATCAAGGCCTGCAGCTGTTCGCTGATCCCCTGGAAGCTGGGAATGGCCGAGAGCATCGCATACAGGACGGTCATGAACGGCACCACCGCGAACAACGTGGTGTAGGTCAAGGCGGATGCCGTCTTGAGTCCGTCATGCGCATCGAAACGCTGAATCAGTTCACGCAAGCTGCGCAGGATGATGGTCAGCCAGCGGCGGTCAAGGAGTTGTGGGCGTCGCATGTGGCGCTCTAAAATGCTTAACTAATTGTTTGATGCGTCGAATCCCGCTGCCGGAGTCAAGGCATGACGACTTTTACACTCTACCACAACCCGCGCTGTTCCAAGTCCCGGGAAGCGCTTGCCCTTCTCGAGGCACGCGGGGTCGATGTCAACGTTCATCGTTATCTGGACGCCCCATTGGACATCGACGCGCTACGCGACCTGGCGCAACGGCTGGAAGATGGCGTTCCCGCCCTGGTGCGCACCAACGAGGCGCAGTGGAAAGCCCTGGCACTCGAGGCGCCCAGCGACGAAGAGCGCCTGCAGGCGATTGCCGAGCACCCTCGCCTCATGCAACGCCCGATTCTCGACGATGGCCGGCGAGCACGCATCGGCCGCCCGCCGGAAGCGATTCTGGCCCTGGTCGAATGACCGACATCCCCACGACACGAGACTCGTCATGACCCGCTCCGCCTCAGAAACGCCTTATGTACTCGTGCTGTTCTACTCGCGTCACGGCGCCACGCAGGAAATGGCACAACAGCTCGCGGCCGGCATCGAGAGTGTCGCCGGCATCGCGGCCCGCCTGCGCACCGTGCCTCCCGTGTCGCCGACCACCGAAGCGGTCGACCCGGAAATCCCCGCCGAAGGGGCCGTCTATGCCACCCTCGACGATCTGCGCCACTGTCACGGCCTTGCACTGGGCAGCCCCACACGCTTCGGCAACATGGCCTCGCCGCTCAAGTATTTCCTCGATACCACCAGTGAACTCTGGATGAACGGTGCCCTGACCGACAAACCGGCGACCGCCTTTACCTCCACAGCGAGTCTGCATGGTGGCCAGGAAGCGACTCTCTTGACGATGCTGGTGCCCTTGCTGCATCACGGCATGGTGTATGCCGGCGTGCCGTACCGGGAAACGCAGCTGCTGACGACTCGGTCCGGGGGCACGCCCTACGGGACCAGTCACCTGGCGGGCGCCAAGGCCGAGCGCGAACTCGACGTCGACGAGACCGCGCTGGCCAGGGCCCAGGGGGCGCGGCTGGGCCGCCTCGCGCTGGCCATGCGCTCCCTCCACGAGGAGGCATGATGCGACAGTGGCTGGATCGCATGGCAACGCGCCACGGCCTCGATCAGGCGGCATTGCTGGCACGCCGAGGCGTATGGGGCAGCATGGGCGCTCTGGCTGTCTTGCAGATCCTGGGGGGCTGGCAGATGCATGCCAGCGGCCAGGTTGCCTTGATGCCGATCGTCGTACGCTTGTTGCCGCTGGTACTATTTCTGCCCTCGGTCGTCACGAAACGACCGCGCGGACATGTGATGCTCGCTTTCGTCAGCCTGTTGTACATCCTGCAGGGTCTGATGATCGCCCAGGTGCCGGGTCGCCTGGTCTGGGGCGTGCTGGAAACCCTGGCCGCGCTTGCCTTGTTCGTCAGCGCCGCTGCCTATGCACGCTGGCGACGTCAGCAACTGCCCGGCTGAGGCATGGCGATACGTCCCTCGAGTCTGCTCATCATCGCGATGCTGGTTCTCAGCATCGCCTGCTCGTTGCTTCAACTGCCGCTTTGGCCGGCCGCTGTCCTCGGCTGGCTGGCCACGCTGCGACTGGGGTTGACGCTACCGCGCGCCTCGCGACGACAGACGCTATGGCTGGGCCTGGCCGGCGTCTCGATCTGGCTGGTGGCGCTGTGGCGAGATACGCCAACGTCCCTGGCCACGGCCGTGAGCATCAACCAGCCGCTGCTGATGATGTTCGCCGGCGTCAGCTTTCTCTCCATGGCGCGTCCCGCTGCCGACGACGCCTCGGGAGGCGAGCGTCACGGCAGTTTCTGGGGCACGCTGGCCGGCGTGCATCTCTTCGGTGCCGTCATCAATCTCTCGGTACTGTTCCTGTTCGGCGATCGCATGCAACGCGAGGGACGTCTGACACGCAAGCAGGTCAGCGTGCTGGGGCGCGCCTTTCCGGCAGCTGCCGCCTGGTCGCCGTTCTTCGTCGCCATGGGCGTTGCCCTGACCTACTCGCCAGGCCTCGACTTTCTCGCGCTTTTGCCCTGGGGCGGTTTGGCGGCGATGCTTCTGCTCGGACTCATCGCGCTCGATGCACACCGATTGCCGGGCACGTTCATCGGTTATCCGCTCGAAAAAGGCAGCTTGCTGTTGCCGGGTGCGCTGGCCTCGAGCGTGGTCGTGACCCACTTCATCTGGCCGTCGCTGTCCATCCCCTTGATCATCGCCATCGCGTCGCCCTTCTTCGCGATTCTGCTGGTACCGTCCGCATCCCGACGCCAGCGCTTGCATCAGCAGCTCAACGAGGGGCTACCACGGCTGGGTCCTCAGTTCGCGTTGTTTCTGGTCGCCGGGGTCATTTCGAGTGGCCTGGCGGCCCTGATCGCCAGCGCCCCCGATCGGCAACTCATTCCCCTCGACCATTTTGGGAGTTTTGCCGCCTGGGTGACGCAAGGTATTCTCGTGGTATTGGCCTTCGTCGGCATTCATCCGCTCGTGGGTATCGCCACGCTGGCGCCACTCGTGCAGCCCATGTCACCGGACCCGACTTTGCTCGGCATGATGTTCTTGATGAGTTGGGCTCTGGGAACCGGCTGCAGCCCGCTGTCGGGCAGCAACCTGGCGCTGTGCGTGCGCTACGGCATCCGGTCGCGCGACATGCTGCGCTGGAACCTGCCCTATGCCGTTCTCGGGTGGCTCGCGTGCGGCGTGGTATTCGCCTTGTATGCCGGGTGGCAAGCGGTATGAGCCACCTCCGCGAGATCCATGCCGTCGGCGCAGCGACTTTTGCCGACCTCGACCGCCTGGAGCGCTATCCTGAATGGTATGACCGTATTCGTTTGAACACCCCCTGGGGCGAGGCACGGTGTCATGTTCTGACGAGCTTGGCGGCACCGGTAACGCCTCTTCCCCTCGGTGACTGGTGCCTGCGCGCATGACGGAAACGCCCCCCGGCACCGGCTTGGGGCGCAGCACGCCAACACGACATGATCCTCTAGGAGAGAACGACCATGAACTACGACATCGCTGACCTGCGACGCGATTACGCCGGCGAAACGCTCTCCGTCGAGAGTGCGCCGGCTTCGCCCCTCGACCTGTTCCAGACGTGGTTTGCCGCCGCACGTGAGCACGAGACGCAGGACGCCAACGCCATGACGCTGGCCACCGTGGACAGTCAGGGACTCCCCCACGCGCGCGTGGTCCTTCTCAAGCAGCTCGACGACAAGGGGCTGGTATTCTTCACCAACTACCAGAGCCACAAAGGCAGCGAGCTGACCAACGTTCCCTATGCCGCTCTGGTCTTCTGGTGGCCCACGCTGCAGCGCCAGGTACGCATCGAGGGCCGCGTGGAAAAGGCCAGTGCCGAGGTCTCCGATGCCTACTTCGCCAACCGGCCCCGTGACAGCCAGCTAGGTGCCTGGATTTCCCAGCAAAGCGTGGAAATTCCCGACCGCGACTGGCTGGAGGAGCGCAAGCAGCGCTTCGAGCAGGTCTACGGCGAACAAACGGTGGAGCGTCCGCCTCACTGGGGAGGTTATCGGGTCCTGCCGTTTTTGCTGGAATTCTGGCAGGGGCAACCCAATCGGCTACATGATCGCATCCGCTATCGTTACCATGAGCAGGATGCCGCCTGGAGCAAGACCCGCCTGGCGCCCTGAAACGCCACGTCTCATGGCATGTGGCCTCGCCAGCATCGAAAACGCCCGGTCCAATAGACCGGGCGTTTTCGATACGAGCGTCTGGTGCCAGAAGGCGCCAGACATTGCCAATCAGCTGTCGCCGTTCACCCACTCGGCGACGACATCGGGATGGTTTTCCACCCACTTCTTGGCGTTTTCGTACGGGTCGGAGCCTTCTTCCTGGTTCATGAGCATGACTTCGCCCATCTGCTCCGGCGTCCACTCGAAGTTGTCGAGGATCGCATAGGCTTCCGGCATATCTTCCTTCAGCCCCTGGCGCACCACGGTGTTGATGTGCTCCGCACCACCATAGACGTTCTTCGGATCCTCGAGATACTTGAGGTCCCAGCGCGCGAACATCCAGTGCGGTGTCCAGCCGGCGACGACGATGTCCTCGTCGTTCTTGATGGCGCTGTCCAGCGCCGCCGTCATCGTGGCGCCACTACCCGACTGCAGGTTGATCTCGTCGCCGAGATCGTATTCCTCGATGGCCTTTTCGGTCAGATTCATCAGACCGGCGCCCGGATCGATGCCGACGATCTCGTCGTTGACCATATCCGCCTTGTCATCAAGTTCATCGATGGACGAGATATCGGTATAAGAAGGGACGACGAGACCCAACTTCGTACCGTTGAGGTTGGCGCCCAGGTCTTCGACCTTGTCGCCGACCTCGTTGAGGTACTGTTCATGCGTCGACGGCAACCATGCCGCGACCATGCCGTCGGCATCGCCATACGCCACGGCCTGCCACATGGCAGCGGCGGAAAGTGACGACATCTCGACGTTGTAGCCTTGCTCCTCGAGCACCGCGCGCACCACGTTGGTGGAAGCGACTTCGGAAGACCACTCGACGTACGCGAGCGTGATGTCACCCTTGCTGTCCTGCGCTTGTGCGATGCCCGCATTGAGCCCTGCGCCGGCAGCCATCATCAGGGCCCCGCAACGTACGGCTTTCGTCAGTGAAGTGCGTGTCATCGTCATTCCCCTTCTCTTATGGATTGGAGATGTTATCGGGCGGCGACCCGCAGGCCGCGCCCTCGTCGAGCCTGGGCTCGACATCCGGCGCCACGAAGCGCCTTGCTTGCGACTCATGCCAGCTTACTTCTTGCGGACCGCCTGCGTGATACGGTCCAGCAGCATGGCCAGAATGACCACGGCGATACCGGCTTCGAAACCGTCACCCGGGCGCAGACGCTGAATCGCGCGCCAGACTTCGCTACCCAGGCCATCGGCACCGATCATCGCCGCGATGACGACCATCGACAACGCTAGCATGATCGTCTGGTTGATACCGGCCATGATCGTCGGCAGCGACAACGGCAACTGTATCTTGATCAGCTTCTGGCTGCGCGTGGCACCGAAGGCATCGGCGGCCTCGATCAGATCCTTGGGTACCTGGCGAATGCCCAGCGTAGTGAAGCGGATCGCCGGCGGCATCGAGAAGATCACGGTGGCGAAAATCGCCGACACCGACCCGATCCCGAAAAACGGAATGGCGGGAATCAGGTACACGAAGGCCGGCATGGTCTGCATGAAATCCAGTACCGGCATGATCAGACTATAGAAACGATCCGACAACGCCGCGAACACCCCGAATGGCAATGCAATGATCACCGCCACGAAGGTAGCGATCACCACCAGCGTCAGGGTTTCGATCATCGGATCCCAAAGGCCGAGATTCCAGATCAAGGCCAGCCCGAGCACCGAGCCGATGGCCAGACGCACGCTGGCGACCCGCCAGCAAATCAGCGCGATGATGGCCATCAGCCCCCACTCGGGCAGCCACATCAGCGCATCGTTGAGTGCCGAGATACCGGTCTGGGTGACACGTGAAATGCCACGTGTGACGACCGAGTAATTCGTGGTCAGAAAGTCGAGTCCGCCCTCGATGCTATCGCCGAGGGGGATGCGTGGAATATCGATCGCCATCAGTGCTCTCCCGCTTCAGCCAGTTGTTCGAGTACCGCGCCCTTCACGACGACGCCCAGCAGGCGTTGATTGTCGTCGACGATGGCGATCGGGTAACTTTTCTCGCTGAACATGGCAAAGAGATTGTTCATCGGTTCATCCGGCCCGGCTTTCGGGAAGTCGTCGTGGATCAACTCGTGAATCGTATCCTTGCCGGCCTTGGCGGCCGCATCGACGTCATCGACCCCGACGATACCCAGCAAGGTGCGATCACGCCCGATGACATAGATGGAATCGAGCCCATTGTCGCTCATCTTGCGCAGCACGGTACGGGGACCGTCGCTGTCGCGTGCCGTGGCGCGCACGGGGCGCATGGCACTGGTGGCTGTCAGCACGCGTGACATGTCCACGCCCTCGACGAAGCGAGCCACGTAATCGTCGGCGGGGCGCGTCAGAATCTCTTCGGGCGTGCCGCTCTGGACGATCTCGCCATCCTTGAGAAGGATGATGCGGTCACCGATGCTGATCGCTTCGTCGAGGTCGTGGGTGATGAAGATCGTGGTCTTCTTCATGCGATGCTGCAGTTCGATCAGCTCTTGCTGCATATCCTTGCGGATCAACGGATCCAGCGCCGAGAAGGCTTCGTCCATCAGCATCACGGTGGAGTCGTTGGCCAACGCGCGTGCCAGACCGACCCGCTGCTGCATGCCGCCGGAAAGCTGGTTCGGATAGGCGTCTTCCCACCCTTCCAGGCCGACTTGCTTGAGGGAGTTACGCGCGCTTTCGACACGCGAGGATTTTTCGATACCGCGAACTTCGAGGCCGTACTCGGCGTTCTCCTGCACCGTACGGTGCGGAAACAGCGCGAAGTTCTGGAATACCATCGAAAAGTGGCGACGGCGACATTCCAGCAGCTCTTTCTCGTTGAGCTTGGGAATGTTCTGACCATCGATGATGATGTCGCCTTCGGTGGGTTCGATCAGTCGGTTGAGACAGCGGATCAGCGTCGACTTGCCGGACCCCGACAACCCCATGATGACGAGGAGCTCGCCCTCACGCACATCGAAGTCGATGTTCGAAAGCCCCAGCGTCTGGCCGGTTTTTTCGAGGATCTCGGGACGCTTCTTTCCCTGATTGCGCAATTCGAGCGCTTTCTTTGGCTGGGAGCCAAACACCTTGCTCAGGCCGCGTACCTGAATCTTGATATTGCTTTCGTTGGTTTCATCCGTTTCGGTCATAGGCTTGCCTGCTTTGGTCAAGTCATCGCCATGCCCCTTTGAAAAAAGGAGCGCGCTCAACAGTGTCGCCGCGTCACATTACAGTGCGACGTTGTTGCGAGTACCTGGCGGGTCGGTCTCCTGGCTCTTGTTATGGTCATGGAGATGATGGGAAATGATCATGAAGATAAAATTTCGTTATGTTTGGTATCGGATCATACCCACTTATTGATAACGCTTCAAATAAAAACAACTGATGATTGATCCATGGTTCAACAACCCGAAGCGTCGCCGGACGCGGCACGGAGACGCCCCAGGATCCAGGACATGGTACGTCGGCGCAGCCCTCTGAGGCCCCCGATGCCGACCTCTACCGGTCTCATCGCGACATCGGTCCCCACGAGGGGCACGCCGCCCCCCCTCGCCCTCCACCGAGTGACGCCCATCGGGGAGCCTCCTTCAGTCCGTATGACTTTCCAGACGGTGCCGCTGCCAGTCACTGCTCGGTTCGTTGAGGCGCAGCGTGGCTTCGACCACCTGCTCGTCCACGTTATAGCGAAAACTGAATCCCAGGTGTTTCAGCAAGGCCCGCATCGGCTGATTGTCGAGCATGACCGTGCCGACCATCTCGAGGATCCCGATGCCCTTGCAGTACCGAATCATCTTCTCCATCAGCAGGCCGCCCAGCCCCTGGCCGTGCAGGTCGTCGCGGATGATGATCGAGAACTCCGTGCGAATGTTGTCGGGATCGTTCCAGACACGCACCACGCCCAGCATTTCCTTGCTGCCATCGGGTCGTTCGTGCTCGGCGATGAACGCCATCTGGCGGTCGTAGTTGATCTGTGCGAGCACCGACAGGTCGCGCTGGGTCAGGTCGGCCTTGTGGTGGAAGTAGCGAAAGCGAATGCTTTCTTCGGAAAGACGCTCATGGAAAAGCGTGATCAACGGGGCATCTTCGCCACGGATGGGGCGCACCTCGACCTGCATGGCGTTTTCCAGTGTCACCCACTCGCGCAGCTCTTCGGGATACGGCATGATCGCATGCCGCGCCGGTGCCCCCAGGTCCATGGCGAAATCCACGGCCACGACCCCGTCCCGATTGAGCAGCAACGGGTTGAGCTCCAGCCCCTGAAGTTCGGGAAGGTCCGAGGCCATCTGCGACAGTTTGACCAGCAACTGGCAGAGACGCTCGATGTCCCGTTCCGGATCGGCCGCATGCTCGCGAATCAAGCGGTAGGCATGAGTGCGCGAGACCAGTTCCCTGGCCAGGGTCATGTTGAGCGGCGGCAGCGCCACGTGACGATCCGCCAGCACGTTGATCTTGTAGCCCCCGATACCGAACAGGATCACCGGCCCGAATACCGGGTCGCGAGTGATGCCCACGCAGAACTGCATCGACGCCTTGCCGCGCTGCATGCGCTGCAGGCAGTAGCTGAAGATGGGGCTCTCGGGAAACTTCTCGCGCACCTTGTCGCCCAGGCGGCGCACGCCGTCGGCGACCTGCTCCGGTGTCTCGAGATCCTGCAACAAGCCCGCGGACAGCTTGTGGGGATGCTTGCGGTAACGGAATGGCACGCAATTGTGGGCATGCACGATCTTCAGTGCCATCGGGCCATCGAGGGTCTGAGCCGCGCGGAACGCTTCCTCGGGGCCGAACACATACTGGCTCGGCGCGGCCGGAATCCCATAGGCGGCGAGAACCTCGGCGGTTTCCTGGTGGGTCAGCCGGTCCCGTCCCCGCTGCTTGGCCGATGCGATCAGTCGGTGGCAGCGTGCCCGAATGTCGGGCTGCGTGGTGAACGGCAGGCTGGGCGGCGTTTCCTGAAGCAGGGTCTGCACGCGCTGGTAGTCCACCATGTGCATGAACGCCTTGACCGCTTTCTCCGGGGAAATATAGGTGGGTATCCCCGCCAGGTTGCACTCGTGACGCGCATCGAGCGCCTCCGCCAGCCCCATCCAGCTGGTCAACAGGTTGCGCTTGAAGCGCTTGCGATTGGCGATCAATGCCTCGGCCGTGGTTTTCGAGGGCGCCATGCGTGTGGGGGCATGCACGACCAGCACGGCATCCACCTGCGTATCGGCGGCCACGATTTCGAGTGCCTCGACAAAGCGCTCGGGCGAAGCGTTGCCGCCCAGATCGACGGGATTGCGCCCCGGCATGCTGACGTCGAATTCACCGGCGATCAGCGCATCGCGCGTGGCGGCGGTCAGTTCCGCCAGCTTGCCGCCCGCCATCACCAGCTTGTCGATCGCCAGCAGTGCCGGCCCCAGACCGTTCGAGACGATGGCCAGGCGATCGCCCCGCAGCGGACGCATGCGCGTCAACGTCTCCAGCGCATCGAACAACTCATCGGAATTGTCCACGCGCACCACGCCGGCGCGCGCCAGGGCAGCATCGAAGACCACATCGCGGTTGTCGATGCCCGGCGTCTGCGTCTCGTGATCGAGCGTCGACTGTGCGCTACGCCCGCTTTTGATCGCCAGCACCAGCCGGTTGCGCGACGCATCGCGCAGCGCCGTCATGAAATGCTGGGCATCGTGCACGCGCTCCAGGTGCAGCAGCAATGCCCGCGTCGGCGAGTACTGATTGATGTAATCCATCAGGTCGGAGAGCATCACATCGACGCTGTCGCCCAGTGTCACCAGATGCGAGAACCCGATGCCGCGCCCCGCCGCCCAATCGATCATGGCATTGCCGAGCATCCCCGACTGGCCGAGATAGGCGACCCGCCCCGCCTTGATCGGCTGACTGGCGTAAGTGGCATTGAGCTTCTTCCCCGGCACCACGATGCCCAGGCACTCGGGGCCCAGCACCCGGATGCCCGATCGCCGTGCCGCCTTGAGCATGCGCTCACGCAACGAACCGCCGTCCTGGGTACGGTCATCCAGGTAGGAGCCGCCGGAGAGCACCAGGGCCGCGCGGACCCCGAGCTTGCCCAGTGCCTCGATGCTGCGCGGCACGCCCTCGACCGGATTGCACAGAATGGCGAGGTCGGGAATCGCGGGCAGGTCGCCGATGCGCCTGACGCAGGACACGCCATGCACTGTCGCGTAGCCGCGCGGATTCACGGCCCACAATGCACCGGGAAAGCCGGCCTCGAGCAAGTTGCCGAGCACCATCCCGCCCATCGAATGGGGTTTTTCCGAAGCTCCGATCACCGCCACGCTATGCGGCTCGAAGAAGTGACGCAGAAAACGCGTTCCCACAGCAATCTCTCCCGCCAATCGATCCTGACGCCCCAACATCACGCTCGGGCGCGTTGAACGTCACGTCGGCATCACGCGATGCCGTCGACGTCGACATGCGCCGCGTTCGACCTATGGGCACTGTTCCTACAGCCTATCAGGCCTTAAGGTCGCACGCGGACAGCATGCATCAATCGTCCTATTCTGTATGGTGTCCTTTGGACGGAGACCCGCATGATCACGGCATACATTACCCATCCCCACTGCATGCGGCACCTCATGGGGCCGACGCATCCCGAGAGCCCCAAGCGTCTGGAGGCGATTCGGGCGCGTCTGGCCCTGACCGGCATCCTGACCCACACCATGCAGTCCGATGCACCGCCCGTGACGCGGGAGACCCTGGCCCTGGCGCACTCCCTGCAATATCTGGATGCCCTCGAGGCGCACGCCCCCACGCAAGGCCTGCACGAGCTGGACGGCGACACGCACATGGGCCAGGACACCCTGACCGCCGCACGCCTGGCCGCCGGTGCGGTCGTGCGGGGCGTCGACCAGGTGTTCCGTCATCAGGCAGACAATGTCTTCTGCGCCGTGCGTCCGCCCGGTCATCATGCCGAGCGCGGCACGGCCATGGGCTTCTGCTTCTACAACAATATCGCCGTGGGGCTTGCGCATGCGCGACAGCGTCATGGCGTGGAGCGTGTCGCGGTACTCGATTTCGACGTCCATCAGGGCAACGGAACGGTCGACATCTTCAAGAACGATCCAGGCGTGTTGATCTGCTCGAGCTTCCAGTCCCCCTTCTATCCCTGGCGCTATCAGCAGGGTCAATGGGACAACGTGCTCAACACGCCGCTGTCGGCAGGCGCCGATGGTCATGAGTTTCGCCGGCGCGTGGAGGCCCAGTGGCTCCCCGCCCTGCAAGCCTTCAAGCCGCAGCTGGTTCTGCTCTCGGCGGGCTTCGACGCGCATCGCGACGATCCCATGGGCGGCCTCAACCTGCTCGAAGACGACTACTACTGGGTGACGCAGCTGGCGCTCGATATCGCCCGCGTCTATGCCGAGGGTCGCCTGGTGTCCGCCCTCGAGGGCGGTTATCACCTGGACTCCCTGGCCACCAGCGTCGAGGCCCACCTCAAGGCGCTACTGGGTTTGCCGCTGGGCCATCCCTGACAAGCCCCCTCGCGCCGCCCCCTCGCGGCTGTGGTATCCTGCTGGAAACTTTATTTCCTATCGTGGAATGCCATGGCCACCCAGACCGATAGCGAAGCCGCTCTGCGTATCGCCTCCGGACGCAAAGCATTCGTGGAGCCGCTACGCCTTGGCGAGCGCCTCAAGGAAATCCGCCTCTCCAACCGCTGGACACTGGAAGACGTCAGTCAGCGCACGGGACTGGCACGCTCGACCCTTTCCAAGATCGAGAACGACCAGATATCGCCTACCTTCAGTGCCGTGCAGAAGCTCATCGGCGGCCTCGGGATCGACCTGCCGCAATTGCTCACGCCACCCAAACCGCAATCGCGTACCCTGGGACGCCGCGACCTGACACGTGTCGGCGAGGGCAAGCAGCATCCCACCCCGACCTACGAGCATGAGCTGCTGTCGTGGCAGCTGGCACAAAAGCGCATGATCCCGTTCAAGACCATCGTGCGTGCGCGGGACTTCAACGAGTTCAGCGAATGGGTGCGCCACGACGGAGAAGAGTTCCTGATGGTGCTCGACGGCGACATATGGCTCTACACCGAGTTTTACGAACCCCTGCACCTTGCCCAGGGCGACAGCATCTACTTCGACAGCGACATGGGACACGCCCTGATCTCCGTCAGCGAGACGGACGCCGTCGTGCTCTCGGTCTGCACGCGAGGCGAGAACGCCTGACGCAAGACGCCCGGCACGAGGCCGGGCGTCTTGTCATCGTGGCGACTCATGCACGGCGACAATCACTCGATGTCTTTCACCGCGCTGTCACCGGAGAGTTCGCGCGCCATCATGCGATCGCTGTACGCCACGCCATAGCGCCGACGCGACCAGAGATACATCCCCAGTCCCAGCAGCATCCAGGCCCCGAAGACGACCCACTCGATCGGCAGCAGCGCCGAGGGGCTGCCCGGCAGGTAAAGGCTCACCATTCCCAGCGACAGAAGCACGGCGACGATGCCCACCGCCTTGCCATAGCGCACCTTGAAGGGGCGCGGCATGTCGGCACGCTTGTGACGCATCACCAGGAAAGACAAGGCCACGAACAGGTACGCGATGACGATGCCCAGCCCGCCGGCATCGACGAGCCACACCAGCATCGGACGCCCGAAGAACGGCGCCAGGCACGACACGGCGCCGATCATGATCACCGCATTGCTGGGCGTCTTGTAACGCGGATGCAGCTTGCCCAGAAAGGCCGGCAGCATGCCCGCGTGCGCCAGGGCGTAAACGGCGCGGGAGCCGCCGATGTAGAAGGCGTTCCAGCTCGTGATGATGCCGGCGATCCCTGCCAGCACCATCAGCTTGCCGGCCCAGGGCGCCGAGAAAACGGCCTGCATGGCATCCGGTACCGCCAGCGTGGAGGCTTCCAGCGCCTGCGGATCGAGCATCAGCGACGTCCCCAGGATGATCAACGCATACCAGAACACCGCCAGGATGACCGAGATCATCAGCACCTTGCCGATGTCGCGAAACGGTAGATTGATTTCCTCCGCTGCCTGGGGAATCACGTCGAAGCCCACGAACATGAACGGCACCATGATCATGACCGTCATGATGCCGCCCACGAGGCCGCTCTCGACGTTGAACAACGGCTCCATGTGGACGGTCTCGCCGGTGAAGAGCGCTCCCGTGATGAACATCACGCCCACGACCAGAATCAGCACGGTCACCAGCTTCTGCACCAGGGCCGCCGTGCGAATGCCGATGTAGTTGATCGCCATCATGATCACCGAGCCGATGACGCCGACCGCCACCCAGGTAGCCTTGACGTCCCATCCGGCAATCGTCCAGAGATGGCCGACGGCATAGCCGGGGAACAGGTTCTCGAATACCGTGGGCAACGCCACGGCTTCGAACGACACCACGCTCATGTAGCCGAGCACGATGGTCCAGGTACACAGAAAGGAAGCGAAATGCCCCAGCGCATGATAGCTGTACACATGCTCCCCCCCTACCTGCGGCATCGCCGAGGCCAGTTCGGCGTAGGTCAACCCGACCAGCACGATGGCCACGCCGCCGATGAGAAAGGCCAGAATGGCGCCCATGCTCCCTGCCGACTGGATCCAGTTGCCGGTCATGACGATCCAGCCCCAGCCGACCATGGCCCCAAACGCCAGTGCCAGCACGTCCTTGCGCGCCAGCACGCGAGTCAGTTCGCTTGCCCCTTGAGAAGCCTTCGTTCGATTCATCGCGATACTCATTATTGGAACTACGTTTTATTGGAACTACGTTATTGAAGTCGGGGCGAGGCATCGTTTCAAATAATGTACGCCCGACGGAAAAATAACCGTCCCTGTCCCGCGATACAACCGGACATCGCCCCCTGTTTTCCCGGCGAATCAGTCAGGTATGCTGAACGTCGTCGCCCCGCCAAAGCAGCTTGCCACACTCGGCCAGCGTATAGCCGCCCAGCGACTGAGCGAGCGCCAGGCCGGCAGCACTGTGCAGATAATCGAACATCTGCTGCAACAGGGAACGGAAGTACACATTGCGGGGCGTCACCAGATCGAACGCTTCCTCGGTGATGGGGATGAACCCCAGGCCGAATTCATTGGCAGCCGACAAGGTGCCCGGCCCGATATCGGCATCGTGACGGGCGATCAACGAGGCGATCTCGCGCTCGCTGTACGCCACGGCGTGGGTATTGAGCTGCTCGAGCCGCAACTGGTGGCCCGCCAGCCACTCTTTGAGAAAGCGTTGCGACCCCGCTCCCTCCTGGCGCACCGCCCAGCGACGTCCGGCGCCGAACAGTCCCGACGGGTCATGTGGCTGATGTCGATCCTCGGGGCGAATGATCAGCCCCTGGCTGCGACGGAACAGGCGCACCAGCACCCAGTGCCGATAACCGCTGTGGCTTCGTACCAGTGCCGGGTGGCGCAACTCGCTTTCCTCGGCCCGCCCCCAGTGAATCGCGCAGACATCCGCACGCCCCTGAGACAGCAGGGACAGGCCCAGTTGCGTGCCGGTCACGCTGTAGCCGTAGAAGGCATGTCCCTGTTGCTGCTGATTGAGGCGCATGATGAGCGCCGACAGCAGCGGGTCGTCGCTTCCGGTGACCATCAAGCGATCGGCCAGTACGCCGTGGTGGCAGGACTCGAGAATCCACTGCTCGACCAGGCGCCGCGGAAACAGCCACTTGCCTGTCACCTTGGTGGACGGGATCGCCCCATCGCTGGCGAGCTGATAGATCTTCTTTTCGTTGAGGTGCAGCAGCTCGGCGACCTGATGCACGTTGAGAAACGGCGAAGTCGAGGACGTATCGTTCATGCGTCGCCCTTGCGGCGCGTTGCCGCCTTGTCGCCGGGACGCGGCGCGGGCTTGGCATCCAGCACCAGGCGCGCCTGGTCATCGACGACCTGGAAATGCCGCCCCTTGGCGCGGGCCACCAGCAGCACGCCGAAGCGCTTGGCCAGCTCGACCCCCTTCTGGGTCATGCCCGAGCGCGAGACCAGCACGCTGATCCCCATCTGCGCGACCTTGAGCACCATTTCCGAGGTCAGCCGTCCCGTGGTGTAGAAAATGTCGGCCGAGGCCAGCTCGGCATCTTCCGGCGCGCCTTCGCCCAGGGCCGCCAGCCACTGCCGACCGGCCAGCGTATCCACCGCATTGTGGCGCCCCACATCCTCGACGAATCCCAGCACCCGATCCTGACGGCACAGGGCACAGCCATGCACGGCGCCGGCGTTGCGATAGGTCTCGTTGAAGCGCCCCAGGTCGTCGAGCAGGCGGTAGAGCACCGCCTGCGACAACGCCGCGTTCGGCAGCGGATGCAGATCGGTGGCGTCGAGCAGACGCCCGAATACGGTGCCTTGGCCACACCCCGTGGTCACGGTTCGCTGCGCCAGGCGTGCATCGAGATCTTCCGGCAAGGCCCGCGTCACCACGGCCGCTGCCTCGACCTCCCAGTCGACCTGCAAGGCCTCGACGTCCTCCACCCGCCTCAGCAAGCCCTGGTTGCGCAGATACCCCAGCACCAGCGCTTCCGGCTCGGCGCCCAGCGTCATCAGAGTGACGATCTCCTGGCGATTCAAGTAGACGGTCAAGGCACGCTCGGCGGCGATGGCCTGACGACGCGACTGGCCGTACTCGTCGGTCACCGTGATTTCCAGCGTGGTTGGCATCCGCGCCCGGCTCAGCACTACCTGGCTCTGCACTGCGTTGGACATGCTTCCTCCTCTTTCGTGACGTCAGGATACCCAAAGCACGACACGCATGCCCAAGGGAAATCCAACTGACGCCACAACGACAGCGTATTTTCCTGCCTGTCAGGCACGCCGCTTGCTATATGATGAAGACACGGGTGATGACGGTCTCGATACCGCCACACGATGCATGCCACAGGGAGACACGAGATGGCGTCCGACGACAATCTGCGACATATCAGCTTCGCGTTGGCGAGCCAGCGCCAGGAGGTCAAGGGGTTTACCTCGCTGGCCTGGCATATCGCCTCCATGGGCTGTCACGACAATGGCCCCTACGTCCTGCCCCTCACGTTGATGTTGACCGAACGCACGGCCTATCGCTTCAACCTCGACTCGCAGCAGCCACGCCTGTTCGTGCGTTGCGAAGCCACCGACGAGGGACCCCAGCCACGCGAGATGACCGCAAGCCAGGATGTCGCCGCCAACTGGCTGGACGGCGACACCCAGGTCCTCGATGCCCCGATGCCACTGGCGATACAAGCCTGGCTCGAGGCCTATCTGGCACGCCACGGCGAGCGCATCGAGGCCGGTCGCAAGAAGAAACGCGCGGGCGCCGGACGCGCTCGCCAGCACCAGGAGTAACCCCATGAGCTTTATGCAACGCTGGTCGCGGCGCAAGCACGAAAGCGCTCACCAGGCGCCGCAGGAGCCCGCCGTCGACGAGACCGAAAGCGACGAAGCCGCCGAGACAGCGCCCGAGCCCTCGACGCGCGCCGCTGCGTTGATTCCCGGCTATGACCCGGAGCGCCCGCTGGACGAACAACTGCCCGATCCCGACGCGCTGGGCGCCGGGGACGACTTCCGAGCCTTCCTGCTGCCGGGTGTCGGCGACATGCTCAAACGCCGCGCGCTGCGCCGCATGTTCAAGGTCGGCAACTACAACGTGCGCGACGGGCTCGACGATTACGACGACGATTATTCGCAACTGACGCAAATGGCGCCCGAGACGGGCGAGCGCATGCGTCAATGGCTGCGTCAGGAACGCGACAAGGTGCTCTCGCCCGACGACCCCGCATCCGAGCCCTCGACAGTGCAGCCTGCCGATCCGGCGGCGGAGGATGACGCGAACGCCACGTCGCCGGAGGACGTGGCCCAGACCGAGCGAAGCGCGCTGGCCGACGAGGAAAAGGCACCAAATGACCCACTCCGGCCCCCGGGTGCGTCAACTTGACCCATCCCGCATGCCGCGACGGGCCTGACGCTCCCTTATCTTGCCCAGCAGGCCCTTCGCTTGCCCGGAGAATGGGAACTTTATCTGCACATGATAGATAGCCCCACGGCACAGGAGCTCGGCACAGATCGAGCCCATCAAACAAGCCACGAAGATGGCATAGCACGACCCTGACCCGTGCCAGACCAAGCTGATGAGGTGACATGCCCCAGTTCATTGATACGCGAGCGCTGAACGACGACGCGCGCAACGCCGCTGCCCGAGAGGCTGCTCTGCAGCAGGTATCATGGCCGCAGAATCTCGCCCCGCCCACCGTGAGCTACGTCAGCCACGGTCATGTCGCCATCGTGGGCCCGGCGGACGCGATTCGCCGGGCGGCCGGCCGGCTCGCGGACAGCGAACTCGCCAGCGTGACGCTGATCGCGACGCAGGAGGACGGTGACGAGGCATCCGACATCGCCAACGCGCATTACATCGCCTGCGATACACCGCGGCTGGAGGGCTATCTCGGCGCCTTTCGCATGACCGCCGGCGAGAATGGTCCCCTCCTCTCCAAGGCGACGATCGGCCGTGACCATTTCGACGCCGTGCTCGATCTCGGCGCGTCGCCCTTGATGCATTACGAGCTCCCCCCGCCGGGTTACCACCGCGTGACGGCGACGACACCGCTGGAACAAGCCCTGGGCGACCTGCAGGAATGCATCGGCGAATTCGAGAAGCCCCGTTATTTTCAGATCGACGCCGCCCTCTGCGCCCATGCGGGCCGCGGCCAGAGCGGCTGCACCCGGTGTCTCGACGTATGCCCTGCCGACGCCATCTCCAGCGTCAAGCAGGAGATCGTCATCGACCCGTTCCGCTGTCACGGCGCGGGGAGCTGCACCAGTGCCTGCCCCACCGGGGCCATTCGCTATGCGCTGCCCACGCCGGAGCGCCTGGACGATTACATCACGCGCCTGCTGGCGACGTACCATGCCGAAGGAGGCGACACCGCCGTCGTGCGCTTCCTGGATCAGGAGACTCAGGCCAGCGAGCCCGACGCCCCCGCAGGCCATGTGCTCGACGTGCCCCTCGAGGAGCTCGGCGCGGCGGGGCTGGATCACTGGCTCGGCGCCATTGCCCGGGGCGCCGCCGAGGTGCGCATCGTCATGCATGATGCCCTGCCGCCGTCACTGGCGAGCCTGGTACGCGATCAGCACGCGCAGGCCACCGCCATGCTCGAGGCCCTGGGCCACGACACCCGCCGCCTGGTGCCACTCGACGCCGGCGACGCCGACGCGCGCGATGCCTTGCCGAGCGTCGCGCCCCTCGCGACACGTCTCGACGCGGCACGGCCCCACGGCAAGCGCGAGGCGCTCAACGCCATTCTCGACTTCCTCGCCGCGCACGGCGCGCCCCGGGAGACGCGTGTCGCCATGCCGGCGGGCGCACCTTTCGGCACCCTCGACATCGATACCGACAACTGCACGCTGTGCATGGCCTGCGTGGCGGTCTGCCCCACCCAGGCGCTCAGCAGCCCCGGACAGTCGCCAGCCCTCAATTTTCAGGAAAGCGCCTGCGTGCAGTGCGGATTGTGCGAGACCGCATGTCCCGAGCAGGTCATTGCGCTGCATCCCGGCTTCATGGCCGCCCCCGAGCCGCGCAACCGCGTCGCGACGGTCAAGGAGGAGCCCCCCTTCGAGTGCATCAGCTGCGGCAAGCCCTTCGCCACCGCCAGCACCATCGCCTCGATCAAGCAGAAGCTGGCCGCGCACCCTTATTTCGCCGGCGACGCCATCAAGCGTCTCGAGATGTGCGAAGACTGCCGCGTCAAGGATATCTGGCACGACATGGCGCGTGACCCCAACGCTCAGCTCAAGGTATGACCATGACCACATCCGAGCATGCCGATACGCAGTCGACCCAGGCGCCCGCCTCGCTCTCCGCGGCGCTCGAGGAACGCAATGCGCTGCGGGCGGACATCTATCTGCTGCTGGCACGCCTGGTCCGCGAATCGCCCAACGAGGAACTGCTCGCGTTCCTCGCCACGCTGGAGCCCGACGACGAAGGATCGCCCCTCAAGCGGCACTGGGCCTCCTTGTCGCTGGCGGCGCGGCACGCGCACCCGGGCACCTTGCACGATGTGCATTTCGGCCTGCTGATCGGCGTGATCCAGGGACAGCTCGTGCCGTATGCCTCCTGGTATCTCACCGGTTCGCTGATGGAGATGCCCCTGGTGGCACTGCGCCATGACCTCAAGCATCTGGGTTTCGAACGGGCCGCACACGTCAAGGAGCCCGAGGATCATTTCTCCGCGATGTGCGAAGTCATGGCCATGCTCATCGACACCCGGGCCGAGGCCCAGGCGGCGTTCTTCAAGCGCCACTTGAGCCCCTGGGCACTGCGCTTCATGCGCGATCTCGCCCAGGTCGAGGACCCGTTCTATGCCAGCGTCGGCGCCCTGGGAGAGGCCTTTCTTTCCCGCGAGGACAATCAGCTGCAGAGCGATCCCGACGCACAAGTCGTCACGTTTTCCCCCGCCCCCGCTACGCTTGGTGAAGGGGCCAAGTTCAGTGACGGGGATACCCACACATGACCTGCACCCATGACGCACACCGCCCGCCTGATGGCGCCGATACGGTGCGCAGTGACCACAGGAGTCGTCCCATGAAAGAGTCGAACAACAACGCGTCGAACAATCCTGCCCGGCGGCGCTTCTTGCGCAATGTCGGTCTTGGCACGGTGGCCGCCGGTGCCGCCGTGGCCGTCGGTCACGTCACGCTGGCGCAGGCGCAGTCGAACGAAGAACAGGACGCGCCCGACAACAACGAAACGACGTACCGCGAGACCGATCACGTCAAAGCGTTTTACGCCACCTTGCGCGACTAAACGGTCGAGAGAACCGGAACTGAGGACATAACCATGCGATTGACTCGAAAATCCTCCCAACCCGCCGGCCAGGGCGGTCTCGGCATCAGCCGCCGCCAATTCCTCCAGCGCAGCGGCGTGGCAACCGGCGGTCTCGCCGCGGCCGGCTTCATGGGCCATGGCATGATGCAGGCGGCCAGTGCCAAGGAAAAGACGGCCTATTCCGATGCCCCCGTCGAAACCAAGCGCACCATCTGCTCGCACTGCTCGGTCGGCTGCGGCGTCTACGCCGAGGTGCAGGAAGGCGTCTGGACCAAGCAGGAACCGGCGTTCGATCACCCCATCAATCGGGGCGCGCATTGCGCCAAGGGCGCCTCGCTGCGCGAGCACGGGCACTCCACCCAGCGCCTGAAGTATCCCATGAAGCTGGTCGACGGCAAGTGGCAGCGCCTCGAGTGGGACCAGGCCATCGAGGAGATCGGCGACAAGGTACTGGAACTGCGCGAACAGCACGGCCCCGACAGCGTCTACTGGCTGGGCTCGGCCAAGTTCAGCAATGAACAAGCCTACTTGATGCGCAAGCTCGCCTCGCTGTGGGGCACCAACAATACCGATCACCAGGCACGCATCTGCCACTCCACCACCGTGGCGGGCGTGGCCAATACCTGGGGATACGGGGCGATGACCAACTCGCTGAACGACATGCACTTCAGCAAGTCGATCCTGTTCATCGGCTCCAACCCCAGCGAAGCGCACCCGGTGGCCATGCAGCACATCCTGCATGCCAAGGAGCGCAATCAGGCGCAGATCATCGTCGTCGACCCGCGCTTCACGCGTACCGCGGCCAAGGCCAACAAGTACGTGCGTCTGCGTCCGGGGTCCGACGTGGCCTACATCTGGGGCCTGCTCTGGCATATCTTCGAAAACGGCTGGGAAGACCAGCAGTTCATCGATCAGCGCGTGTTCGGCATGGACGAAGTGCGCCGTGAAGTCGCCCAGTTCACGCCGGACGTGGTCGAGCGCATCACCGGCGTCAGCGAAGCCGACATGTACGATGTCGCCAAGCGCATCAGCGAGAACCGCCCCGGCTGCGTGGTGTGGTGCATGGGCGGGACCCAGCACACCACCGGCAACAACAACACCCGTGCCTACTGCATTCTCGAGCTGGCGCTGGGCAATATCGGCGTTTCCGGCGGTGGTGCCAACATCTTCCGTGGCCACGACAACGTCCAGGGCGCGACCGACCTGGGGCTGGGCTCCGACTCGCTGCCCGGTTACTACGGGCTCAGCGAAGGCGCCTGGCAGCACTGGGCCAAGGTCTGGAACGTCGATTACGAGTGGATCAAGAACCGTTACGACCAGACCGAATACAACGGTGCCCTGCCGATGAACTCCAACGGCATCACCGTCTCGCGCTGGGTCGACGGGGTCCTCGAGGAAGACGAGCACATCGCTCAGCGCTCCAGCCTCAAGGCGATGTTCTACTGGGGGCACGCGGTCAACTCCCAGACCCGCGGCCCGGAAATGAAAAAGGCCATGAGTCAGCTCGAACTGATGGTCGTGGTCGATCCCTACCCCACCGTCGCTGCCGTCATGCATGACCGCACGGATGGCGTGTACCTGCTGCCCGCGGCCACGCAGTTCGAGACCACCGGTAGCGTGACCGCCACCAATCGCTCCCTGCAATGGCGCGATCAGGTCATCGAACCCATGTTCGATTCCAAGCCCGACCACGAGATCATGTATCTCATGGCCCAGAAGCTGGGCTTCGGCGACGAGTTCACCCGCAACTTCGCCATCGAGGACGGCCGTCCGGTCATCGAGGACGTGTTGCGCGAGATCAACGCGGGCATGTGGACCGTGGGCTATACCGGGCAAAGCCCCGAGCGCCTCAAGGAACACCAGAAGAACTGGCACACCTTCAACTTCGATACCCTGAAGGCGGAAGGCGGCCCCTCGGATGGCGACTTCTACGGCCTGCCGTGGCCGTGCTGGGGCAAGCCCGGCATGAAACACCCGGGCTCGCCCAACCTCTACGACATCAGCAAGAGCGTCGCCGAGGGTGGCATGCCGTTCCGCGCCCGCTTCGGCATCGAGCATGAAGGGCAACCGCTGCTCGCCGATGGCTCCTACTCCAAGGATTCGGAACTCAACGACGGATATCCCGAGTTCACCTCCGACATGCTCAAGCAGCTGGGCTGGTGGGACGACCTCACCGCCGAGGAAAAAGCCGCCGCGGAGGGCAAGAACTGGAAGACCGACCTGTCCGGCGGGATTCAGCGCGTAGCCATCGCGCACGGTTGCGCGCCCTACGGCAACGCCAAGGCCCGCTGCCGGGTCTGGACCTTCCCTGACGAAGTGCCCAAGCATCGCGAACCGCTCTATACCAGCCGGCGCGATCTCGCCGACGAGTACCCGACCTGGGACGACAAGGCATCGCTGTTCCGCCTGCCGACGCTGTATCGCTCGATTCAGGAGAAGGACTTCAGCAAGGAGTTCCCGATCATCCTCACCTCGGGACGTCTGGTCGAGTACGAAGGCGGTGGCGAGGAAACACGCTCCATGTCGTGGCTCGCCGAGCTGCAGCAGGAGATGTTCGTCGAGATCAACCCGGCGCAGGCCAACGACCTGGGCATCAAGAACGACGACATGGTCTGGGTCCACGGTCCCGAGGGCGGCAAGGTCAAGGTCAAGGCCATGGTGACGCCGCGTGTCGCACGTGACGTGGCCTTCATGCCCTTCCATTTCGGCGGTGTCTATCAGGGCGAGAGCCTGGCCGACAAGTACCCCGAAGGCGCGCGCCCGTACGTGCTCGGCGAAGCGGCCAATACCGCCACGACCTACGGCTACGATCCGGTGACCCTGATGCAGGAAACCAAGTGCACCCTGTGCCGGATCGAAAAAGCCTCCGCCTGACCCGACGATGCTTGAAACGCCGATGAGGCCACGCGCCTCATCGGCAAGAGGAGAACACCATGGCTCAAATGAAATTCCTGTGCGACGCCGAACGCTGCATCGAATGCAACGGCTGCGTCACGGCCTGCAAGAACGCCAACGAGACCGACTGGGGCATCCAGCGTCGTCGCGTGGTCACCCTGGACGACGGCATGCCCTCGGAGGTCTCGATTTCCGTGGCCTGCATGCACTGCGACGACGCCCCGTGCATGGCGGTGTGCCCGACCGACTGTTTCTACAAGACCGATGACGGCATCGTCCTGCACGACAAGGACATCTGCATCGGCTGCGGTTACTGCCTCTACGCCTGCCCCTTCGGCGCGCCGCAGTTTCCCAAGGAAGAGGCATTCGGCGAGCGCGGCAAGATGGACAAGTGCACCTTCTGCGCCGGCGGTCCCGCCGAGACCAAGGAAGAGGAGTACGAGAAATACGGCGCCAACCGCATTGCCGAGGGCAAGCTGCCGCTATGCGCCGAGATGTGCTCCACCAAGGCGTTGCTCGCCGGTGATGCACAGACCATTTCCGACATCTTTCGTCAGCGAGTGGTCTATCGCGGCCACGAGGACGGCGGCTGGTCGTCGGTCGAAAAAGCGCAGAATGCGGGCCCGGATGTCTCGGCCAATCTCGACGAGATGGCCTACGACGCCACCCGCGCCACACGTGAAGGGTGAGGAGAGCGCTCATGCACACACTCATGCAATGCCTATGGCGGCTGCGTATGATCGGTGCGGTGCTGTTGCTGGCGGTGCTGGCCGCCGGCCTGGCCCCACCCGCAACGGCGGCCGAACCCGATGAAGAGATCGGGCAGGCGGTCGGCACGGTCGACGCCGACACCTGGCGGCAGGTCAAGAGTGGCGAGAACTTCATCGATTCGCGCCACGACTCGACCTACAACCTGATCAACCCCAGCGGCGAGACCTGGCGCCAGGTCCGCAACGAGTGGATTTCTCCGGCCGGTCTCATCGCGGTCGGCGGCATGCTCGCCATCCTGGTGATCTTCTACCTGATCGTCGGCCGCAACGACCTCGACCACGAGCGCACGGGACGCAAGATCCTGCGCTGGACGGTACTCGAGCGCTCGCTGCACTGGACCGTGGCCACGCTGTTCATCGCTCTCTCGCTGACCGGCCTGAACCTGCTGTACGGCAAGTTCGTGTTCCGTCACATCTTCGGCGATGTCTTCTGGGCCAACATGATCATGGGCTCCAAGCTGATCCACAACTACGCGGGCCCGGTCTTCGGCATCCTGCTGATCGTCATGCTCGCCAAGTGGCTCAAGGTCAACCTGCCCAAGAAGCACGACTGGGAGTGGTTCAAGCAAGGCGGCGGCATGGTCGGCAACAAGCACCCGGACGCCGGTTTCGCCAACGCCGGCGAGAAGGTCTGGTTCTGGTTGCTGGCCAGCGTGGGCCTGGTGGTCGTGGTCAGCGGCCTCGTGCTCGACTTCCCGATCTTCGGGCAGACGCGTGACAACATGCAGTGGGCCAACATGTTCCATGCCGTGACCTCGTTGATCCTGATGACCGTCGCGCTCGGCCACATCTACATCGGGACCCTGGGGACCGAGGGCGCCCTGGAAGGCATGGCCACCGGCTATGTCGACGAAACCTGGGCCAAGCAGCACCACAATTTGTGGTACGAAGAGGTCAAGGCCAATGCCGGCCAGCCTCAGCAAAGCGACCCTCCCGTCGCGGACGACACGGCGACGGCTCACCGGCCCAACTGAACGCCATGCCGTACCCCGACAGCAAGACGACACCGCCCCCGGGCGGTGTCGCTCTTTGATATGATGCAGGCAGATGTCCTACCACCCCATAGATCCCGCGAGGAGGCTTTCCCATGCAACACATCGACGCCGGTACGCGCACCGAACTCGAAGCGGCCGCCTTTCGTCAGTTGCTCGATCACCTCGATGCCAACAAGGACGTGCAGAACATCGACCTGATGATCCTGGCCGACTTCTGCCGTAACTGTCTTTCCAAATGGCTGGTGGCTGCCGCCGAACAGCGGGGAATCGAACTCGACTACGAAACGGCCCGCGAACACGTCTACGGCATGCCCTACAGCGAATGGAAAGCGCTCTACCAGGCCCCTGCCACGCCCGAGCAGCTCGCGGCTCTGGAAGCCCGCCAACAGCGCAAGAAGGACACCCAGGCATGAGCGAGGCCGCCTTCATTCCTCTCAAGATCGCGGTGCTGACCGTCTCCGACACCCGCACCGCCGCGACCGACCGCTCCGGTGACGCCCTGGTCGAACGCCTCGAGCGCGACGGCCACACGCTGGTCGAAAAGCGCATCGTCGCGGATGACGTCTATCGTATCCGCGCGGTCGTTGCCCAATGGATTGCCGATGAGGATGTGCAAGTCATCGTCACCACCGGTGGCACGGGCTTCACCGGGCGCGACTCCACACCCGAAGCGATCGAGGTCCTGCTCGACAAGCACATCGAAGGCTTCGGCGAACTGTTTCGTCATCTCTCGTGGCAGGAAATCGGCAGTTCCACGGTGCAAAGCCGTTGCCTGGGAGGCCTGGCCAACGCCACCGTGGTGTTCTGCCTCCCGGGATCCACGGGGGCGTGCCGTACCGCCTGGGACGGCATCCTTCACGAACAGCTCGACAGCCGTCACAAGCCCTGCAACTTCGCCAATCTCGTGATCCCCGGGAGAGGTCAGCATGGCTGAGCTGCAAAGCGTCGAACGTGCGCTGTCGGCACTGCTGGACGGCGTGAGCCCGAGCGAGCCCGAGTGGATCGACTGCACGCAAGCCGCCGGCCGCGTCCTGGCGGAAACCGTCACCGCGCGTCTCGACGTGCCGCCGGCCGACAACAGCGCCATGGACGGCTATGCGCTGCGCCACGCCGATGCCGGGCAGGCCTTGCCGGTGAGCCAACGGGTCGCCGCCGGCCATGCCCCCGAGCCGCTCGCCAGCGGTACCTGCGCACGCATCTTCACCGGCGGTGAAATACCGTCGGGCGCCGACACGGTGGTCATGCAAGAACGCGTGACGATGCATGAGCAGCTGGCCATCATTCCCGGCGATATCGAATGCGGTGACAACGTGCGTCGCCGCGGGCGCGATGTACGAGCCGGCACCCCCTTGCTGGAGGCCGGCACACGTCTGGAGGCCGCGGCGCTGGGGCATCTGGCCGGGCAAGGCATTACCCAGGTCGCCGTCCACCGCCGCCCTCGCATCGCCCTGCTTTCCACCGGGGACGAGATCGTCGAGCCCGGCCAGACGCTCGCGCCGGGACAGATTCACAATTCGAATCGCCCCATGCTGTCGCGCCTGCTCGAACGCTTCGGCGCCGACCTGGTCATGCGCGAACACGTCACCGACGACTTCGCGACCACCCAGCGCCTGTTGCGCGACGCCGCCGCCTGTGCGGATATCATCGTCACCACCGGTGGCGTCAGCGTCGGCGAGGAAGACCACGTCAAGCACGCCCTGGAATCCCTGGGACGACTCGACCTCTGGCAGCTGGCCATGCGCCCTGGCAAGCCGCTGGCCTTGGGGCGGATCGACGAGACGCGGGTGGTGGGGCTCCCCGGCAATCCCGTGTCGTGCTTCGTGGGCGCCTGGGTCTATCTGCGCCCGCTGATCGGCGCCTTTCTTGCCTGTCCGCGCATGGCCACGCTGCCGCGACTCTGGGCGCGTGCCGACTTCGAGACGCGCACCCAGGCGCGTCGCCACTACATGCGCGTGGGGCTCGAGTTCACACCCGAGGGCGTCATCGCGCATGCCTTCGCCGATCAGAACTCCGCCGTGCTGTCCTCGTGCCTCGAGGCGGATGCCCTGGCCGTCATCCCCGAGCACACGACCGTGCGAGCAGGCGAGCAGGTGGAATGTCTATGGCTCACGGAGTGAGAACGCATTCCCCCGATGATGACGGCACCGGAAAAGCCTCTTGCCAGGCTGTGAAAGAAACGCCAAGGCGACTGAAGGCGAGATCTAGTCGGCGCTCAATGCCTGATTGAGCGCTGGCCAGAGTTGCCGGAAGTCTCGCTCCAGCGCGGAATAATCGGTGCGCAACCAGGGCACCA
Organism: Chromohalobacter sp.; assembly: GCF_039830575.1. Lineage (NCBI taxonomy): Bacteria > Pseudomonadati > Pseudomonadota > Gammaproteobacteria > Oceanospirillales > Halomonadaceae > Chromohalobacter > Chromohalobacter sp. The sequence goes on along the minus strand of NZ_JBDOOX010000012.1, from coordinate 435,275 downwards.
GCTCGGCGAGCCGATTGGGGCCGCTCAAGCGACGCCCCAGGCCGGCAATGGCACGACAGGTGAACTCGAAATCGGCATAGCGTGTCAGCCAGTCATCCTCGATCAGGACGGGGATCATCGGCGCCAGGCGATCGGGAGCCGTCCCCTGGCTCTCCAGAACCCGGTAACAGCGCGCGATCAGGGCAGCATCGGCATGATCGCGCGCCACGAAATGATCCCACACCAGGTCCAGCGCGATCCCCACGACGCGCCGCTGGGGACGCGGGGCACGCGCTCGCACCTCGCGAATCACGGCATGAGCGTCGACCCAGGCATCCACGCGACGGTGATGGCGAATCCCGCGGGCGATCTCCGCCGGCCACCCGGCGCCGGGATCTCCCTTGACGCCATCGGCAATCATATTGCCGTAGAGAAAGGCGTCATTGCCGCCACGCGCCAGCCAGGCATGGGCAAGAAAATTCATCAGCGTCCCAGAGATGGTGGTTAAGGACAATCGCCGTGAAGGCGATCGTCGTCACAGACAGTTGGTGGGCTTGGGAAGCCCGGCCAGGCGAGCCCCGACCTTGGCCGGGCTGTCGGGGAAGAGCCTCATCAAGTGCAAGGAGCGCCCCTTCTCGGGGTCCAGTGCCTGCCCCACCGCCTTGACCAGCGGCCGCATGGCGGGCGCGTTTTCATAACGCGCATAGAAATCCCGCAATACGTCGAGCACCTCCCAGTGCTCGGCAGTCAGCGTCCGGCCTTCCTCGGCGGCGAGAGCATCGGCCACGGCAGGCGTCCAGACCGAGAGGTCGACCAGGAATCCTTCCGGATCGAGCGCGATCTCGCGGCCTTCCACGATGAGATAACGTGCGGGTCGTGTCGTTGCCATCAGAACCAGCTCACCGTGCGCTGGGCTTCTTCGGTCAAGGCCACGAAGCCGTCCATGTCCACGATCGTCACGCTGGCATCGCAGCGCCCCGCCAGCCCGCGCGATTCCAGATCCTCGCGCAATGCGAAAAGCCGGCCTTCCAGGCCCGGCAGATGTTGCACCTGGGCATTCAACGCCCCATAGACGCCGTCCTCGATCAGCATCAATCTATCCTCCGCCCCCATCGCGCGCAGCACGTCCCGGGGGACGTGGCTCGAGCTCGGGGCACGATTGAGCAAGTGCAACAACATTCGCGGATGTCTCCTCACGGCGCTGCCCAGTTGGCGATCAACACGGCAGCGTTCAGAAATTGAAAATTTGGCGGTGACCGGCCAGCACGGCCGGCAACCTCGCCGCGTCCACAGGGATGACCGGCAGCAGCAAGTCATCCGGCGCCAGACCGCGTGACGCCAACGCCGAGGCATCGACATACAATCGCTCGATATCATACATCTCGAGCATGTCGAAGGTGCTCTGCGTGCCCTTCTGTCCCAAGGGGCCCTGACCCTGTCCCGGGAGCAGTGCCCAGACGCCATCGCCCATCAGCAACAGCGATACCGACTGACCAAAGGCCGCGCCGACCAGGGCCAGGTCGAGAGCCTCGCGCAGCCACAGGCTGCCATGCGGTGCATGACGCAGTATCACCAGCAAGTCGCCGTGCTCGGCCTCGGCACGTTCTGACATGACGATTCTCCCTGACATGAAGGTGTACGGCCGACGTTCAAGGCGCGAACGTCAACAAGCGCTCATGCGTCCGCTCGACATCGAGCAACTGCCCGAGTCCGGTCAATTCGAAGGGTGGCTCCAGGCTCGCGCCCGTCTTGCCGTGACGCTCGGCCTCGCTGGCGTCGAGCACACCTCGCCGCAATGCCGCGGCCACGCAGACCTGGAGCGTCGTGCCATGTTCCCGATGCAGCGCGCGCCATGCATCGACCAGATGCGGCTCGTCCTGGGGCGGTGCCGCCAGATGCGAGGCATTGTAGACCCCATCGTGATAGAAAAAGACCGTATCGACACGGTGTCCACGGGCGATCGCGGCATGCGCGAAGCGCAATGCGGAATGCGCCGCCTGATGAGTGTACGGTCCTCCCAGCACGAGTAATGCGTATCGCATCGCTTGCTCCCCACCACCAAGGTATGGATGGACGAATATTGTCCTCGACACGGCCCGGTCAAGGCAAATGCCGGCTCCATGTCGGCGTGGACATTGACGCACGTCATATTAGCTAGTATATTTTTAACAAGCTAACATATCGCATGCCTTAGCTCGCTTCGATGATCTGCCATATCTCCGCTATGCAGCATCCCCAACCTTGCCGCCGCTCCCTGGCGGCTTTTTTATGCGTCTCTACCGGGCCACACAGCAAAGGCTGAGCATCGTCAAGGTTCCCGTGAAACGCCCGTCAGACGTAACGAAATCCAGCTAAATTGAAAGTGAATGTGTCGCTTCCGTACGGACACGCCCACCGCTGACTCGTAGAGGTCAAGATCATGACCGTCACTCTGCTCACCACGGCGCCACTCCGGCATCGCGCCATGCCGCCTTCTGCGGGCATTGCCGACACACTGACGACCTCCGCATCAACCCTTGCCCCCGCCGCCTCCCAGCCGGCCCGGGGCAAGCGGGAGCGATGCGAGATCGGCAGCCTTGCGCACCTGCGTCATGACATCGTCGATACCCTGGACACGACGGCGCTGGCCAACGCCCGCCGCCGAAGCATCTTCTATGCCCGCTGGTACGGTCTTGCCGACCCACTGCTTCAGCTATGGCGCGGCTGACGCCAGCCGTCGCGCATCAAAAAAGCCCGCACCAAACGAGGTGCGGGCCCGATCGTTGCAAGCGTTGAACGCTCGCCGATGCATCAGTCGTTCGACGCGAAGCCCAGGATGGACAACAGGCTGACGAACAGGTTGTAGATCGAGACGAACAGGGTAATGGTCGCGAGGATATAGTTGGTCTCGCCCGCGCGGTGGATGATTTCACTGGTCTGATACAGGATCGCGGCCGAGGAAAACAGCACGAAGCCGGCGGACACCGCCAAGGCCAGCGCGGTGATGTTGAAGATCATCGCCACGACCATGGCCAGTACCAGCACGATCGCACCGGCGATCATGAAGTTGGCCAGGAAGCTGAAATCCTTGCGCGTAATCAGTGCCACCGCGGACAAGCCGATGAAGGTGGCCCCGGTCATCCCCAGAGCGGTCATGACCAGTTGGGGACCATTGGGCAGCGACAGATAGAGACTCAACATCGGCCCCAGCGTGAAGCCCATGAAACCGGTGAAGGCGAAGATCGACAGAAGCCCCGCCGCCGAGTTGGCTGTCTTGTGCACCAGGAACATCAAGCCATAGGCACCGATCAGGAAGACGAAGATATTCATCTGCCCGATTCCCATGGCCATGGCCGTTCCCGCCGTCACGGCGGAAAACAGCAATGTCATGGCCAAGAGCATGTAAGTGTTGCGCAGCACCTTGTTGGTGCTTACCGATCGCGTCTCGTGACCGGCGATTTGCGACGTACGGTATGCCATGGGATCTCTCTCCTCGGTGGCGCTGGAAATATAAGTGTAGACCTAGAATGCCCCGCCAAGGTTCCCACTGCAAGGCACATCTTCAACGCCCGGGCGTTGTTTTAACTCCTTGAAAGCACGACAGACTCTTGACGCAACAGCAAACGATGGTAGTATATTGCGCCGTAAGCCGGAGGGATGGCAGAGCGGTTGAATGCACCGGTCTTGAAAACCGGCGAAGGTTAACGCCTTCCCAGGGTTCGAATCCCTGTCCCTCCGCCACCACATCAAAGCGCCCCGAGATTCCAGTAAACTACTGATCTCGGGGCGTTTTTCATGCTCCCTCCTGTGAAAGACGCTTGACTCTTCAGCACATGATAGTAATGTATGCGCCGTAAGCCGGAGGGATGGCAGAGTGGTTGAATGTACCGGTCTCGAAAACCGGCGTAGGTTTATAGCCTACCCAGGGTTCGAATCCCTGTCCCTCCGCCACCACATCAAAGCGCCCCGAGATTTCAGCAGCTGACTGGTCTCGGGGCGTTTTTTCATTTCAGGCCCTTCACCCGCCTTCTCGGTGCAATACACGCTCAGCATGACACGTCTTCGCGCAGCAAGTCGCGCGCCTCGATCAACGTCAGCTTGCCGGTATTGAACGCGCCGGTGTCGATATAGTGGACATTGCCCAGGCGCATCGGTCGCTGGACGATGGTGTGTCCCACGACCACCGCGTCGATCCCCTTCACCAGCGTTTCATCGCCTTGCATGATACGAGTGCGCCCCCACAGCAAGGCCTGCGAGGGCGGCATGACATCTCGCCAGTCGGCGGGAGGCTCGGCGTGGACGATGCCCACACGCCGCCCCTCGACCGTGACCTCTCTCGCGTAAGGCAGGTGGGGCAACGCGCGCTTCAGCATCGCGCGTACTTCGCCGTGCGCTGCTGTCATGGCCCAGGTGCCCCCGTTGATCATCCAGGCGTCGTGTGTCTGGGGGCTATCCCGGTTATCGCCCAGAAGGGCCTCGAAGGCCAGCATTTCGTGATTGCCGCATACCGCATGGCACCAGGGCTCGAGCGCCAGCGACAGGCAAGCCAGGCTCTCGCTGCCTCGATCGATCAAGTCCCCCACGCTGAACAGGCGATCCCGCTCACGATCGAAACCGACGGCCTCGAGTTCGGCCTGCAGCAGAGCCAGTTGACCATGGACATCGCCGACGAAAAAATCGCGGCCCTGGTGGTTGGCGTCGTGACGCTGAATCACGCGACGCACTCCTGTCTAATCGTGACGTCCGCCCTCAATGGACATCGACGTCCTCCACTTCACCGGGCATGTCCGCGGGATTCCGGCGTTCTCTGTCCAGCGCCTTCGCCAGCAACTCATCCACCGTGGCACGCGGATGTGATCCCGCCTGGGCGACGCTCTCGAAGTCCCGTGCATCGCACTCGGGACAGCGCGATTCCAACGGGCGGCGCGTTGCCTGAATGAACACTTCGACCTGACACGCGCGACAGCGATAAAGGCGTCGATGAGGCATGGACATGGAAAACTCCGCGAGCAAAGGTAATTCAAGCAGCGTAGAACAAGATGACACCACTTGCGTGGTCCCTGAGCGCATCGATGACGATTTCAGTGATAGAGCCTGAGCCCGACCCGCGTCACGCGATTGCCCTGCACGGCATTGACCACCCAATGAAAGCCATGCCAATCGACGTCGTCCCCCACCACGGGATGCCCACCGACGCGTAGCGCCACGAATTCGCCCAGCGTCATGTCCCGCTCACCGGGGCTCAACGTCAGACCGTACGCGTCCGCCACATCGCTCATCATGGCTTCTCCATCCAGCGTGAACGTACCGAAGAACGCCCGTTCACGCTTGAGGGTGGCGTCACCGTTGAACAGGCGGTTGAGCGCCGGCAAGTCATCGCTGCGCCCGATGACGCAGATGACGTCATTGAGCTTCAGCCGCGTGCTGCCCTTGGCGTGCAACATCGCATGCTGACGAAACAGCCCGGAAATCAGGGCCCCGGAGGGAAACCGCAGCAGCCGGATGGGGACGTCTTCCAGCGCTTCGTTCTCCACCTTGTAGACGAACATCTCGTAATCGTTTTCGGGCAGCACGCCCAGCGGACCACGGCGGTTGGGCGTGGCGCCTGCCGGCACCTCGACGCGCATCAGGCGTGCCACCCGCGCCAGTGACGCGCCTTGCATCAACAATGATATCAGGACCACGAAGAACGCCACGTTGAAGTAAAGCGTCGCGTTTTCGACCCCGGCGATGACCGGAAAGATCGCCAGCACGATGGGCACCGCGCCGCGCAGCCCGACCCAGGAAATGAAACCGATTTCCCGCCACCGGAAGCTGAAGAACGGCTTGAGCGAGATCAGCACCGCCAGCGGCCGCGCCACGAAGATCAGGCCCAGCGCCAATACCGCGCCAGGCACGGCATAGTCGATCATCTCGCTGGGCGTCACCAGCATCCCCAGCACCAGAAAGAGGCCGATCTGGCTCAACCAGGCCAGCCCATCGTGAACCGGCAGGATATGGGTCAGATGCCGTCCCGGCTGGTTGCCGATCATCAGACCCGCCAGGTAGATCGCCAAAAAGCCGCTGCCGCCCGCCACGCTGGTCACCCCGAAGATCAAAAAGCCCAGGGCAAGCGCCAGCAAGGAATAGAGCCCGGGCGCGAGATCGAGCCAGCGCAGCAGCTTGGCGGCCAGCCAGCCACCACCGACGCCGAACACGAGGCCCAGCCCGAACTGCGAGGCGAACATCATCAGCGTTTGCCAGACCCCGCCCACACTGCCCACCAGAATCTCGGCCAGCGTGATCGTGAGGAAGATCGCCATGGGGTCGTTGGTGCCCGATTCGATTTCGAGCGTCGCCCCCACCCGCTCGTTGAGGGTCACCCCTTGTCCGGCCAGCATCGAGAAGACCGCGGCGGCATCCGTCGATCCGACGATCGCCCCCACCAGCAGGCCTTCGACCAGAGACAGATCGAACACCCACATGGCGCACAGGCCGACGAGCCCGCTGGTGACGAACACCCCAAGCGTGGCCAGCGACAGCGCCGGCTTGAGCCCCACCCGGAACGTCTTGAGGCGTGTCCGCAAGCCGCCGTCGAGCAGGATCATCGCCAACGCCAGATGCCCGATGAGGTATGCCAGGGAGTAGTCGTCGAACTCGATTCCCAGCACGCCTTCCTCACCGGCCAGCATGCCCAGCACCAGGAACAGCACCAACAGCGGTACGCCGATCCGCGACGAGACGCGGCTTGCCACGATGCTCAGCGCGATCAAGAAACCCGAAAACAAGAAAAGGCTGTTGATGGTATCCACGGCTCGCGGTTATCTCCTGAAACTCAAGTTCCTGAAATTCAAGGACCTAGTATGCCATGTCATGCTGCTTCATGCCGGCACCTGCGTTAACCAATCGGGGTGCGAGACGACATGATGCCAGTCCACGTCGCCGTGCAGACGCATGACCCAGATCAACGCCCGCATGCCCTGGCGATAGGCCGACAGCGACACGCATGGCGACTCGCGTCGATAGGCGGCCAAAAAGGCATCGCGCTCGGCACACGTCGTGATGAGCATCTCGGCCAGGCACAGATCGAACTCGAGCGGCGCCCATGTCAACGCCTCCCAGTCGCTCCACAGCCATCCCGTGGCACCGCTCAGGTACTGATCGGCGCGCACATCGGGCAGACACCAAACCGCCCGTGACGGAATGGGAAATGCCGGAAACGTCGGAAGCTCACCACAGCGCGGGTGCTGGCGCAGAAAGTCACGCGCATGCCGCGGCCACTCGGCCAGTGGGTGAACCTTTTCCAGAGGATGCCCCCACCCCGAGACCGTCTCGCGATGCAGGTGGCCCAGCTGGCTGCCCAGCAACTCGGCGAAGACCGGCCCCATCCGCGCCGCCTTGCCGTCGCTCCACGGCAGACTCCACAACGGCGCGTGCTGCAGGGTCCCGAGATACGTCATCGGCAGCGGGAGCATCGGCAGATGCGCCGGCAGGGCTCCTGCCAGCCGCGTCATGGTCTCCGGACAGCGCCAGCGGTCGAAGCCGAACAGCTCACGCATGCCCTTCCAGAAAGGATCGTGCTCCGGATGCGTGCGCGCCAGCTTGAGGAGTTGCGGCGATTCGCCGGCGGTCCGCCACAGCCAGTTGGCACTGTCATCCCACGCGAGCGGCAGGGGCGACAGCGCGTGCCCCGTGAACACCTCGACACGATGCGTGAGTTCGGAATCGGGATACATGCGTGCTCCTACGCTTTGTCCGATCGTTGGCAGCCTGCGCTCAAGCGGTACACTCGGCCACATGGCACTGGGCAGCTCCCGAGCCGACAGGATACAATAATCGTCTCTGGATAGGGGTGCCCGCCGACCGTGGCGGGCTGAGAGCGCCCGGCGCAACCCTGGAACCTGATCCGGTTAACACCGGCGGAGGAAACGCCAGAGCGTGCCGTCGGCACGTCCTTCGCCCCTTATGGAGCCTTGATGACGTCCCTCGGTTTTTCCCTCGCCCAGGCACGACTCGCCTTTGCAGGACAATGGCTGTTCGATGGCCTGACCGTCGAGTTCGCCCCCGGCAGCTGGACCGGGCTGCTCGGGCGCAGCGGCAGCGGCAAGAGTTCCCTGCTGCGCATGATCGCCGACCTGCCCTTGCCCGATACCCACGAGCTGACGCTGACCACCGACGACGCCCGCCCCCTCACCGGCCGGCTGGCCTGGATGGCGCAGCAGGATCAGCTGTTGCCGTGGCGCACCGTCGTCGATAACGTCCTGCTCGGCCCGGCCTTGCGCGGACGCCCTTCCCCGGCGGACCGCCAGCGGGCATTTTCCCTGCTCGACGACGTCGGTCTCGCTGATAAGGCCCGAGACTGGCCCAAGACGCTCTCCGGCGGCCAGCGTCAGCGCGTGGCCCTGGCGCGCACGCTCTTCGAGGATGCGCCCGTCGTCTTGATGGACGAACCCTTTTCCGCCGTCGATGCCATCACGCGCCTTGAACTGCACGAACTCGCCGCGCGACTGCTGGCCGGCCGCACGGTCATCCTGGTGACCCACGACCCGCTCGAAGCCTTGCGCCTGAGCGATCGCATCCTGATTCTCGCCGGGCAACCGGCCACGCTGAGTGACTTCGACGTCCCTCCCGGCCAGCGACCACGCGCGCTGGAAGCCCCCGACATGCTGCGCCTGCAGCCACGCCTGGTAGCGCGCCTGCATGCCCCGCTCACCGCCGGGAGCCGAGCATGACACTTCTCAAGCGCCTCTGGCCGGCCATGCTCGGCCTCGTTGCCCTGCTAGGGCTATGGCAAGGACTCGTCGTCGCCACCGGCGTGCCGGGTTACGTACTGCCGTCCCCGCTCGCCGTGGTGCAAGCCCTCGCCGCCCATCATCAGTTACTCTGGCATCATACCGGCATCACCGTGATCGAGATCGTCGCCGGCCTGTTCATCGGCTGCCTCAGCGGCTTGCTCACCGCGCTCGCCCTGGCCCGCTTTCATGGCCTCAGGCGAACCTTGCTGCCGATCCTGTTGATCAGCCAGGCCATTCCGCTGTTCGCCCTGGCCCCGATTCTCATGCTATGGCTGGGTTACGGCATGACCGCCAAGATCGTCATGGCGACCCTGATCATCTATTTTCCGGTCGCCTCGACATGTTACGACGGCTTGCGCCAGACCCCGCAGGGGTGGCTGGACCTGGCACAGACCCTGGGCGCCGACCGCCGCCGTCGACTGCTGCGCATTCAATTGCCCGCGGCTCTGCCGGCCCTGGCATCCGGCATGCGCATGGCCGCCAGCGCCGCCCCCATCGGTGCCGTGATCGGCGAATGGGTCGGCTCCAGCCAGGGACTGGGATACTTGATGCTCAACGCGAATGCACGCATGCAAGTCGACCTGATGTTCGCCGCCTTGCTGATCCTCGTCACCTTCGGCGTGGCGCTCTATTTCGCCATGGACGCCCTGATGCGCCACCTGATGCCATGGCATGAGGACCGCACCAGCGCCCAAGGCTGAAGCAATGAACCTCGCCCGGCGAGCCGTCTCGCGGGGCATTCACGATAACGAAACGCCCCTTGGCTATCGGGGTAACAACTCGCAGGAGAATAACGCATGACCTCCATGACCCACCGCTTCATGGGCGCGTGTCTCGCCCTCTTGCTCGTGCTGTCCGGCCCGGCGCTGGCCGCCGAGGAGCGCGACGGCACCGACACGTCCGACTCGCTGAAAGTGATGCTCGACTGGTACACCAACCCCACGCATGCGCCATTGGTCATCGCAAAACAGCGCGGCCTCTTCCAGGATCACGGACTGGACGTCGAACTCATCTCCCCCGCCGACCCGAGCGTACCGCCCAAGCTGGTCGCGGCAGGCAAGATCGACCTGGCACTCAGCTACCAGCCCCAGCTGCACCTGCAAGTCGACCAGGGCCTCCCCCTGGTGCGCGTGGGCACGCTGGTGGCAACGCCTCTCAATGCCACGCTGGTACGCGCTGACAGCGGCATCGAAAGCATGGCGGATCTGGCCGGCAAGCGTATCGGCTATTCCGTGGGCGGAGTCGAGGAAGTGCTGCTCAACACCATGCTCGAACACAATGGGGTCGCGCCCGAGGACGTCGAGATGGTCAACGTCAATTTCGCGCTGACGCCGGCCTTGATCGGAGAAAAGGTCGACGCCATCACCGGTGCGTTTCGCAACTTCGAGCTGGCACAGATGGCTCAGGAAGGCGTCGAGGGCCGGGCGTTCTATATCGAGGAAGAAGGCGTTCCCACCTACGACGAACTGATCTTCGTGGCCAACCGCGACACGCTGGATGCCCATCGCGCTGCCTATGCGCGTTTCATGGCCGCCATCGGCGAGGCCACGGCCTGGATCATCAATCATCCCGAGGAGGGCTGGGAAGCCTTCAAGGCCTACGATCCGGCGCTGGACACACCGGTCAACCGCAAGGCCTGGGAGAACACGCTGCCACGCTTCGCCCTGCGCCCTGCCGCGCTGGATGGACAACGCTACGAAGCCTTCGAAGCATTCCTTCTCGAGCGCGGCCAGATCAAGGCCAAGAGTCCGCTGTCGCGCCTCGCCGTCGACCTCAATCGCCCCTGATTCGACACGGCATGGAGCGCTGTGCGCTCCATGCCGCTGCCTTCATTCCGCCGCCAGAAAGCGCGACACGGCCGCTTGAAAGGCCTCCGGCTGTTCGGCATGCAGCCAATGCCCGGCCTCCGCCAGCGTCTCGACATGCGCCCTTGGCAGCACGGCCTCGACCGCCGGCAGCGCCTCGTCGCTCACGTAATCGGAGCGCCCGCCGCGCAGGACCAGCGCCGGCCCCTCGTAGGCGCCGTCACCATCCGGCACGGCCACGATGCTGGCATAGTCCTCCTCGATCTGATCGAGTCCCACGCGCCACACCAGACGCTCATCCTCGCCACGCACCAGGTTGGTGGCCAGGAACATGCGTGTCGCCGGTGTCTCGATGAACTCCGCCATGATCCTGTCCGCCGCCTTGCGGTCCGCCGGGGGACGCGCCTCGACGGCGCGCATGGCACGAAAGATCGCATCATGACCGTGCTGATAGGCGATCGGCGCGATATCGGCGACGATCAGGCGTGCGACACGCGCCGGCGACTGACGCGCCAGGGTCATGGCGACCTTGCCGCCCATCGAGTGGCCCAGCAGGTCGCAGCGCTCGATGTTCAACGCCTCCAGCAACGCTTCGACGTCCTCGGCCTGAGTGGCATACCGCATGCCCGACGCATGCGGCGACTTGCCATGGTTGCGCAGGTCCACGGCGATCACGCGACGCTGCGCCCGCCACTGCTTGACGTGCGAGCGCCAGTTGTCGGCACTGCCGAACAAGCCGTGCAGAACGACCAGCGGGCGCCCTTCGCCGCCGGTATCGACATGATGTAATTCCACGATATGCCTCGTCAGTCCTTCGAGTGATCGACGCATGATACCAGAGCCGTTTCAGGCCTTGCGTGGCTGAAGTCCCTCGCTGGCATCCCCCAGATGCGCCAGTCGACGCGTCAACGCCCCCAGCAGCATGCCGTAGAGCGGCAGGAAGAAGGCCAGGCTCACCCCCAGCTTGATGGCATAATCCACCCAGGCGATTTCCACCCAATGCTCACTCATGAACGCACTGGGACCGTTCCAGAACGCGATCGCGAAAAACGCGAACGTATCGGCCAGGTTGCCCAGCAGGGTCGAAAAGGCCGGCGCGACCCACCAGGCACGCAGACGTCTCAGGCGGTCGAAGACATGGATATCCAGCAACTGCCCCAGCACATAGGCCATGAAACTCGCCAGCGCGATACGCCCCACGAACAGGTTCCACTCGCCGAGGGCCGCGACGCCCTGGAACGCCCCTTCCTGAAAGAGCACCGACACGCCGTACGAGATCAACAATGCCGGCAGCATGACCCGCGCGATGATCGATCGGGCACGCCCCTTGCCGAACAGACGCACGGTCAGATCCGTGGCCAGAAAAATGAAGGGGAAGCTGAAGGCGCCCCAGGTGGTATGCCAGCCGAAAAGCGAAAACGGAAGCTGTACCAGATAGTTGCTGGCCGCGATCACCACGATGTGAAAACCGACGAGCAGCGCCATCACGCGTCTGGCTTGGCGAGAATCGAGGGCGAACATGCATCACCTTTTTGGTTGCCAAGGGAGGCCGAGGGGTAAGGGAACCCTCAAGGCGGGTCGATGCGCATGGCACCGAGACGAAAGTCGATATTGTAAAGGATCGCTCCGGACGGAACCAGTGAGATGCCGCCTTCCTGGCGGCATGAAAAAGGAACTACAGCAGGCTTTTCACTGCCACACGGAGGTCATATGCTCATCAGCGATTCGCGACACGACGTCGACTTTCGCCACTACCGATGAATTATCGTTAAAAGCTATCTTGGACAGGCTTGGCGAAGTTATTGATGATTCACTAAATCAAGAATGAGTAAGTGGGCATGACAACACGGCAGGCATCGAGGCCAATGCCGCGTTGCCCGTAAAGCCCACCAGAACGTATCCCTCGCCGTTGGGCGCTCATCCCACGCTCGCGGCGACCCATCGCCAATCCCGATAATGATGTAGGAGACACCCACATGCGCTCGCTCCAGCCTGCCTCCACCCTGCTCAACGCCGGTACTTCCGCGATCGACAAGGGCACGACCCTGCTCAAGGCCATGGCCAACGAGAACCGGCTGCGCATTCTGTGCCTGCTCGATGACGCGGAACTCTCGGTCACCGAGCTGAACCGCAAGCTGAGCCTCAGCCAGTCCGCGCTGTCGCAGCATCTTGCGATCCTGCGTCGCGAAAACCTCGTCGTGACACGTCGAGCCTCGCAGACGATCTATTATTCACTGGCCGGCGACGAGGCGCGCACGGTCATCGACGCCCTCGTCGCGCTTTACGGCAAGACCCGCTAAGCCGTGTGCGGCTGGCAGCGGCCTACCGCCGCTGCCAGCCGCTTTCCTCCAGGCGCTCCATGACACGATCGCTCAAGCGCTCGATGCCCTGCGAAGCGCCGACACCGATACGCTGCATCAAGGAATGACGCGGCTCCAGCACCACCTGCAACACGCGCGCCTGCTCCATGCGTGCCGCCAGATAGCCGTCACTGGTATTCACCTCATCGATCAGGCCGTCATCCAATGCCTGGCGTCCATACCAGATCTCGCCGGTCGCCACCTTGTCGATATCGAGTGCAGGACGCCGCTCCCCCACATAACGCTTGAACAGGTCGTGGGTTTCCCGCAAGTCCTCGAGAAACTTGGCACGCCCCTCCTCGGTGTTTTCGCCCAGCACCGTCAATGTCCGCTTGTAACGACCTGCGGTCAGCAACTCGACATCGATGTCGTGCTTCTTGAGCAGGCGATGCACGTTGGGTACCTGAGCCACCACGCCGATCGACCCGATCACGGCGAACGGGGCAGCAATCAGGCGGTGTGCGCAGCAGGCCATCATGTAACCGCCGCTGGCAGCGACCTTGTCGACGCAGACGGTGAGTCGCACACCGGCATCGCGCAGGCGGTCGAGCTGGGCGGACGCCAGCCCGTAGGCATGCACCAGACCGCCACCGGACGTCAGGCGCACGACGACCTCGTCGTCGTCTTGCAACTCGCCCAGCAGCAAAGAAACCTGTTCCGCCAGCTGCGGCGTGCGTGATGCCTTGAGATCTCCATCGAAATCGAGCACCCACACGCGTGGTCGTGCCGACTCCTGGGCCTCGCCCTTCCCCTTGCGGCGGGCCTTCTCCTCCTTGCGTAGCGCTTTCTGGGCCCGTCGACGCTGCGCGGCGGGCAGTCCCGCCAGGCGCAGCGATTCACGCCGACGCCGCTGACGCTCGTGCAGCGCCACGATGCGCAGGCGATTGCCTTCGACCTGTCCACTCGCGCGCTGCTTTAGCGTGACGACGAGCCCGACCAGAACGCCCACGGCCACGACCAGCGTCGCCAGCTTGGCGGCGAACAGCGCATATTCGGCAATCCATTCAGTCACGTCACCACCTCGCCTCGCGGGGGCTCTGCAGCGAGCGCCCCTTGTATGAAACATTTGTTTGAAATACGCTGGTCATTCCATCAACGCCATAGAGTGACCCAACATGGCCGACGCCAACACCGTCATCGAGAAGTTACAGTCACGTTTCGATCCTGCCGCCGCTCGGGGCATGGACGAAGTCTTCCAGTTCCATATCACCGATGCCGATGACTACTACCTCAACGTCAAGGACGGGACACTCGACATCCAGCCCGGCGAGCACGACGACCCATCCGTCAGCCTGACCACCGACACCGAAACCCTCAAAGGCGTGATGAACGGCGAGATCAACGGCATGCAGGCCTTCATGAGCGGCAAGCTGAAGGCCACCGGCAACGTCATGCTGGCCACCAAGCTGACCAGCCTCTTCCCCGGTCACTGACGAAACAGCACGTCTCAGCGCGGCGACACCGCGCTGAGATGCGTTTCGATCAACTGGCGCGAGATCGAATGTCGCGGCGGCAACTCGGGCAGATGCCGTGGCGTGAACCAGGCGGCATCGGCGATCTCCACTCCGTCGATCCGGATTCGCCGACTCGCGGCTTCGGCGAAGAAGCCCAGCATCAACGAGTGCGGAAACGGCCAGGACTGGCTGCGGAAGAAACGCACGCGCCCGATCTCGATGCCCACCTCCTCGTAGACTTCACGGCGTACGGCGTTTTCGGCGCTCTCGCCCGGCTCGATGAACCCCGCCAGGGTGGAATAACGCCGCGCGGGAAAGCGCGAATTCCGCGCCAGCAGCAAGTCCTGCCCATGCGTGACCAGAGTGATGATGCACGGCGAGATACGCGGATAACTGCGATGGCCGCATGCCTCGCACTGCATGGCGAACTCATGGGCGAGCCGGGTCATCGGCGAACCGCAGCGTCCGCAGAAGCGATGATCGCGTGCCCAGGCATCGACCTGCAGGGCCGTGGCCAGCAGATCGGCCTGCGGGCCGGGCAATCTCGCCAGCCACTCGCGTGCCGGGGGCCAGTCGGCATCGCCCGGCTCATGCACCATGGCGACCGGCAGGTCATGCCACATGCCCAACGCCATGGCATGCGCCGGCCACTCGCCCGGCGGCTGGAGAATGCCATCCTCGCCCGGGGCGATACCGGATTCGCCGAAACGAATCCAGTAGCCCCGGCGCGGTGTCTGCGCACCGGGCAATTCCCGGACGAACGGCGATGACAACATCGTCATGCCGATCCCTGCGAAGCGTCGTTCAGGGCATCCCAGTGACATTGGCCGGCCGCCTGGCGAATGCTGTCCAGCTTGGCGCGGTGCGCCGCCTCTTCCGCCTCGCTGGGACGCATGACCGCCAGCGACAACCCCTCGCGTGAGACCCGACGAATGCCGCTGACGCTGTTGGCGTCCTGCCCTTCGTCGCCCGCGCGTTCCTCGATGCCGGCCAGCGACAACGCGGTCTGCCCCCCCGTCATCGTCAGATAGACATCGGACAGGATCTCGGCGTCCAGCAAGGCGCCGTGCAGGACACGCCGTCCATTGTCGATGCCATAGCGCTTGCAGAGTGCGTCGAGGTTGTTGCGCTGTCCGGGGTGCAACTTGCGCGCCATCGCCAGAGTGTCGAGCACGCTGCAGTAGTCGGCGACGGGACCCAGACGCGGGCCGCCACGCTTGTCATGCAGCAACCCGAACTCGTGATCGATGAAGCCCACGTCGAACGCGGCGTTGTGAATCACCAGTTCGGCGCCGCGAATGTATTCCCAGAAGGCATCGGCGATATCGGCGAACACCGGTTCGTCGGCGACGCGCTCGTTGGTGATGCCGTGCACCTCGACGGCTTCGGGATCGATGTCGCGCTCGGGGTTGATGTATTGGTGGTAATTGTTGCCGGTGAGCCGGCGATTGACCACCTCGACCGCCCCGATCTCGATCAGGCGGTGACCGTCCTTGGGATCGATGCCGGTGGTTTCGGTATCCAGTACGATCTGGCGCATTGCTACTGTTCTCCTGCCATGGCCTGACGCTTGGCCGCCTGTATCTCGTCGGTGGCGGCGTTGGCGAGCGTATCGGCCAGTTCGTTGCCCTCGTGCCCGCTATGGCCCTTCACCCAGTGCCACTCGATACGATGGCGCTGAGTCTCCGCGAGCAGCTCGCGCCATAGCTCGGCATTCTTGACCGGCTGCTTGGCGGCGGTTTTCCACCCCCGCTTGACCCAGCCATGAATCCATTCAGTGATCCCCTTGCGGAGATACTCGGAGTCGGTCCACAGTGCCACGTCGCATGCACGCGTCAGGGTCCGCAACGCCTGGATCGCGGCCATCAGCTCCATGCGGTTGTTGGTGGTCACGGCTTCGCCCCCCTTGAGGGTCTTCTCGTGTTGCCCGTAGCGCAACACGGCACCCCATCCGCCGGGGCCGGGATTCCCCCGGCAGGCCCCGTCGGTGTAGATAGTGACGCGGGGCATGTCGCCCGTGGCATGCGAATCAGTCAACCTCGGTCATCCTGTCGTCTCGGGCGTGCGTCTCGCGTCTCGAGCGCTCGCCCTGGTGGAGTGCGGCGGGCCCCAGCCAGGAGTTGCCGGTAACGGCATCGCGCTGGAACAGGGTCCTGGCCGGTTGTATCGGTGCCTGCTTGCGACGGGCCACAATCAGATAGCACCCGCCGACGGGAAGATTGTAGCGACGCCCCAGCGTTTCGAGCCCCAGATTGTGTACCTGCCCGCCGGGCAGGCGGAAGCCGCAGTAGTCTACGCGTTCGATTTCGAAATCGACAAACGCCAGCCATTCGCGCAACCGGCCCGTACGTCGCCAGTGTCCCTTGCAGGGCCAGCGGCGACGCCCCGCAGGCGCCAGGTGCCCCAGCGCGTCGGCCCCGAACGGATTCCAGCCCATCACCACCAGCAGGCCATCGTCGCGCGTGACACGCGCGGCTTCGCGCATCAGATGGTGAGCATTGGGAACGACTTCCAGCAGGTGGTGCACCAGCACCAGGTCGAGGCTCTCGTCGGGCAACGGCAAGGCACCGGGATCGCAGACCAGGACCGAGGCATCCTCGGCAAGCGCTCGCGTGGGCGACCACGTCAATGCATGGCGGATCGGGCACATGTCCGTCAGCCGCGCCGCCATTCCCAGCTGCAGGCTGTGCAGACCGAAGCGCGACTCGCACAACGGCCCCAGGCATGCCCGCTGCGCCTGCCACAGCGCCGCGCCCTCCTCGGAAGCCCAGAAGCGGCGTCCCTCGCGGACGGCCTGTGCCAATGTCATCGTCATATGCGAATTTGACACGATGGCCCGTTCCCCCCAAGGTTGACGGATTTTACGCTGCCGCTCACGATCGAGCGCGCCCGCGAGGCGCGAGCATCGTCACCATTCGGCAGCCCCGACGTTTGCCGAGATCCTACGCACTATGCTGACCGTAATACCGATCCCCGCATTTCAGGACAACTATATCTGGCTGCTTCGCCAGGATGCCAGCGATAAGGTCGTCATCGTCGATCCCGGCGATGCCCAGCCGGTCATCGAGTACCTGGAACGAGAAGGCCTCAGCCTGGCCGCGATTCTGGTAACGCACCATCATCACGATCACACCGGTGGCATCGATGCGCTGGTCAAGCGGTACTCGCCCCGCGTCATCGGTCCCGACAACTCGGCCATTCCGGCCATCGACGAGGTCGTCGGCGACGAGGATGAATGCCGCGTGCAAGGACGGCGCTTCGAAGTCTTCGCCGTGCCCGGCCACACGCTGGACCATATCGCGTTCTACGCCCCCGGCACACCCGGCCTGCTGTTCTGCGGCGATACCCTGTTCTCCGGCGGCTGCGGCCGCCTCTTCGAAGGCACCGCCGAGCAGATGCACCGCTCGCTCGCGCGTCTCGCCGCCCTGCCCGACGACACCCTGGTGTTCGCGGGACACGAATACACGCTGGCCAACCTGCGGTTCGCCCAGGCCGCCGAGCCCGACAACCCCGCGCGGGACGCGCATCTCGGCGAATGCGAGCGGGCCCGGCAGCTGGAGCGCCCCACGCTACCCAGCACCATCGGCCGGGAGCGCCAGATCAATCCGTTTCTACGTATCGACCAGCCCGGCCTGCTGAATGCCTTGGCCGAGCAGGGAAGCGTCGATGACGACAGTGCCGCCTTCGCGACACTACGCGGCTGGAAGGATCGCTTCTAGGCCATGGCCGGCCCGGCCGCTACTGTACCTCGAGAGGTTCGCTTCCCATGAAAGTACGATCGAGTCGCCGCCAGGCGCTACGTTTGGGTCACGTAGCCCTGGCGGGAGGACTGTTATTGAGCGCATTGTCGCTTCCCGCCGCGAAGGCCGCCTCCGGCGAGGCCACCGGCACCTCGGCAGCCACGACCACCTTCTGGCAAGCCCTGGTATTGCAGCGCGCCCCGCAGGCCGATGCCTGGACGCGCCTCAAGCAGGGCTTCGGCCTGCCGCACGATATTCAGCATCCGCGTGTCGCGAAATGGCTCGACTGGTATGCCGCGCACCCCGAGCACGTCGAGCAGGTCGCCGCCAAGGCGCGCCCCTGGCTGCGCTGGGTGACGCGTCAGCTCGAGGCTCGCGACATGCCCACCGAAATCGCCCTGCTGCCTTTCATCGAAAGCGCCTACGACCCCACGGCCCGCCACCCCGGCGGTGCTTCCGGGCTCTGGCAGTTCATGCCCGGCACCGGCGAAGCCATGGGGCTCGCCGAAACCTGGTGGTACGACGGGCGCCGCGATGTCGTCTCTTCGACGAATGCGGCCCTCGACTACCTGCAGACGCTCGCCGACCAGTGGTACGAAGGCAACATGGAACTCGCCCTCGCCGCCTACAATGCCGGCGCCGGCACCGTCAATCGCGCGCGTGAGCGAGCCGCCGCGCAGGGCAAGCCCATCGACTACTGGCACCTCTCGCTGCCCGCCCAGACCATGGACTACGTGCCCAAGCTTCTCGCCTTGTCGGCGGTCATCTCGGACCCCCAGCGGTACGCCATCGACCTGCCGAGCATTCCCGATCGACCGGCCATCGCCAGGGTCACCGCCGAAGGGCAACTGTCGCTGGCCGACGCCGCCCAGCTCGCCGATGTCAGCGAAGCGCGGCTGCAAGCCCTCAACCCCGGCCTGCGGCGTGGTGCCACGCGCCCCGACAGGAGCGCGCAATTGATCGTGCCCGCCGATCGCCGGCAGCGTTTTCTCGCCAATCTCGATACGCTGCCCGCCGAAAAACGGCGTACCCGGACGCACTACGTGGTCCAGTCCGGCGACACGCTGTCCGGCATTGCCGCGCGCCATGACATCCCGGTGAGCGTACTGCGTCGGCAGAATGGGATCAGCGGCGATATGCTGCGCGTCGGTCAATCCCTGGTCCTTCCGGGCGCGACGAGCCATGCACGCCTGGCCAGCCGTGAGGCCACCCAGCAAGTCCGCGTCAAGCCGGGTGACAGCCTCTCGCGTATCGCGGCACGCCATGATGTCAGCGTCGACGACCTGACACGCTGGAATCAGATACAGCGCGACGATTACCTCCAGCCCGGACAGCGTCTCACGCTTCGCACCCCGTCGCGTTGAGCGTCGTGGTGGCGTTGCCCTCATGCCCCGCCCCTGATCAGAGGGCGGGCGCGTGCGCCACCGGCGAGGCTGGGGTAGGCTAGGCACGGCCGAAAACGGCGGCGTCGCCGCCTCGTTCGCGTCTCGCAACAAGGAACCGTCGTCATGTCCCTCTTCGTTCGCGCTTTGCTGGTCATACCGGGTCTGTGGGCCCTCAGCCTGTCGGCCCTGGCCGTGCCCGCCGCTGACGTCGCCACCGTGGGCGGCATTTCGCTCTATGACAGCCCGGCGCTCCCCGACGACTTCACGCACCTGCCCTACACCAACCCCGACGCGCCCAAGGGCGGAGAACTGCGTCAGGCCGCACAAGGTAGTTTCGATTCGACGAACGGCTTCATCATCCAGGGCAACCCCGCCGATGGCCTCAGTCATGTCTACGACACCTTGATGGAAGCCAGCGCCGACGAGCCCTTCACCATGTATGGCCTGCTCGCCGGCGGCATCCGCCTCGACCCCGACCGTCACTGGATGGAAATCGACCTGCGTCGGTCGGCGCGGTTCCACGACGGCCACCCGGTGACCGCCGAGGACGTGGTGTTCAGCTTCCGCCTGCTGCGCGACCAGGGACAACCCTTCTATCGCGCCTACTATGCCGGCGTCGATCAGGTCGAGGCCCTGGACGACGATACCGTGCGCTTCGAGTTCAGCGACAACGAGTCCCGCGAGTTGCCGCTGATCCTGGGACAATTGCCGGTGCTGCCCAAGCATTACTGGCAATCGCGCGATTTCACCTCGCCGACGCTGGACAAGCCTCTGGGCTCGGGCCCCTACGAAGTGGCCAGCATCCTTCCCGGGCGGCGCATCGTCTATCGCCGTGTCGACGATTACTGGGGGCGGAACCTGCCCATCAACCGGGGTCGCCACAACATCGACCGCCTGGTCTACGACTACTACCGGGACCAGACCGTGGCACTCGAGGCCTTCAAGGCAGGCAATCTCGACCTGCGCCGTGAAAGCAGTGCCAAGAACTGGGCCACCGCTTACGACACGCCCGCTCTGGAAGCGGGCTTCATCAAGCGCATGACCGTGCCCGACGCGCAGCCCGCGGGCATGCAGGCCTTCGTCATGAACCTGCGCCGCGCCCCGTTCCAGGACCGACGCGTGCGCGAGGCCCTGACCCTGGCTACCGATTTCGACTGGCTCAACACGCACCTGTTCTATGGCGCCTACCAGGAAACCGATAGCTACTTCGAGAGCTCGGAGATGGAGGCGCAAGGTCTGCCCAGCGACGATGAACTCGCGCTGCTCGCCCCTTACCGCGACATCCTGCCCGACGAGGTCTTCGAAGAACCTCTCCCGATATCGCGCCCCGACACGTTGCGCGCACGCTTGAAAAAGGCGCTGTCACTGCTGCGCGAGGCCGGCTACGAGGTGCGCGACGGCGTGCTCGTCGATACCGACACCGGGCGCCCCATGCGCCTGCAATTCCTGCTCTACGACACCCAGTTCGAGCGCGTCACGCTTCCCCTCATCCAGAATCTCGAGCGCCTTGGCATTCAGGCCAGCGTGCGTGTCGTCGACGTCAACCAGTACCTGACACGCCGCCGGAACTTCGATTTCGACCTGATGATCGGCAGCTTTCCGCAATCGGCCAATCCGGGCAACGAACAACGCGAGTACTGGACGAGCGAATATGCCGATGCTCCGCGCAGCCGCAACCTGATCGGCCTGCGAAACCCGGCGGTCGACGCCCTGGTCGATCGCCTGATCGGTGCCGACAGCCGACAGGCGCTGGACACCACGGCACGCGCGCTGGACCGCGTCCTGCGCTGGGGGTTTTATGTCATCCCCCAGTGGCATCTGGATGGCACTCGCATCGCGATGTGGGATAAATTCGGGTACCCGCAACCCTTCCCCGAGTATACGTTCGACCTGTCGAGCTGGTGGGTCGATCCGCAACGCGCTGCCCGCGTCGAAGAACGTCAACGCGGCGAAGGTTAAGGATTAGATCACGTGACCCATTACATCCTACGCCGTCTGCTGCTGATGATTCCTACCCTGCTGGGCATCCTGCTGCTCAATTTCATCATCGTGCAGGTGGCGCCGGGCGGCCCCATCGATCAGATGCTGGCGCGCTTCGAGGGCATGGACAGCAACGCCAGCACGCGCCTCGAAAGCGGCGGCGAGACCACCGGCGACACGCGCAATGCGCGCGGCATCGATCCCCGGCTCGAACAACAACTGCGCCAGCAGTTCGGCTTCGACAAGCCACCGGTGGAGCGTTTCGTCGACATGCTGGGCGATTACGCCACCTTCGACCTGGGCGACAGCTTCTTCCGGGGGCGGCCGGTGGTCGACTTGATCGTCGAACGTCTGCCGGTATCCATTTCCCTGGGCCTATGGACCACGCTGCTCGTCTACGCCATCTCGATTCCTCTCGGCGTGCGCAAGGCGCTGCGCCACGGCTCGCGCTTCGATGTCTGGACCTCGGGGCTGGTCATCGTCGGCTACGCCGTCCCCGGCTTCCTGTTCGCGATTCTCCTGATCGTGGTCTTCGCCGGCGGCAGCTATCTGGACTGGTTTCCCTTGCGCGGCTTGACCTCGCCCGACTTCGCCGAGCTTTCGTGGTGGGGCAAGATACAGGATTATTTCTGGCACATCGCGCTGCCCGTGCTGGCCTCGGCCATCGGCAGCTTCGCCACCCTGACCATGCTGACCAAGAACAGCTTCCTCGACGAAATTCACAAACAGTACGTGCTGACCGCCCGGGCCAAGGGAGCGAGTGACCGACGCGTGCTTTACGGTCACGTCTTCCGCAATGCCATGCTGATCATCATCGCCGGACTTCCCTCGGCGCTGATCGGCATCTTCTTCACCGGCTCGTTGCTGATCGAGGTGATCTTCTCGCTGGATGGCCTGGGGCTGCTGGGCTTCGAGGCGGTCATGCAGCGCGACTACCCGGTCATCTTCGGCACCCTGTACCTGTACACGCTGATCGGGCTGGTGCTCAAGCTGATCTCCGATCTCACCTATGTGTGGGTCGACCCGCGCATCGACTTCGCGACACGGGAGGCGTGATGACAACTCGCCGGCACTTTCGCGCCTCGCCCATCGCACGCCGCCGCTGGCAGGTCTTTCGCGGCAACCGGCGTGCCTGGTGGTCGTTATGGATCTTCGCCACACTGCTGGTGATCAGCCTCGGCGCCGAGCTGATCGCCAACGACAAACCCATCGTCATGCAGTACCAAGGGCAATGGTACGTCCCCGTGCTGATCGACTACCCGGAAACCGAGTTCGACGGCTTCCTGCCCACGGCCACCGATTACCGCGACCCGGTCGTGCGCCGCCAGATCGAGGAGCGAGGCTGGATGCTATGGCCGCCCGTGGGTTTCTCCTACGAGACGCTGGACCGCGAGCTCGACGGGCCCGCGCCCTCGCCGCCCTCGGCGCGACACTGGCTGGGCACCGACGACCACGGTCGCGACGTCTTCGCCCGCGTGCTGTACGGCTTTCGCCTGTCGGTGGTGTTCGCGGTCATCCTCACCGCCGGCTCGATGGCCCTCGGGGTCCTGATCGGCGGCGTGCAAGGGTATTTCGGCGGCAAGGTCGATCTGGTCGGACAGCGCATCATCGAGATCTGGTCGGGCATGCCGGTACTGTTCCTGCTGATCATCCTGGCCAGCCTCGTGCAGCCCAATCTGTGGTGGCTGCTGGGCATCATGCTGCTGTTTTCCTGGCTGGGTCTGGTGGATATCGTGCGCGCCGAGTTCCTGCGCGCCCGCAACCTGGAGTACGTCCGCGCGGCGCGCGCCATGGGCCTGCCCTCGCGCTTGATCATGTGGCGCCATGTCCTGCCCAACGCCATGGTCGCCACCCTGACCTTCATCCCGTTCCTGTTCACCGGGGCGATCACCACGCTCACTGCCCTGGACTTCCTGGGCTTCGGCTTGCCGCCGGGCTCGCCGTCGCTCGGCGAGCTCGTCGCCCAGGGCAAGAACAATCTGCAGGCGCCCTGGCTGGGGATCACCGCCTTCCTGAGCCTGGGCATCATGCTGTCGCTGCTGGTCTTCATCGGTGAAGGGCTGCGCGATGCTTTCGACCCTCGCCACGTGCTCAGCACCCAGACCTCGCCCACAGCGAGTGCCTCGAGCGGCCTTCCAGGGAGAAGCGCGCATGGACAATGATACGGTCGTCTTCGAACTCGATGGCCTGCGCATCGCCTTCGGCGACACCACGGTGGTGGAGGACCTGTCGCTGACGCTGCGCCGCGGTGAAACCGCCGCGCTGGTCGGCGAATCGGGCTCCGGCAAGTCGGTATCCGCCCTCGGCGCGCTCGACCTGTTGCCGCCCAGCGCCAAGGTCGACGGCACGCGCCGGCTCCTCGGAGAATCGCTCGACGGTCTCCCCAAGGCGCGCTGGAATGCGCTGCGCGGCGGGCAGGTCGGTTTCGTCTTTCAGGAACCCACCACCTCGCTCAACCCCCTGCACAGCGTGGGCAAGCAGCTCGCCGAAACCTTGCGGCTGCATCAAGGGCTGCGTGGCCGTGCCGCGCGGGAACGCGCACGCGAATTGCTCGTTGCGGTGCAATTGCCCCGCCCCGATGTCCTGCTCGACGCTCACCCCCACCAGTTGTCCGGCGGGCAGCGTCAACGCGTCATGATCGCCATGGCCATCGCCAACGACCCGGCGCTGCTCATCGCCGATGAACCCACGACCGCACTCGATGTCACGGTGCAACGGGAGATCCTCGCGCTGCTGGCTCGGCTGCGGGATACCCACGGCATGGCCATGCTGTTCATCACCCATGACCTCAACCTGGTCCGTCGTCACGCGGACAGCGTGCATGTCATGAAGCAGGGCCGGCTCATCGAGAGCGGAACCGTGGCGCAGGTCTTCGACACCCCGCGCGAGGCCTACACCCGACACTTGCTCGCCGCCGAGCCCGAAGGCCGCGCCGTGGCACTGCCCGCTGCCGCCCCCACGCTGCTCGAGGCGCACGCACTCAGCGTGGCGTTCGAACAGGGCAAGTCCTGGCTGGGGCGGCGCCCCGCCCCCTTCGTCGCCGTGCATCCGCTCGACATCCAGCTGGCACGCGGCGAAACGCTGGGCCTGGTCGGGGAATCGGGCTCCGGCAAGACCACGCTGGCCATGGCGTTGCTGCGCCTCACCGCCGCCGACGGCGAGATCGTCTTCGGCGGGGAGCGCCTCGACACCTTGCGTGGCAATGCCCTGCGCCGCCGGCGCCGACGCTTTCAGGTCGTCTTTCAGGACCCCTACGGGTCGTTGTCACCCCGCATGCCGGTCATGGATATCGTCAGCGAAGGCCTGCGCTTCCACCACCCCGAACTCAGCGACGCCGAGGTCGAACGCCGTGTCGCCGCGACGCTGGACGAAGTCGGCCTGCCCGCGGATTGCGCGGCGCGTTATCCGCACGAATTCTCGGGCGGCCAGCGCCAGCGAATCGCCGTGGCGCGCGCCATCATCCTCGAGCCCGACCTGGTAGTCCTCGACGAGCCCACGTCCGCGCTGGACCGCAGCGTGCAGAAACAGCTCATTGCCCTGTTGCGGGATCTTCAGTCGCGACGCGGACTAAGCTACCTGTTCATCAGCCACGATCTCGCCGTGGTCCGCGCCATGGCGCATCGGGTGATGGTGCTCAAGGATGGCCGTGTCGTCGAGCAAGGCGACTGCGACACGCTGCTCAGCCGCCCCCAGGCCGACTACACGCAGCGCCTGCTCGAGGCATCCGGCCTGAGTGACAGAACCTGATCTCTCGCCCCTGACGTGCACCGCCTGTTTCCGGGAAACGCAGGGGCAAGCATGCTATCGAGCGAAAACGATAGATAACGGTATAAATCAGACGGTATCGATTTCCGCCTGAGTGAGTTCCCGCCACTCGCCAGCCGCCAGCGCGGGATCGAGGGCGATCTCCCCGATACGCTCGCGGTGCAGGGCCACGACCTCGTTGTCGAGCGCCGCGAACATGCGCTTGATCTGGTGGAAGCGCCCTTCCTGAATCACCAGCCTGACGCGCACGCCGTCGGCGTCGTCCAATCGCTCGAGCCGAGCCGGCAGGGTCGGCTTGTCCTCGCCTTCCAGCATCAATCCCTCCGCCAGCGCCGTCTCGGCGCCCTCCGCCAGCGGCCGCGCCAGCGTCACGAGATAGTGCTTGTCGCAGCGCCGCCGGGGTGACGTCAGTCGGTGCGACCATTGACCATCCTCGGTGATCAGCACGAGCCCGGTGGTGTCGACGTCCAGACGTCCGGCGATGTGCAATCGCCCGCGCTTGGCCACGTCCAGCAGCTCGATCACCGAGGGGTAGCGTCCCGGTCGCGTGGTGCACTCATACCCGGCGGGCTTGTTGAGCATCAAGTAGCGCACGCCGATGCGCGCCAGGGGTTCGCCCAGCCAGCGCACGACATGTTCGTCGCCCAGCTTGAAGGCGGCGTTCTTGACGACATCGCCATTCACCTCGACCTCGCCTCGATGCAGGGCTTTCTTGGCCAGTGAGCGTGTCAGCTCGGTACTTTCACTTAAAAAACGGTCGAGACGCATGCAGGCAATTCACTCCTCGACCTGGAAACGATCGGCGTCCATCCAGGCCGGAAATTTGTCACGGAACGCACTCAGCGCCTGGCGATCCAGACAGCCGGTACGCATGAAGGGAACATCGCGAGGCTCGTCGATCAGTGGCTCGCCCTTGAAGTCGACGAGCATCGAATCGCCGGCATAGGCCAGCCCCTTGGCATCCTCTCCCACGCGATTGACGCCGATCACGTAACACAGATTCTCGACGGCGCGTGCCTGAAGCAGGGTACGCCAGGGCTGACGACGCGGTGCCGGCCAGTTGGCGACGCACAGCAGCGCATCATACTCGAAATGCTCGCCCGGCGCGGGCTGCTGGCGCAGCCAGACCGGAAACCGCAGGTCATAGCAGACGCTCAGCAGGAGCCGAAAGCCCTTGAGCTCGACCACCACGCGCTCGTTGCCCATGCCGTAACGCTCGTGCTCGCCGGCCATGCGAAACAGGTGGCGCTTGTCGTAATGCGTGATGTCGCCATCCGGACGCGCCCAGATGAGGCGGTTGAAGTACTCGCCGTCTTCGAGCACAGCCACGCTGCCCGTCACCACGCATTCCCGACGCCGCGCCTGCTCGGCCATCCAGGCGACGGTGGCGCTTTGCGCCATGGGCTCGGCCATTTCCCGGGAGTTCATGGTAAAACCCGTGGCGAACATCTCCGGCAATACGATCAAGTCCGTGTCGTCACCGGACAAGGTGCCCAGGCGCTCTTCGAGCAGTCGGCAATTGGCCTGGGGGTCTTCCCAGCGCAAGTCGGCCTGCACCAGGGTGGTACGCAATTCGCTCATGTCATTCCCCTCTCGGATCACGGACTCAGTCTGAAGGCCTGCGTGCCATGGCGGCAAGTCACCTTCACTCATGCTAGATTAGCGTTTTCCGCATCGGCGTCGCCGCCGCGTTTCGAGGACTTCATGGCCCAAGACGACTCCCGCTCACCACGCGTTGCTTCACCCCCCGACAAGGCGGCCACCAAAGGCGTGGTATTCGGCCTCACTGCCTATACCCTGTGGGGATGCTTTCCGCTGTTCTTCGCGATGTTCGACGGCGTTCCCGCCTGGGAGATCCTGACCCATCGCATCATCTGGGCCTGCCTGTTCCTGGTCATGGTCGTCACCCTGCTGGGGCGCTGGCAACCGGTGAAATCGGCACTGAGCTCTCCCCGGTCGCTGCCCCGCGTGCTCGGTTGCGCACTCTTGATCGGCTTCAACTGGGGGCTTTACATCTACGCGGTGGAAAGCCATCAGGTCTTGCAGGCCAGCCTGGGCTATTTCATGACGCCCCTGATCAACGTGGCACTCGGCATGCTGGTGCTGCGCGAACGCATGTCGCGCCTGCAAGGCGCCGCGGTGGCCATCGCGGGCATCGCCATCGGCGTGCAACTGGTGGGACTGGGCGGCCTGCCCTGGATCAGTCTCTGTCTGGCACTGAGTTTCGGCACCTACGGCCTGCTGCGCAAGCAAGTCACGCTGGACGGGCTGTCGGGCCTGTTCGTCGAAACCCTGATCCTGATGCCGCTCGGCTTGCTGGCCGTGGCCTGGTTCGAGTTCAGCGGCCTTTCCCACTTCGGCGGCAGCGTTCGCAACACGACCCTGCTGATCGCCAGCGGTGCTCTGACGGCCCTGCCATTGCTGGCCTTCGCCGGGGCCGCGCGCCGACTGCGGCTTTCCACGGTGGGATTCTTGATGTACATCAACCCCACCCTGCAATTCCTGATCGCCCTGCTGATCTTCCAGGAACCGCTGGGGGCCCTGCAACTGGTCACGTTCGTGCTGATCTGGGCCGGATTGCTGCTTTATTCGCTGTCTGCCTGGCACGGCAGACGCGGCACGACATGAGGGAAGTGAAAGCGTAGCGGGGCGATCATCGACTAGAGTGAGTCCAGGTCCCAAGGAAACCCGTTTTGATGACGACGCGCCTCGTACTGGTAGGTGCCGGCCACGCGCACCTGCATTTGCTGCAACACGCCGACACGCTTCGTCGTGCCGGCTATCGCATCACACTCGTCGCCCCCAGCCGCTTCTGGTATTCCGGCATGGCCGCTCGGCTGTTGAGCGGCGCGCCACGCACAGAGTGCAGCCTGGATATCGCCTCGCTCAGCGTGCGTCACGCCGTCGAACACGTCACCGCCCCCTTCGCTGCCCTGGAGGTGGACTCCCGCCATGTCCTGCTGGCCGACGGCAACAACCTGGCATTCGACGTACTGTCGCTGAATGTCGGCAGCGACGTCATGCCGCCCACCGCGAGCGGCGCCACGGTCGCGGCCTGGGGGGCGGCCCGCTATTGGCACGTCAAGCCCATCGAGCGCCTCGATGCCTTGCGCCAGCACGTGCACGACGCGGCACAACGCCACCAGTCGCTGCACATGGTCGTGGTCGGCGGCGGCCCCTCGGGCGTGGAAATGGCCGCCAATCTGGCGGGACTGAGCCGCCGCCTGGGCGTGCCCAACGACGTTCGCCTGGTCACACGCCACGCGCGCTTGCTGCCCGCCGCCCCGGAGGCCGCTGCCCGATGGGCCAGCCGCCAGCTCGCTCGGCTGGGCGTCGAGTGGCAGGGCAATCTGGCACTGGATGCCGGCGCGGCATGGCTCGACGCCTTGCCCGCCGCCGCGGATGACATCGTCCTCGCCACGGGGCTGCGGCCTGCATACTGCGTCGCCGACCTGCCGCTGGATCTGGACGACAACGGCATTCGCATCCGAGCGACCCTGCAAAGCGAGAACCATGACGAGATTTTCGCCGTCGGTGATTGCGCCTCGCTGATCGAGCACGCCTTGCCCAAGCGCGGTGTCGAGGGCGTGCGACAAGGTCCCGTGCTGCTGGACAACCTGGTCGCGCTGCAACGCGGGAAGCCCCTGCGCGATTACCGTCCGCCCGGGACCGCGCTGTCGATCGTGGATCTCCACGATACGGGGCTCGCGCTATACGGCACGCACTGGTGGGGAGGTCGGGGAGCCCTGCGGCTCAAGCGATACATCGACACGCGCTTCTTGAAGCGCTACCGATGAGGCATGGGCGAGACGAAGGACGCCGCGGATCGCGGCGAGCGGCGGGAAGGCTGGAAGGACGACGCCGGCGGGAAGGAAAGAACCGCCGCCATCACACCTGCATGTTCATGACGTCTTTATAGGCCGTCACCAGACGGTTGCGGACCTGCTTGCCCATTTCGAACGCCACGCTGGCCTTCTGCATGTCGACCATCACGTCGTTGAGCTCCACGCCCGGCGCGCCGGCCTCGAAGGCCTCGGCCTGGGCATTGGCGCTCTGCTGCAGGCGATTGATACGCGAAATGGCACTGTGCAGCTCGCCGGTGAAACCGCCGCTGCCCACCGCCGTGTTGACTTGACTACCCGACGTTTGCCCCGCCTGGCTGGCCAGGCTCTGCATTTGTTGAAGCGCCTGGGAAAGGGCCGGTGCACTCATGACTGTCCTCCGCTGGTCGACACAGCTCTGGGATACGTTGACTGAACCCTATCAGCAATGCGGCAAACGCCATATCTGCAATTGGCACCTAAAATATCGGCTTTTCCTCCCTTTAGGGTTTTCTTAGCTCCACATAATAGCGGTCATCACACATACGCCTCGTATCGGAGCCAACCGACCGTGACGAGACGCCAAACGATGCGCAGAATTCTGGAGTTGGACACCCCCATGCTTGCCGCTGGAACGTTTCCGTGCCTACCCCGGCGCTGCCGGAGGATGACATGAGCACAGCAGCATCCTCCTCGACCGAGGCCAATCAAGGTACGTCCGGGCAGCGTCAGGGCAACGCCGCCGCACCGTCGCTCGTCGACCGGTTGCGCGGCAACCCGCGTGTCCCGCTGATCATCGCCGCCGCGGCGAGCGTGGCGATCATCGCCGCCCTGCTGATGTGGGCGCGCGCCCCCGAATACCGCGTCCTCTATTCCACGCTCACCGACGCCGATGGCGGCAAGATCGTCTCCGAGCTCGACAGCATGGGCGTGCCCTACGAGTTCAGCGAGAACGGGCAGGCGCTTCTGGTGCCCGCCGATCAGGTGAACAAGCTGCGTCTCCAGCTCGCCGAGCAGGGCCTGCCGGAAGCCTCCGGTGTCGGCTATGAACTGATGGACGAGCAATCCTTCGGCATCAGCCAGTTCACCGAACACGTCAACTACCAGCGCGCCCTCGAAGGCGAGCTCGCGCGCACCATCGAGGACCTGGGCCCCGTCTCCAAGGCCCGCGTCCATCTCGCCATGGCCAAGCCCTCGGTCTTCGTGCGCGAAAGCGAACCGGCCAGCGCCTCGGTGATGCTCGACCTGCAGCGCGGCCGTGTCCTCGGCGAAGGCCAGGTACAGGCCATCATGCACATGGTCTCGAGCAGCGTCTCCGAGCTGGCCATCAGCGACGTCGCCGTGGTCGACCAGACGGGACGTCTGCTGTCCCCCGCCAGCGATGGCAACGAGGCGCTCAATGGCTCGCAGCTCGACTACGTCGCCCGCGTCGAGCGCAATTATGCAGAACGCATCGAGTCGATCCTCGCCCCCATTCTCGGGGCGCGCAACGTCAAGGCCGAGGTGTCCGCGCAACTGGACTTCTCCGAGCGCGAAGGCACCAGTGAAACGTACGGCCCCAATCAGCCGCCCAACGAAGCCGCGGTACGCAGCGAGCAGACGAGCCTCAGCTACAGCGGCGACGGTGACCTCGCCATGGGCATCCCCGGCGCGCTGAGCAACCAGCCACCGGGGACGGCCGCCTCGCCCATCAACGCTCCCCAGGAGGACGACGCGGGCGACGGCGAAGGCGAAGACGCACAAGACGACGGCAACCAGGACGAAGACGGCGAAGCCACGACCCAGGAAAACGCGACCCTGGGGCGGACCAGCCGCGATAACACCATCAATTACGAGGTCGACCGTACCGTCGAGCACATTCAGCACGAGACCGGCACCATCGAGCGCCTCAATGCCGCCATCGTGGTCAATTACCGTGACGGCGTGGACGAGGACGGCAACCCGACGCGGGTCCCGCTGAGCGACCAGGAAATCGCCAATATCCGCAGTCTCGCTCAGCAGGCCATCGGCTTCTCGCAGGCGCGCGGCGACCAGCTCGAAGTCGTCAACTCTCCCTTCGACGACACGTCCGAGCAGCGACCCGAGCCCGCATGGTGGGAGTCTCCCCTGCTCTGGTCGCTGGCGACCACGCTGGGGCAATACCTGCTGATCGGTCTCGTCGCCCTGTTCCTGTGGTTCAAGGTGCTGCGTCCGCTGATTCAACGCCAGACCGAGCGCCCCGCCTTCACGCCGGCCACGGCCGCGCCGGCGGGGGCCGCCGGGGGCGCCGAGGCCTACGCCGCCACCGCGGCCGAGGGCACCGGTGCCGAGGAAGAACCGCCGGCACCGCCACAGAAGCGCCGCGAGCGCCGCTCGGCCAGTTATGAACAAAACCTCCGTGACGTACGCGAGATTGCCCAGGAAGACCCGCGTCTCGTCGCCATGATCGTCAGAGGCTGGATGAGTTCCCATGAGTAAGATGAGTGGCGCCCGCCGTAGCGCAATTCTGCTGCTCTCGCTGGACGAGGACAGCGCCGCCGAGGTGTTCAAGTACCTCAGCAACAAGGAGGTCCAGGAAATCAGCCTGGAGATGGCCTCGCTGAGCCAGATCTCGCACGAAGAGATGGAAGAGGCCTTGAACGAATTCCACGACGAAATGGAACAGTTCTCGGCGGTCAACCTGCACAGCAGCGAGCACATCCGCACCGTGCTCACCAAGGCACTGGGCAGCGAGCGTGCCAACAGCCTGATCGAGGACATCCTCGAGACCACGGGCTCCGCCTCGGGCATCGACGCGCTGAACCTG
Source organism: Chromohalobacter sp. (assembly GCF_039830575.1). Lineage (NCBI taxonomy): Bacteria > Pseudomonadati > Pseudomonadota > Gammaproteobacteria > Oceanospirillales > Halomonadaceae > Chromohalobacter > Chromohalobacter sp. The sequence continues at coordinate 403,448 of NZ_JBDOOX010000012.1, read as the reverse complement.
ATGGAAAGCACGACCGTGGCCGAGCTGATTCGCGACGAGCATCCGCAGATCATCGCTACCATCGTCATCCATCTCGACCGCAATCTGGCCGCCGACGTGCTCGAGCAGCTGGACGAGAAGCTGCGCAACGACGTCGTGCTGCGCATCGCCACCTTCAGCGGCGTACAGCCCGCCGCCCTGCAGGAGCTCACCGAGGTGCTCGGCAGCATGCTCGACGGCCAGAACGTCAAGCGCAGCAAGATGGGCGGCGTGAGAACCGCGGCCGAGATCCTCAACCTGATGAACTCGTCCCAGGAAGAGCTGGTCATCGACGCCGTTCGTGCCCACAACGACGATCTGGCCCAGCGCATCATCGACGAGATGTTCCTGTTCGAGAACATCCTCGACATCGACGATCGCGGCATCCAGCTCATCCTCAAGGAGGTCGATACCAACTCGCTGGTGGTGGCCCTCAAGGGGGCGCAGGAAGCCCTGGTCGACAAGATCACCCAGAACATGTCGCAACGTGCGGCCACCCTGCTGCGGGAAGATCTCGAAGCCCGCGGCCCGGTACGCGTGTCGCAGGTGGAGGCCGAGCAGAAAGCGGTTCTCCAGATCGTTCGCCGCCTTGCCGACAACGGCGAGATCGTGCTGAGCGGAGGCGACGACAGTTATGTCTGACAAGCCGCTATCCGATGCCGTCATCCATACGCCCGACGAACAGCGCTGGCGCCCCTGGCGCATGGACGAACTGCCGCGCGAAGACGCCACAACCGGCGGCAAGATCGACAGCGCGCGACTCTTCGAGCAGCGCCGTCGTCAGCAGCGTCAGCGTCTCGCCGAGGAACGCGAAGCATTGCGTCGCAAGACGCGGGAAAGCGCGCATCAGGAAGGCTACGCAGCCGGCTACGAGGAAGGACGTCAAGCCGGCTACGAACAAGGGTTGCAGGAAGGACGCGAGGCCGGCGAGCAAGAAGCGCGTCGACAGCTCGACGCGGCCCTGGCGCCGCTGGGACGACTGGCCGAGGACTTCCGCGCCTCGCTGGACGCCCTGGACACCATGCTCGCCGATCAGCTCGTCGAGCTGGCCATGCTCACCGGCCGGCATCTCGCCGGCGAGGCACTGACCGCAACGCCTGAGCAGGTCGTTACCCTAGTGCGCCAGTTGCTCCACGAAGAGCCGGTGCTGAATGGTCCCACCCAGCTGTGGCTGCATCCCGAGGACCTGGTCCTGGTGACCGAGCACGTGGGCAACGAGCTCGAAGCCGCCGGCTGGACCCTGCACGAAGACGCCGACCTTCAGCGCGGCGGCTGCCGGGCGGAAAGCGCCACCGGCGGTCTCGATGCCACGCTCGAAACGCGCTGGCAGGCGGCCCTCGATCAGCGCCGCAAGCGCCATGTCAGCCAACCCCAGGAGACGTCGGATGACTGAGACGCCGCTTGCCGACATGCCCGACGAGACCTCTCACACTGCTCAATGGCAGCGCGCCCTGGGCAAGGTCTCGGAGCGCATCGAGGGGCTCGAATCCCGACGCCCCCACGGCAAGATCGTGCGTGCCACCGGCCTGGTGCTCGAGGCCACCGGTCTGCGCCTGCCCCTGGGCAGCGCCTGTCTGGTCGAGCTGGCCCAGCACGGGCATGTCGGCTATGCCGAAGCCGAAGTCGTGGGCTTCGCCGGCGACCGCCTGTTCCTGATGCCGCTGGGCGACACCCACGGCCTGGTTCCCGGGGCGCGCGTGCTGACGCTGGGCAATAACCGCCAGGATGCCGCCAGCGCGCGCCGTTTCCCGCTGGGCGACGCACTCCTGGGACGCGTGCTGGATGGCAACGGTCGCCCGCTGGACGGCAAGGGCGCACTCGATCACGCGTCCCACGCCCCGCTCTCCACCGCCCCCATCAACCCGCTGGATCGCGCGCCGATCGACAACGTCATCGATGTCGGCATTCGCGCCATCAACGGCCTGTTGAGCGTCGGGCGCGGCCAGCGCATGGGCCTGTTCGCCGGCTCGGGCGTGGGCAAGAGCGTGTTGCTGGGCATGATGTCGCGCTACACCCAGGCCGACGTGATCGTGGTCGGCCTGATCGGCGAGCGTGGTCGCGAGGTCAAGGACTTCATCGAAAACATCCTCGGCCCCGAGGGCCGCGAGCGCGCCGTGGTCGTCGCCGCCCCGGCCGACGTATCCCCCTTGCAGCGCTTGCAGGGGGCCTCCTACGCCACGCGCATCGCCGAAGGGTTCCGCGACGAGGGCCGCAACGTCCTGCTGATCATGGACTCGCTGACCCGCTATGCCATGGCCATGCGTGAAATCGCCCTCGCCGTGGGCGAGCCCCCGGCCACCAAGGGCTATCCGCCGTCGGTCTTCGCGCGTCTGCCCGGTCTCGTCGAGCGCGCGGGCAACGGCCGGCCCGGCGGCGGTTCGATCACGGCGTTCTATACCGTGCTGACCGAGGGCGACGACCAGCAGGACCCGATCGCCGATGCCGCACGGGCGATTCTCGACGGGCACGTCGTCCTGTCGCGCCAGCTGGCCGAAAGCGGGCACTACCCCGCCATCGACATCGAGGCGTCGATCAGCCGCGCCATGACGGCCATCGTCGAAGGCGATCACCAGCGCCGCGCACAACGCTTCAAGCAGTTGTTCTCGCGTTATCAACGCAACCGCGACTTGATCAGCGTCGGCGCCTATGCTGCCGGCCACGACCCGCAGCTCGACCGCGCCGTCGCGCTGTACCCGCGTCTCGAGGCCTTTCTTCAGCAAGGGATCGACGAGCGCGCCGATGTCGACTCGACGCTCGACGCCCTGGCCTCGCTGTTTCCGGAGACGCGCTGATGCCATTCACCCTGCATTGCGGTAAGGAGGTCTCATGAACGCACGCTCCCCGCTGACCACACTCAAGGATCTTGCGCAGGATACCTGCGACCAGGCCGCGCAATCGCTGGGGCATTCACGGCGCAAGCTGCAGGAAGCCCAGCAGCGCCTGGATCAGTTGCTGACCTATCGGCACGAATATCGCCAGCGTCTGGAAAACAGCATGCAGCAGGGCATCGAGCCGGCCAACTGGCACAACTATCAACAGTTTCTGGCCTCGCTCGACCAGGCGATCGCCGGTCAGCGCCAGGCCGTCAACGATCAGCAGCGCCACCTCGACCGCCAACAGCAGGCATGGCAGGGTGAGCGTCGCAAGCTCAACACCTACGACACGCTGATCACGCGCCGTGACAACGCCGAGCAACAACGTGCGGCGCGGCGCGAGCAGCAACTCTTCGACGAAATGTCGGCGCGCATGACACGCCGCCAAGCGAACGATCGTGGCCTCGATGTCACGACGACCGATTCGTCCGCTTCCACTACCCGCTTTTGACGAGGCATGCACATGGATATTGCCCTGCTCAACACCCTTCAAGGCGGTAACCAAGCCTCCGCCACCACGTCCGGCAGCGCGGGAAGTCAGCGCGGCGGCAAGAGCGCCGACGACAACGCCTCGCCATTTGCCAGTCTGCTCGGCAAGGCCCGTGGTGCCGGCGATGCCAGTCAAGAAGGCGCTGTACGCGAACTGGCCGGGAGCGCCTCCAAGAAGGATGGCAGCGACCTGCTGGCGACGGTGAACGCCCTCTTGCAAAGCGACGACGGCGCCAAGCTGCTCGACGAGTGGCTGGCCAGCGGCGACGCGGGCGAGCTCGACGCACTTGTCGAACGACTGGCTTCACAGAGCGAAGCGCTCGGTGATGCCCTGTCGGATAGCGACGCACTCGACAATGAGGCGCTTGCCGCCCTGCTCGTCTCGCAGCTCTCCTCGTCGAGTGCCCAGAACACGGCCAGTGTCACCTCCTCTGCCACGCAACAGCCGACCAGCACCACTCAGAGTGCGCTGTCATTGAGCGACATCCAGCAACGCATGCTGCTCATCCAGCAAGCGGGCCAGGGAGGCAACGGCGATGCCTCATCCCGTCAGGATCTCATGGCGCGTCTTGCCAATGCCGCCTCCGGTGACAGTCAGGCCAGCCAATCCCTGACCCAGTTGCTGCAAGGCGCCCAGGGGCAAGCCAACCAGTCGGCCTCTCAGCTGCAGGGCAGCAATCAGCTCACGCCCTCGGCCGTCTTCGGTGCCAACCTGGTGCAACAGGCGCAGTCCGCCGCCAATGCACAGCGTGGTGACCTGCTCGCCACCCAGGGGGGCGATCGGAGCAGCCCCGACAACGCCTTGCTGACCGGACTGGGGAACGCCACCTCGCCTTCCGGCATGACGGGCAGCGCCGCCAACGCCGCCGGCAGTGCGGCAAGCGCCACCCCGACCGCCACCTTGACGCCACAGGTCGGCATGAACGAATGGGGACAAGCGCTGGGTCAGCAGGTCGTGCGCATGGCACAACGCGGCGACCAGCAGGTCGAGTTGCGCCTCCATCCGGCCGAACTCGGACCGATGAGCGTCTCGCTCAAGATGGGCGACCAGCAGCAGGCGAATCTCCAGTTCTTCTCTGCCCACGGGGCCGTGCGTCATGCCCTGGAAGCGGCCATCCCGCAATTGCGCGAGGCCCTGGCCGACAGCGGCATCGCCCTGGGTGAAACCTCGGTCGGCGAGCAGGACCAGTTTCAGCAGCAGTCCGATGGACAGCCGGGCCAGCCCTCACGCGAGGGCACGCCCGGCCAGGCACTGGCAGGCAGTGACACCGGCGCCGAGATGCCCAGCCTGACCGAGACATCGCTGCATTACGTCACGTCGTCGGGCATCAACCTTTATGCCTGAGCGTGTCTGCCGATAACCCGATGAGAGGCGTCCGCCAGCGGGCGCTTCGACAAAGCCCGAAGTGGCGTGCGTGAAGCTTCCTATTCGAGCAATCGAATGGCGGCCAACATCGCCATACTCGGTCCCACTCATTTACGTCGAAGCGAATGACAGAAACGATGGCCAAGTCTCAATCGGCAACTGACAAGCGCAGCAAGTCCCTCTGGTTACTGGGGCTTCTCATCGTATTGTTCTCGGTGGGTAGCTCCATCGGGGTCTACCTCTTCATGGACTCGCGCCAGCAGGCGTCGGCAAATGAAGAAACCACCGAGCCCAAAGAGGCGCCCGCGCCCATTTTCGTCAAGATCGAGCCGTTCACGATCAATCTGCAAAGCGACGAATACAGCGATCGCCTGCTGTATGTCGGCCTGTCGCTGAAAGTCGGCGACGAAACCACTCGGGCCTTTCTCGAGGAATACATGCCGGAGGTCCGCAGTCGTTTGCTGATGCTGCTTTCCGGCCAGCAGGCCGACACGCTCATCAAGCCCGAGGGCAAGCAGCGCCTCGCCAACCAGATACTGGCGATGTTCGATGAACCGCTGACCGAGCCGCAGCCGTCTCTGGACGTCACCGGCGTGCTATTCTCCGAATTCATTGTGCAATAAGACGATATGTCCCAAGACGATCTGCTCTCGCAGGAAGAGATCGACGCCCTTCTCAAGGGCGTCAGCGGTGACGAGGATAACGCGCAGGACGAACGGGCCTCGCGCGAGGGGAAAGTGCGTCCGTTCGACCCCGCCAAGCAGCATCGCATCATTCGCGAGCGGCTTCATGCGCTGGACATCATCAACGAACGTTTCGCGCGCCAGTTCCGGGTCGCGCTTTTCAACCTGATGCGGCGCAGTGCCGACATCACGGTGGAAAGCGTCCGTTATCAGAGCTATAGCGAATTTTCGCGGAACCTGCCGGTCCCCACCAATCTCAACTTGATCACCATGAAACCCCTGCGCGGCTCGGCGCTGGTGGTCTTTCCGCCGAGCCTGGTGTTCATGGTGGTCGACAACCTGTTCGGCGGTGACGGCCGCTTCCTGACCAAGTCCGAGGGACGCGAGTTCACGCGAACCGAACAGCGCATCATCCATCGCATGCTCAAGATGGCGCTGGAAGGCTACAGCGAATCGTGGAAATCGGTCTATCCACTGGACATCGAGTACACGCGTTCGGAACTGCAGGTGAAGTTCGCCAACATCACCAACTCGCCGAACGAGATCGTCGTCAACAGTACCTTCCACGTGGAGGTCGGCAATCTCTCGAGCGAGTTCAACATCTGCATTCCCTACTCGATGATCGAGCCGATTCGCGACATTCTCGCCAGCCCGCTGCACGACACGCATCCCGACGAGGAGCAGCAGTGGGAAGCGCGCATGGCGCATGAAATCCGCCACTCGTCCGTGGAGTTGACCGCCGACTTCGTCGATATCCCGCTGCGCCTGCGGGATGTGACCCAACTGTCGGTGGGCGACATCATTCCCATCGAGCTACCCGAGGCAGTGAATGTCAGTGTCGACGGCATACCCGTGATGACGTGCGACTACGGCAGCCAGAAATCCCAGCGCGCCTTGCGCGTCAGGCACCTCATCGAACACGGCTCGAGCCAAGTTGCAGCGAAGGATCCGAAAGATGACTGACCCCCAAAACCCAGACAAGAAAGGCACCGAGGACGAGTGGGCCGAGGCCATGGCGCAGCAGCAGGCCGAGGAAGGCAACGATGAGACCTCCGACGACGCGGAAGAGGACCTGTGGGCCGCCGCGATGGCCGAGCAGCAGGCCACCGAGGACGAAGCCAACGCCGAGGCGAGCGATCCCGCGCCGGACAAGTCCCAGGCGCAAAACGCCGATCACGAGGTGTTCAAGCCGCTCGACGAGGGCGCCTCGTCTACCACGCCCCGCGATCTCGACCTGATCATGGACATCCCGGTCAAGCTCAGCGTGGAGCTGGGCCGGACCAAGATCACCATCAAGCAGCTTCTCGAGCTCGCCCAGGGGTCCGTGATCGAGCTGGATGGCCTCGCCGGCGAGCCCATGGACATCCTCATCAATGGCTACCTGATCGCGCAAGGGGAAGTCGTGGTCGTGGATGACAAGTACGGCATCCGCATCACGGAAATCATCACCCCGTCGGAACGCGTCAAAAAGCTGAACAAATGAGTGTCGCCGATAGCGCCCGCGAAGCGGCCGTATCACTCGACGGTAGCGGCGACACCGTGATGGGCGCCGCCTGGATCGGCAAGACCGCGCTCTCCTTGCTGCTGGTCGTCGCCATCATCGTCTTCTGCGCATGGCTGCTGCGCCGCCTCACGCCGGGACGCCTGCGGGCGTCCCGTCATGTCAAGGTCGTGGCCAACACCGCCATTGGCCAGCGCGAGCGCGTGACCATCGTCGAAATCGAGGGCCGCTGGCTGGTCCTCGGCGTAGGCGGTGGCCAAGTCTCGCTGCTCAAGGACATGCCGGCCGCCGAAGACGATACGGCAGCGACGCAACCGTCGCCGGCCCCGCTGACCGGCAGCTTCGCGCAACGCTTTCGCCAGGCGCTGGCCCAGAATATCGGAGGCCGGCCATCCGCCACCGAGGATGCCGCGTCACGCAGCCAGCGCTCCCGGGACGAAAACGCACCGGACAAGGAAGCCGACCGATGAACGTCGCTGTCATGCTGCGTTGCGGACTCGCCGTATTGCTGCTGGCCTGGCCGGCCTTCGGGTGGGGGCAGGAAATTTCCGGCATCGTCAGCGAGCCCACCGGCGATGGCGGCCAGCAATGGTCGCTGAGCCTGCAGACGCTGCTGTTTCTCAGCTCGCTGGCCTTCCTGCCGGCGCTGCTGCTGGGCATGACCTGCTTTACGCGCATCATCATCGTGCTCAGCCTGTTGCGCACCGCGATCGGTACCCAATCGACGCCGCCCAATCAGGTGCTCCTCGGCCTGGCGCTCTTCATGACCTTCTTCATCATGTCGCCGGTACTGGATCGCGTGCACGAGCAGGCCTGGGTGCCCTTCTCCGAGGAGCGGATCAGCCTCGAACAAGCCCTGGAACAGGGCAGTCAGCCGTTCCGGGAGTTCATGTTCGGCCAGACCCGTGAAACCGATCTGGCGCTCTTCGCGCGCATGGCCGACGCCGATGAAATGCAAGGCCCCGAAGACGTCCCGATGCGTCTGCTGATACCGGCCTTTTTGACCAGCGAGCTGAAGACGGCATTCCAGATCGGGTTCAGCATCTTCATCCCCTTCTTGATCATCGATCTCGTGGTGGCCAGTGTCCTGATGGCACTGGGGATGATGATGGTGCCGCCCGCGACCATCTCGCTGCCCTTCAAGCTGATGCTGTTCGTGCTCGTCGACGGCTGGCAGTTATTGATCGGCTCCCTGGCCGAAAGCTTCTACATGTAAACGGCGGGCGGCCGTGTGCCGGCCACCTGCACGAGAACGACGCGAGGAGATTCCGCCATGACACCCGAGATGGTCATGGGGTTGGCGTACCAGGGCATGAAGGTCACCCTGATGCTGGCAGGCCCCCTACTCATGACGGCGCTGTTGATCGGCCTGCTGGTCAGCCTGTTCCAGGCCGCGACCCAGATCAACGAGATGACGCTGACGTTCATTCCCAAGATCCTGGGGGTGTTCGGCGCCCTGGTCGTCGCAGGCCCCTGGCTGATCCAGACCATCGTCGACTTCACGCGGGAGCTGTTCCTCAACCTGCCCTCGATGGTCAGCTGACGCCACATGGTACAGGTGACGTTCGCGCAGCTGCATGAATGGCTCACGCTGTTCTTCTGGCCGTTCGTGCGCATCCTGGCGTTCCTGGCGGCATCGCCGATCTGGAATCAGCACGGCGTGCCGCGCCAGGCGTCCGTGCTGCTGGGCGCCCTGATGGCCTTCGCCATCGGCCCCGCCCTGCCTCCCATGCCCGATACGCCCATCGTCTCGATCGGCGGCCTGGGCATACTCATCCAGGAGATGCTGATCGGCATTGCGCTGGGCATGGTCTTGCGCGTCACCATCGCCGTGGTGCAAGCCGCCGGCGAGTTCATCGGACTGCAGATGGGGCTTGCCTTCGCCACCTTCTTCACGCCGGGCGTCGGCAACAGCATGGTGCTGTCGCGCATCTTCCAGATGATCACGCTATTGATGTTCCTGGCCCTCAACGGGCACTTGATCGCCCTGGAGATACTCGCCAATTCCTTCCAGACGCTCCCCGTCGGCGGGCCGAGAGTCGACGGAAGCGCGGGCGAGGTCATTGCTCGCTGGGGCGGCGAGATATTCACCTCCGGCGTGTTGATGGCCCTGCCTCTGATCGTCTCGTTGTTGATCATCAACCTGACGCTCGGCGTGCTCAACCGCGCCTCGCCGCAGCTGTCGATCTTCTCGATCGGCTTCCCCATGACCCTGACCACCGGCGTGGTGCTGCTGATGACGCTCATGCCGGACCTGCTGCGCTTCCTCGAGATCCTGTTCAGCAACAGCTTCAGTACCATGCAGGAGGTGGTCCAGCGCCTGGGCGGTGGCTAGAGGGCATGCAATGCACGCATGACCCGCCATTGCCCCCACGCACCGCCTATGAAAGAAAACGCCACGTCCCAAGGGAGTGGCGTTTTCTCTGCCTGAACGTCGCGCCCCGATTCAAACCCGACGCATTCGGAGATGGCAGGCTCAGTTGAGGAACTGGAACAGCGACATCTGCTGAATGTCGGCGAAGGATTTCTGCGATGCCTGCAGCCCGACCTGGCTCAGCATGTAGTCGGAAATCGCCGTGTTGTAATCCAGATCGACGAGATCGGAGCGCGTCTGTTCGTAGGCGATTTCGCGGTTGCCGCCAACGTCGTCCAGCGCGTCCAGTTCGTTCATCCGCGCACCCACCGAGGCCCGCGTGGTCAGCACGTTGTCCAGCGAGGCATCCAGCTTGCGGCTCGCGGTGGACAGCGTGTTATCCAGCGCGGCTTGATCGGCATCGGTCTCGACGGGCTGACGCAGGGCATTGATGGTATCGCCGATGGTCTTGAACAGGCTGGCCTGCTCCTGACTCATGTCGCCTCCCGGCGTGACGGTAAACGAGTCACCGGCCGCCGGCTCGCCCTCCAGCGTCAACGCCATGCCACCGAACTCGATGGTCTCGCCGTCGGTGTAGGCAACGTTCGTCTGGTCGGCAAACCCCGCCCCGGAGCTTGAAATGTCATAGGTACCATCGCCGTTGAAACTGATGTCGAAGGTCTCGCCGTAACCGGCGGCATCGGCATCGCGAACGTCAGGGCCGGAAAAGGTCACGTTTCCCGTATTGCCCTCATCGGCTTCGGCGATATATTCGCTGCCCGCCGAGAAGCGCATGAATACATCGGTGCCGGTATCGCTGGTCTTCATGAGGCGTTCGGCATCGATCTTCTGCTGCTTGACGCCCTGATCGCCTTCATACGAGATGGTGTCGACAGCATCGCCCGCATCGGTACGCGAGAAGGCCTTGGCGTTGTCCTGATAGCCGCTGAACAGGTAAGTACCGTTGCCGTCGGTGGTATTGGCAAGCCCCACCAGCGTCTCGAACGCGCCCTCGAGATCGGACGCCAGCGATTCGCGATCGGCATCGCTCAGAGTGCCGTTACCGGCCTGCACGACCAGGGACTTGGCCGAGCCGATGGCATCGCTGACACTGTTGAGGACGCTCTCTTCCTGGCTCAACGAATTGCGTGCCGTCACCCGGCTGCTTTCCTGCTGCGCATTGACTGCCAGCGACTGCGACACGCTCACCGCCCGTGCGGCGGCACGGGGGTCGTCGGACGGGTTCACCACCCGCTTGCCGGACGCGATCTGCTGGCCGACGTCCATGAAGTTCTGCTGCTGGCGATTCATTGCCGAAACGCCCTGCTCGTACATCGTTACGGTGCTGATACGCATCTTCGCTTACCTCGTCACCACGCTGTGTCGCCCAGCGTCGTATTGTCTAAACATCACGGCGTCGCCCGTGCGGCGACATCAACGCATTCATCAGCGCAACTGCAGGACCGAATCGAGCACCTGGGAGCCCACGTCGATGACGCGCGCATTGGCCTGGTAATACTGCTGGTAACGGACCAGGTTGGCGTATTCCTCGTCCAGGTTGACGCCCGATTCGGACTGCTGATACTCGCGCAGCTGTTCGGTCAGCCCCGACTGCGCATCCAGATTGACCTGGGTGATGTTGGTGGTGTTACCGACTTCATTGACCAGCGATGCGTAGGCATCGCTGATCGAAGAGGTTCCGCCGACCATCTTCTCGCTCTGCAGGTCGAGCAGATCCAGCGCATTCTCGTTGTTGCCGCTACCGCCCCCGCTGCTCGCCGCGGCGATTTCCGCCCCCTCGGTGATCGCCACCTCGAAACCCTGCGAGGCCGTACGCGTGGGCTGCAGCATGAAGGTGTCGCCTTCCTGGGCGGTACCGGAAATATTCAAGGTCATGCCGTCAAGATCGACATCACCACTACCGTCCGGCGTCAGGGTCGTCGTGTCGCCATCCGAGAGACGCTCGGCCTGGTACTCGCCACCCGTGTAGGTGATTCGATAATCGCTCGAGGTCAGCTGATTCACGTCGCTGTACTCGGCGCTGATGGCACCGTCGCCGTCGTTCTGACTGTTGCTCATGACCCGCGGCGAACCGATCTCGAAAAAGGCCTCGCCGGCGTCGCCATTGAGGTCGACACCGTTCTCGTGCACGGCGTTGAACTCCGAGCCGAGTACTACCGTCATGCGGCCGAGCTGGTTCTGCACGCTGTCCAGCGTTTCGCTGCGAAACGACAGCAGACCACCCAGTTCGCCGTTCTCGAAGGCACTGTCATCGATCTGGTTGACGTTGCCCGCCGCATCCCGATAGGCGATCACGGTGCGCGACGGATCCTCGTTGGACTCCACCGCCTCGAGGTCGTAGCTCTGGGTGCCCGAGACCAGCGGCTGGCCGTTTTCCAGATTGATGTTGTAGGTGTCGCCATCCTGGATATTCAGGTCCGCACCCACCAGCTCATTGAGGTCGGACACCAGCTTGTCGCGCTTGTCGAGCAGCGAGTTGGGTTCCTCGCCGGACTTGGCCCGCGCCTGGGTGATCTGATCGTTGAGCTTGGCGATCTGGGTGGCGGTGTTGTTGATATCCGTCACCGTGCTTTCGAGCTGGCCATTGAGGCTGCTGCGCATGTCGCCGAGATAGGAGTCGAAGGAACGGAACTGTGCCGCCATGGACGATGCCGAGCCCAGCACGCCCTGGCGGGCCGCCGGGTCGGATGCCGCACCGGTGAGATCGTCGAGGCTGGAGAAGAAGTCCTGCACCAGCGGCGCGAGCCCGGCGTCGCTGTCGGCGAGCAGATCGTCGATCTGCGAGACCTGGCTCTGATAACTCTCCAGCGCGCTTTTCTGGCTGTTGGCGTCGTTGTACTGCTCGGTGACGTAACTGTTGAACTGGCGCTGCACTTCGTCGACCGACACCCCCGTGCCCGTCGAGCCGTTGCTGTAGCTTTCTCCCAGGATCGTCAACTGACGGTTATACCCTTCGGTATACACGTTGCTCAGGTTGTTACTGGTCGTCGACAACGCTGATTGGGCCGCGCTCAGGCCACTCAGGCCGATCGAGAAAATGCTCATGGCACCTATTCCTGGCTAGGGGCGCCGGGCATTACCAGGGGCATGCTCGGCACGACAAATGATGACTATGGAATCTATCGGCAGCGTCACGCACGACTTGAGCGAAAAACGCCATGACGTCAAAAAATTCCCGTGGGCATCCGCGATACATCATAGGGATCCGACGAACCGTTGCGTGTCGGCGCGCCACCTCGCGACTCGCTGACCTCGGCAGTGCTGGCCAGGGCCGGCCCGCTGGCGAGACGGTCGTCGATCTGCGCCATGACGGCGATCACCTTGTCGGCATAGTTCGGGTCGGTGGCATAGCCGCCGGATTGCAGAGCTCGGGCGGCGTTCTGCGGCGTCGAAGCCGTGACCACCCCGGCATAACGTGGATTGCCGCCGATCAACTCGGCGTAATCCTTGAACGCGGCTTCGAAGGAATCGTAGACACGGAACTCGTCGACCTGTTGGCGGGCACGACCGTCGACATATTCGGTGGTGGTGATGCTGGTGGCCTCGCCATCCCAGCCACCGGTCGCCTTGATACCGAAGAGGTTGTGGCTGTTGCCGCCATCGCGCGCGGGAATCTCACGCTCGCCCCAGCCGGTTTCCAGCGCCGCCTGGGCCAGGATCAACGATGCCGGCACACCGCTTTCGCGGGCGGCGGCTTCGGCGGGCTCATGCAGCCGCGACAGGAACGCCTCGACGTGCGGCGCCGCTCGTGCGTCCTCGATATCGGCACTCGACGGTGACATCTCGCGACTCGTCGCCACCTCCGACGGTGCGCTCGAGGACGAAGCGCCGGAAGCCGAGGTCACGGCGTCATCCCCGGGCCCTGAATCCTTGGAGGCGGCCTCGTGGGGCACGATCGGATCGCTCAAGACACGTGGCGTGCCGCGGGGAATCCCCGCGATCAGGTCGTTGCGCGTCACCTCCTCATCGCGCCCCACGAGGCCCCGCCCCTGAAGCTGCTCGACCAGCATGTCCGAGAGGCCGACATGCCCCGCCATCTTCTGCGCCCACTGCTTGTCGAGCATCGAGGTATAGGTATCGGTCTCGTTGCTGCTCAGCAGGTCCGACTGCGGTATGGCGTCGCGCATGCTCTTGAGCATCATCTGCAGAAAGATCGCCTCGAATTGGTCCGCCGCCTGGGACAAGCCCTTCTCCGGCGACTGGCTCGCCGTGTGCTTGAGGCGCGACAACGACTGCACATCGAGGGCAAACTGATTGCTGAGTCCATCGACGCTCATCAGATGATCTCCAGTTCCGCATTCAGGGCACCGGCCGATTTCAGCGCCTGCAGGATCGACATCAGATCCTGCGGCGATGCCCCCAGCGCGTTGAGCGCGTTGACGACATCCATGAGATCGGCACTGGTATTGACCATTTGCAGCGCACCGCCCTCCTGCTGGATGGAGATGTCCGCATCGGGCACCACCACGGTCTCGCCCTCGCCCAGCGGGTTGGGCTGGCTGACCTGTGGGTTGGAGTCGATGGTCACCGAGAGATTGCCGTGCGCCACCGCCGCGCGGTCCAGCGTCACCTCACGGTTGAGCACCACCGAGCCGGTGCGCGAATTGACGATGACCTTGGCCGGGCCCTGGTTGGGTGTGACATCCAGGTTCTGGATGCGCGCCATGAAGTTGACCCGCGAGTTGCTGTCGTTCGGGGCATTGAGACGAATCAGGCGTCCGTCCATGGCAGCCGCCACGGGAGAACCGAAGTCCCGGTTGATGGCCTCGACCACGCGCTGCGCCGTGGTGAAGTCGGACTCGTTAAGATAAAGGTCCAGGGTACCGTCGGCCCGCCCAAGTTGCAGGGCCACTTCCTGCTCGACGGTAGCCCCGCCCGGAATGCGGCCGGCGGCGGTGTGGTTGACCTGTACGCTGCTGCCGGCCTGCTGGGCACCGACCCCGCCGATCAACAGGTTGCCCTGGGCCATCGCATAGACGTTGCCATCCACCCCGCGCAACGGCGTCATCAGCAGGGTACCGCCACGCAGACTGTCGGCGTTGCCCATCGAGGAAACGGTGACATCCATTTCCTGCCCCTGGCGGGCAAAAGGCGGCAGTTGCGCCGTCACCATGACCGCGGCCACGTTGCGCAACTGCATGTTGGTGCCTTCGGGAATGCTCACGCCCAACTGCGAGAGCATGTTGATCAACGTCTGGCCCGTAAACGGCGTCTGCGTGGTCTGGTCGCCCGTGCCGTCCAGCCCCACCACCAGGCCATAGCCGACCAGCTGGTTCTCGCGAACTCCCGCGAAGCTCGCCAGATCACGGATCCGTTCGGCCTGCGCGGGAGCGGCACACAGGCCACACAACAACAGCACGCCCATCCAGCGCAGCAAACTTCTCATGACGTATCCCATCCTCATCAGAAAGGCGCAATGTTCAGCCAGAGACGCTGGAGCCAACCCATGTGCTGCGCCTCGTTGATATAGCCATCACCCACGTATTCGATGCGCGCATCGGCCACCTGCCCGGAAGGCACGGTGTTCTGCGTCGTCACCGAACGCGGATCGACCACGCCCGAGAAGCGGATGTACTCGGTGCCCTGGTTGATGGCGATGCGTTTTTCCCCGCGGATGCTGAGATTGCCATTGGGCAGGATGTCGACCACGGTTGCCGTCAGCGTCCCCGTGAAGGTGTTGCTGGCGCTCGCGCCACCGCTGCCCTCGAAGTCGTTCTCGCCCGAGACATCCAGACCGTTATCCTCGAGGAAGCTCATCAGGTCGGGGATCGTCTCCAGATCCAGCCCCATGCTGCCCTCGCGATTGGCGCTGGCCGAGGAATCCTTGCTGGCGCTGACATCCTCGTTGATCGTGATCGTGATGATGTCGCCGATCTGGCGCGGACGCCGGTCCTGAAAGAGCGGCTGATACCCGTAGCGCGCCTGATAGATCGCCCCGTTGGGCTGCGGCAGCGGTGCCTCGGGATAGCTCACCGGCCCGGTATCGGGGACCACCGACTCATGCGGCAACTGTGCGCACCCGCTCATGATCAACATCAGGAGCAGGCATAGCGCGCGTACCCCGCTTTTCACATCCATTCCCGTCACGACGCCACTCCTCACAGCTGCGTCAGGCGCGACAGCATCTGGTCGGAGGTCTCCACCGCCTTGCTGTTGATCTCGTAGGCACGCTGGGTCTCGATCATGCTGACCATTTCCTCCACCACATTGACGTTGGAGGTTTCCACGTAGCCCTGGTACAGGCGCCCCGCCCCTTCCATGCCGGGGATCAGGTCGTTGCGCGGGCCGGAAGCATCGGTTTCCTGATAGAGGTTCTCGCCCATGCTCTGCAGGCCAGCGGGATTGATGAACTTGGACAGCGTCAGCTGACCGACTTCCTGCGCCGCCGTGTCACCGGGCTGGGTCACGGATACCACGCCATCCTGAGAAATCGAGACCGACAGCGCGTTCTCGGGAATCACGATGGGCGGATCGAGCGGATAGCCGCCCGCGGTGACCATCTGGCCGTTTTCATCGATCTGGAAGCTGCCGTCCCGGGTGTACGCCGAGGTGCCGTCGGGCATCTGCACCGCGAAGAACCCTTGACCGTTGATGGCCAGGTCCTTGGAGTTGTCGGTGTTCTGCAGGCCGCCCTGGGTGTGCAGCCGCTCGGTGGCGACCGGACGCACCCCGGTGCCCACCTGCAGGCCGGAAGGCAGCGTATCCACCGCCGAAGCCTGGGCACCGGGCTGGCGCACGTTCTGGTAAAGCAGATCCTCGAACACCGGCCGCGAGCGCTTGAAACCGTTGGTCGAGACGTTGGAGAGGTTGTTGGAAATGACGTCGAGCTTGACCTGTTGAGATTCAAGCCCCGTCTTGGCCGTCCACAGCGATCTAATCATGACTCTTACCTTTGTGCGGGCACCGCGCGGGCGATGCCGAGAATTCGATGGCGCGTGACGCGTCGAACGTCGCTACGCGTGAACCGCCGTTACGCCTGAACGGAGAGCAAGCTGTTGGCGCGCTGCGCGTTCTGGTCGGCGCTCTCGATCACCTTCATCTGCATGTCGTAGCGGCGTGCACCGTCGATCATCGCGACCATGGCATCCGTAGCGCTGACGTTGCTGCCTTCCAGTACGCCGGACTGCAGGCGCGCGTCCTCGTCCAGGGGCTGCGGCACCGCAATTTCGGCATCCTCGCCCGGCGGCAGGCGGAACCAGCCGTCATCACCACGTGTCAGTGCCTGCAAATCCGGCGTGACCAGCTTCAGCCGTCCGACCGGCGCGATTTCATCGGGATTGGCACCCGCCTCGAGCACGCTGATCGAGCCGTCGGCGCCAATCGAGAACTCCGCGTCCGGCGGCACCACGATCGGCCCTTGCTCGCCCATCACCGGTTCGCCCTTGACGGTCAACATGCCGTCCGCATCGACCTGCAGGTCACCGCGACGGGTATAGGCCTCGCCGCCTTGCGGATCCTGAATGGCAAGAAACGCATCGCCCTGCATGGCGACATCCAGGCGCCGCCCGGTGGCGTTCATGTAACCCGGCGAGAAATCCGTGCCCGGCGTAGTGGCCGCGACAGAGGTGCGTGTCGCCAGACGGCCGTCGCCCTGCACCGGCACCGCGCGCATGGCGTCCAACTCGGCACGGAAGCCCGGCGTCGACACGTTGGAAAGATTGTGATTGACCACCGACTGCTGCTGCATCGCCTGGCTGGCGCCGCTGCCGGCGGTATAAATGATCCGATCCATGCTGATCGTCCTGCTCGACTCACAACGAATGAAGCCGGCCGAAGCGGCCGGCCGGCTTAGGCGTTAACGCAAGTTGGTGACCGTTTCCAGAATGTCGGACTGAGTCTGGATGGCGTTGTTGTTGGCCTGGAAATTGCGCTGCGCGATGATCATGTCGACCAGTTCCTGAGTCAGGTCCACGTTGGAGGCCTCCAGCGTTCCCGTTTGCAGGCTGCCCAGCTGACCGGTGCCTGCCTGCCCCAGCAGGGCCGCGCCGGATTCCTGGGTCGCCGCCCAAAGGTTGTCGCCCTGAGGCTCCAGGCCTTCCGGGTTGCGGAAGTTGGCCATGCCGACGGTGCCGACTTCCTCGCTGTTGCCGTTGGAATAATTGGCCAGGACTTCACCGTTCTCGGTGATTTCCACACCCACGAAGGTACCCGAGGTATACCCGTCCTGAGCGAAGCTTCTTAATTCAAATTCTTGCCCATACTGGGTGTTGTCTTCCAAGTTGATCTCAAAATCCATGGGTGCGGCGCCTGTTCCTAACGTCGCAGTGTCGGCATTGGCCGTAATGACACCCCCACCCGTCAGGGCGCCGCTACTGGAGTCGAACGTCATCCCCGTGGAGGTACCCACCACTTCGCCTTCCATGACGGCGTTAGCATTCCATGTGTTGTCGCCGGTCTTGGTGTAATAAAGGCTAAGCTGGTGCCCGACCCCCAAAGCGTCATAGACAGTGCCGGCATTGGTCACGTAGTTATACGTATCGCTGTCGTTTTGATCGAAAGCATCCGTGATCGTCTCGGCTTCAGCGTTCAGGTTGAACTCGGCCTGAACGCCGGTATCAGTGCCCGTCGCCTGGGCCCCCTGGCTGAACTGTGTGACCTGCAGCGGCTCGCCCTGCTGATCGGTGAGGCGCGCACCTTGGGCATTCTCAAAGTAGCCGTCGGCGCTCATGCTGAGCTGGCCGTTGCGCGAGTAAGCCAGTTGTTCGTTCTGGGTGAACTGGAAGAAGCCGTCCCCGGCGATGGCCAGGTCG
Source organism: Chromohalobacter sp. (assembly GCF_039830575.1). NCBI lineage: Bacteria > Pseudomonadati > Pseudomonadota > Gammaproteobacteria > Oceanospirillales > Halomonadaceae > Chromohalobacter > Chromohalobacter sp. Next base: position 385,394 of record NZ_JBDOOX010000012.1, on the reverse strand, counting down.
AGACCGCGGCCGGTGGTTTCCAGACTGCCGGTACCGAAATCCTGAAGCTTGCCCGCGACACGTGTGCCGAGGCCCTGGCTATTGGCGAAGATATCCGCGAACTGCACCGAGGAGCTCTTGAAGCCCACGGTCTGCGAGTTGGAGATATTGTTGCCGATGGTGTCCAGTTGAGAGGAGGCTGCGTTGACCCCGCTCAATGATTGTGAAAAGCCCATTTTTCCTTCCCCGCGTTATAGTGGTATCGAATCGTGATCAAAGAATCTGGCGCACGTCTTCGAGCGCGACGCTATCGGAGGTGCCCAGGTCGAGGGTCGGCCCGTTGTCACCCGAGGTCACGCCCTGCACCAAGGCGTAGTTGAGAGGCGTGACGGACACCTCTTCGCCTCCGACCCTGGCCGTCATCTCGACGTTATAGGCCCCCTCGGCCACGGCATTGCCATCCAGCCCCGTGCCCGGCCAATCGAAGGACTGCACGCCAGACGGCACATTCTCCTCGACACTGCGATGGACGACCTCGCCGGAGCCATTGGTGATGGTGATCTCGAGTTCGTCGGCACCGGTTGCCAGCTCGGCACCCAGCGGCGTGGCCACGACGCCACCGTCCTCGGTCTCGCCGACACGCACGGTGCTGCCCGGCACCATCACGCCCTGACCGATCAACGAGGAGGCCTGCAAGGTCTTGCCGGCATCGATCTGTTCGTTGATATCACCCAGCGAGTCGTTGAGCTCCTGGATGCCGCTGACCGTGTTGATCTGAGCCAGTTGCGCCGTCATGTCCGAGTTGTCCATCGGCTTCGTCGGATCCTGGTTCTGCATCTGGGTGATCAACAACGTCATGAAGCGGTTGTTGAGGTCCTCGGACGACTCCGCACCCGTGGTACGGGTCTCGTTCGAGGCATTGGCATTGGGCGTACCATTGATCGAGGCAAGCGTGTTACTGCCGATGACGGGGCTGGCCATGTCGCTCTCCGTTATCCTTGTCCGATGGAAAGTGTCTGTTGCATCAGTGACTTGCTGGTATTCATGACCTCGACGTTGGCCTGATAGGAACGCGACGCCGCGATCATGTCGACCATTTCGTCGACCGGATCGACATTGGGCATGGCCACATAGCCGTCTTCATCCGCCAGCGGGTGCCCGGGGCGGTACTCCATGCGCGGTGGCGCATCGTCCTCGACCACCTCGGTGGCACGCACGCCGCCCAGCTCGCTGCCGCCCTGGGACTGCGCCTGAAACATCACGTGCTTGGCGCGATACGGCTCGCCATCGGGCCCGGCCACACTGTCGGCGTTGGCCATGTTGCTGGCGGTGGCATTCATGCGCTGGGACTGCGCGCTCATCGCCGAGGAAGAAATATCGAAAATGCTGAACATGGACATATCAGTTCCTTAGCCTTCCGGCTGCATGGCACCTTTGATGCCTTGGATCTTGCGCGTCAGAATCGTGGTGTTGGCCTGATAGCGCAGCGCGTTGTCGGCAAACGCGGCGCGCTCGCGATCCATGTCAACGGTGTTGCCATCCAGGCTCGGCTGCTCGGGAACGCGATACAGGAGATCGTGGACACCGCCACCGCCCGGCGCCTGAGCCGGGATGTGCCGCGCGGACGTCGTGGCGAGCGACAGGCCGCCTTCCCGACCGCCGCCGGATTGCATGGCGCGATCCAGCTCCGCCGAGAAATCGAAATCGCGCGCCTTGTAATTCGGCGTATCGGCATTGGCGATATTGTTGGCCAGCACCTTCTGGCGCTCGTGGCGAAGGCCAAGCGCTTCCTGATGGTAATCCAGGTAGCCTGCAAGCTTGTCGATCATGCCCTGTGTCCCTGTCTCATCGCGTTCGTGTCGCGTGTCGTTCCCCTTCGCTAGACATGGGGAAATGTGCACGATGCAGAATAGCCGCGCCGCCGTCACGGCAAACGACTAAACAAGCCGATATTTGAGCGCCATTTCCACCTTTGCTCGGTGTGCCGTCCCACTAGAATCAGGCCATCGACCATTCGCCTCGATTCTCGCTTCCGGTCAACGCAGGCGACTTCCCGTTCACTCAACTTCAGGCAGGGGCTCATGCAATGCAGCGCTTCCTCGGCAAGGCAGTTCGGGCACTTCCCCATGCGCGGCGCCTCAACGGGCGCGCGCCCGGCTTGCCGATGAAGGTGAAACGCTTGCTGGTGACGGGCTTGCTGATGGCCATGGCGCCCTCCGCGGCGCTTGCCGTGCCGGACGACCCCATCGCCCAGGCCACCCAGCGCTTTCTGCTGAGCCAGGCCGCCTCGCTGGGCGACGACGTCAGCGTCGAGATCAACAGTGACACCTCGCGACTACCCGAATGCCAATCGCCGCAACCGTTCCTGCCTCGCGACGGCGTACCGCAGGGGCGTGTCATGGTGGGTGTGCGCTGCAGCAACGACCAGCAGGTGCGCTATGTGCAGGCTCGCGTCTCGGCCAGCGTGCGCTTCCTGGTGGCAGCCACCGCCATCCAGCGCGGCCAGCGCCTCAGCGCCGACATGCTCGACTGGGAACGCGCCGACGTCTCGCGCCGGCCTCGCAACGCCCTCGACGACCCCAGCCAGGCCATCGGCAAGGTCGTCATGCAGCGCCTCGTCAAGGGCATGGCCTTGCGTGGCGACAGGCTGCGTCAGCCGTATCTGGTGCATCGCGGCGAGGCCGTGACCCTCATCGCCCGTGGCGACGGCTTCTCGGTGACCCGCGAGGGCGAGGCACTGAACAATGGCGGCAAGGGCGATGCGATACGCGCACGCATGCCCGATGGGCAGGTGATTCGTGGCGAGGTGGATGCGCAGGGAAGGCTCAAGGTGCGTTACTGATCGACATTCTCGATCTCCACGCCTGACCGCCTCCCCAGCACGCGCTATAATGCCGGCGGCACGGTCATGACCCGAGCCATGTAAAGGCAGGTTCAAGACCGAGTGTAAAAAGATAGGGTCAATGCCTACAGTTTCCGCGAGTGTGGCCGATACAGGGGTTAAGCCCGCGCTGCAAGAGAGTTCAATTTTGAAAATCTCCAATCTACATCCGCCGACACAGACAACTCAGAGTGAGCAAGGGGACGCCGCCCAGCGCACACGCCGTGGCGATGACACCGCGCAAGCCAGTTCCCCGGCAAGCATCACCACGCTGAGCCAGAGCAACGAAGCCGATACCAGCCAGGATATCGATGTCGGCCGTGTCGCCGAGATTCGCCAGGCCATCAGCGATGGCCAGCTCGAACTCGACACCGGCAAGATCGCCGACGGCTTGATCGACAGCGTCCGCGACCTGCTGGGCGATACCGCGGAGCGCTGATGCCACGGTACGACGCCAGGCACGTCGGATAGACGACGCTGTTTGCCCATGGGACACCCCACGGGCAAACCACCATGAGAACGGGACACCATTATGTCGCTCGCCGAAACGCTAGACCGCCAACTCGATGCCATGCAGCGCTTCGTGACCTTGCTGCGTGAGGAGCGTCAGTCCTTGACGCAAGGCGAGATCGACGGCCCCGAACTGGAACGCCTCGCCGAAGCGAAATCCCAGGTTGCCGCCGAGCTGGAAACCCTCGATGCGCAGCGCCGCGACGTCATGCGCGAGCTCGGCCACGGTGAAAGCCGCCAGGGCGCCGAACGAGCCGCGACCGAGGCGCAGCGTCTGGATAACTGGCACCAGCTGCGCACCATCGGCGAAGAGGCACGCCAGCTCAACCGCATCAACGGCCTGCTGGCCATGAACCGCATGGAACAGAATCAGCGCATGCTCAACTTCCTCAAGGAAGCCGCCGGCAGCACCCTGTACGAACCCGATGGCCGCTCACGCCGCCAGGGGCTCAACCGGATCAGCTCACGCGTCTAGGCGTTATCGCATCCCGTCATTCTCGCACCTGCGGGTTTTCGCCCTCCCCGCACGCGACTCTCCGTCCATGATCGATCCCTTGTCCGGCCTGGCTCCTCCACGCACGAAGGCCCACCTTGGGCACGTTCAGCACCAGGATCGACATTGCCGCATCGCGCATGAGAAATCGCCGGAACTGCACCATAATGATGGCATGCTCATCGTCTGAGGGGACTCGACACCATGGACCTCGTCGCCGTTGCCTTGAGTCTGCTGCTGATCAGCCTCGCGCTACCCTCCGATCCCGCCAAGCCCTCGCGCACGCGCATGCCGCCCCTCAATCGTCCGCGGCATGGCACGCACTATCAGCGCCGCGCCCCCATGCCGCCACCACGTTGCGTTCATCGCCGCAATACGATCGATTACAAGGATTAACGCAGGTTATTGGCAGCATTTCAGCGTTAGGGCATGGCGCACACTTGGGTAATATACATCCGGAGACTACGCTGCATCCCAAGTCTAGTCTCTGCGTACAAAGCAATCTTTGCCCCATCCATCTGGCTGGGGCTTTTTTCGTTCCCGGCGCCGTCCTAAACGCCCTGGGCAACGTTATCCAGCCGCTTCAGCAATACGTCCCGCCTTTCCTCCGCCATGAAGGCGGCTTCAAGCGCGTTGCGCGTCATCTCCAGGAAGACGTCCCCCGTCCACCCGAAGGCTTCGTGACAAGCGACATGGTTATCCAGCATGCCGCCACCGAAGTAGGCGGGGTCATCGGAATTGAGGGTGACATTCAAGCCGGCATCCCGCAGGGCCGGCAACGGATGCTCGGCGAGCGTGGGCGTCACCTTGAGCTTGACATTGGATAGCGGGCACACCGTCAGGGGGATTCGGCGCTCGCGCAGCGTCGCCACCAGATCGGCATCCTCGAGGCAGCGCACGCCGTGATCTATTCGGCACACATCGAGTGTCTCCAGCGCTTCGCGAATATAGGCCGCGGGACCTTCCTCTCCCGCATGCGCCACGCCGGGGATGCCCAAGGCCCGCGCCCGGGCGAACACCTCGGCGAACCGCCCCGGAGGATGATCGCGCTCGGCGCTGTCCAGCCCCACCGCAGCGATCGAGGCGTGCCAGGGAGCGGCCCGCTCGAGCACCTCCAGCGCCTCGGCGGGATCGCGGTCGCGCAGAAAGCTCATGATCAACGCCGAGGAAATGCCATGCCGCGACTCGGCCTCCCGACACGCCGCGAGCAGCCCTTCGAACGGCGCCTCGAGCGGCACGCCACGCACAAGATGCGCCTGCGGGTCGAAGGACAGCTCGACATGCGCCACGCCGTCTTCCCGGGCGCGGTCGAAATACGCCATCGCCAGGTCGAAGAAGTCCTCGCGGGTGTGCAGCACGCCCATCCCCTGGTAATACAAGGTCAGAAACGACGGCAGGTCATCGAAGTCGTACGCCGCACGCACCGCTTCCACCGACTCGTAAGGCAGCGTCACGCCATTGCGCTCGGCCAGGGCGAACATCAACGCCGGCTCCAGCGTGCCTTCGATGTGCAGGTGCAACTCCGCCTTGGGCAACTCGCGCAGCCAGGCCGTCATTTCCGTGTCGCGTGTCGTCATCGTGTCACTCGCCTCGTGTTGTCCAGTCGGTCAAGCATGCCTAAAGCGCGTTGCGAAGCCAATGGGGAGGCAACGTCAATGGGCCACAAGCGTCTTGGCATACTCACGGGTCTCATCCAGCGTCTTCTGTATAAGCTTGCGCGTGTCGGGAGACACATCAAGCTCGCCCGACACCTGAGCCCACTGCTGAACGCCTTCCATGACTTCTTCAATGACCTGGCGTGCCTGCGACCAGCGGGCAAACCCGGCATGCTCGGCAAGCCGCTGCACGACTTGTCGCGGGGGGCGCTTGCCATGACCGCAATATGCCGTGGCATGCTCCCCAAAAGGGCTCGGACTGAACGTGACATCATAAAACGGCGCCAAGGACCATTGACCGGCATCATCCATGAGAAACGCCCAGTTCTTGCTGTGGTCGTCCTGATTGGCAGCAAGAAGATTGAAGACTGCTCGACGAAATAACGCCTGCCCCACGCGAGGGCTGCCACATAACACCTGCCCCGCCTTTATCAGGTCTTCGTAGTCCAGCGAAGGCAAGCGAAAATCCGCATCCAGCAACCCGCAGGCGCTATGCAAGTGATAACGCCCTCGTCCATCCTCCGTGGCGCAATCGAACCGCTTGGTGGCGAGCCATGCCTGCGCCGCCGACGCAGCAGGAGGCGTCAACAAACGCCATTCAGGCACATCGATTCCCGCGCTTGCCGCCATCGATAGATACGCCGCCTCACAAAGGCCTTCCTCATGACCGAGCGAGAGCGATGATGACGTGAATTTCACTAGCCAAGGTGAAAGCCCTTCCCGTGGCTGGGTACTGGCGTGCGTTGACGAATCCGATGCGAAATACAGTTGTGCTTTCGGTCGCGCACCACCGGAACTCCCCGCCTCGGCAAGCGCCTCGAGAACCGTTTCGGTTTGTCCTTCGAACAACTGTCTGGCTTCTTCGCCCAGTCGGCCGATATCCACCCAATGATCGCCCTGCTGATGAACGTAAGGCGATAGCGGACGAAAACACAATGCCCCCATACCTCGTTCGCCGACATAGGCCAGGCGATCCATCGCCGTCACTTGCCTTGGCGCAATGCCATGTTGCCGGAAGACGCGATCCATCAGCATCAACCCCCACCCATCAGGCAGGGAATCCGCGAAAAGACCGTGAATGCCATGATGGGGAGACGCTGGCGCCGGATGCAGCTGCGTATCGAAAGGCAACTGAAAAGGCGAGAGACTGTGGTAAACCTCAAGGTACGCAGCATCGTACTGGAAGAACACGCCCCTGCTGTTCTGGGCCAGCATGCCGACACGACACTCATCGCCTCGTTGCAAGCGGCGAACGACCTCCAATTGCCGAACGGGCTGGAATTCACTCATCGGCGAGCACCTCTTCGATGCTGCGGGGCGCTTGCGTCGGGATCTCGGCGAGTGCAGAGACACGCTCCAAGCGATCCACACACTGCCAGAGGAGCAAGAATTGACGCAGTGAAATCTGCCCGGTGGTTTCAAACTTCTTGATCGTCGGGGCTGGCACCCCGCTACGTTCCGCCAGGCGTTGGCGTGACCACTTGAGTGCTCGTCGGCGAGCGCGTACAGCCTGCGCCAGCGCCTCTTGCACATCCGCCGCCGTGCTCAGTGATAAGCGCATAGCACGCTCCTTAATAGATACTATAGTATCTATTATAGCCGAATAACCAATACTATAGATATAATAGTATCTACCTAGTTGTTGGCAACGTCATGCGGGATCCCAACGCCTGACCGCCACCATGGAGACGAACTTGCCCTCCTCGCTGAACGTCAGGCGAAACACGCCCCGCGCCCCGTCCGGGGTGACGATGCGGCGCAGCGCCACGGCGGGAAAGCTGACCCGGCGGCCGTCCACGCTGGTGGCGATCACGGTTTGCATGGCGCCTTCGTAGTGGTAACGGCAGGTCTCGAGGGACAGGTCGAGCATGATATCCAGCGAGGGCATGGCGGGCAGGCACTCCAAATGGGCAGGCAGGGAACGGCACGGCACATGTGAGACACATGCAAAAGATGCGGCACGAGTATACCCAGCCACGCCGCATGAAAAAATTTGCAACTCACCCTAAAGCGAATTCTTCCCGCGCCGATAGATGAGGTAACGGCCAACGGCGCCGTTGTGGCAAGCCCCGGTGTCACCGATCGGCAAGCCAATGGAGCCCAACAGAGAGGAAAGTCAAAATGGCAGTTATCAATACGAACATCACGGCCATGATCGGCCAGCAGAACCTGAGCCAGTCACAGAGCGCTCTGTCCACTTCCATGGAACGCCTGTCTTCCGGTCTGCGCATCAACAGTGCCGCCGACGACGCCGCCGGTCAGGCCATCGCCAACCGCATGTCCAGCCAGATCACCGGCCTCGCTCAGGCTCAGCGTAACGCCAACGACGGCATCTCCGTTGCCCAGACCACCGAAGGCGCTCTGAACCAGGTCAACGACAACCTGCAGCGCGTGCGTGAACTGACCGTTCAGGCCCAGAACGGCACCAACAGCCAGGAAGACCTGAACTCCATCCAGGACGAGATCGGTGAGCGTCTCAACGAGATCAACCGCATCTCCGAAGAAACCAGCTTCAACGGCGTCAACGTACTGGCTAAAGACAATGAAATGTCCATTCAGGTCGGCTCCGAGGATGGCCAGACCATTACCCTGAACCTGAAGGAAATCAACGCCGAAACGCTGAACCTGGACACTTTCAACGTCAACGGCCCGGCTGGCACCGCTGCACAAGACACAGCTAACACAGGCGCCATGGCAACCGAGCTCAACATCGATGACGCTAGCTACGGCACAGCTGCTGGTGAATCAAGCTTCGCCGACTTTGTGGGCAGCGCAGAGACAACTGCCGCCAATGCGATTGATATCGAAGGGTTCACTGCCAACACTGGCGCAGGCTCTCTCGTCATGGACGAGGAAGGCAACTTCTTCATTGAAGGTACAGCAGCTGGTGGCGCGACCGCTTATGTCTCGGCAGACGTTTCTGCCGAAGTCGATGAGAATGGCCAGGTGACAGGCTTGAATGTCTCCACTGGCGACTCAGCCGTGGGTAGCCGCACGGAGAACCCCCTCTCCGCTCTGGACTCCGCCATCAGCGATGTCGATAGCCTGCGCTCCGAGCTGGGTGCCATGCAGAACCGCTTCGACTCGGCCATCACCAACCTGAGCACCACCGAGACCAACCTCTCCTCCGCCCGTTCGCGCATCGAAGATGCCGATTACGCGGATGAGGTCTCCAACATGACCCGCAACCAGATCCTGCAGCAAGCCGGCACCTCCGTACTGGCCCAGGCCAACCAGCTGCCGCAGAGCGCTCTGTCCCTGCTGGGCTAATCGTCCTCCAGACAGCCGCTGTAGTAATGAAGCGGGCCCATTCGGGCCCGCTTTTTTAGCGAAATAACAGTCATCTGCTGCAAAAGGCACAAAAGCTTCCGTCCCAAGAGCCTTTTCCCCTCTTTGACATTCTGGTATCGCTTTATAGTGATGGTATCGACCACCGTCATGTTGCGACCTTTATGTCCAAGAAACGCCACTCATCAAGCACTAACAAGCTCACGCTGCCGCAAGCACGCAAGCAGGTTCAGCGTCACCCCACAGATCCTGACGCCTGGGTTACGTTAGCCAAGTTGCAAGCTGGCCAGAAAGAATTTGATGACGCCAGGGCCTCGCTGGAGCAAGCACGCGAGCTACGCCCCAGCCATCATGAACAAGAAGAGTGGCTAGGTCATGTCGCACACAAACAGCATCGCCTTCAGGATGCCCTCCAGCATCTCCAAAGGGCCTTGGAGCTAGCTCCCAACTCAACATTCGGGTTGGTGACACTCGCGCATCTCTACCTTGAGCTCGGTGGAGCACAGAAGGCGCTTGAATATGCCCAAAAAGCCTGGCAATCCGACCCCCAAAATACGCGGGTCATGGATGCACTCGCCAATTGCTTGAGTGCGTTATATCGCTACGATGAGGCAATCGAAACTTATGAATTATTGATAAAGCGTGACCCCAAAAACTTCGCCCACTGGAACAGTGCCGGCAACATGCGGCGCGAACTCGGGCTTCTGGATAAGGCGTATTATTGCTACCAAAAGGCTAGCGAGCTGGCGTCACACAGTGCCATCCCATATTCAAACCACCTGACGGCACTACATTACGATCCTCGGGCTAGCCGCGCCGAAATTGCCGCCTTCGCGAGATCCTGGGAACAGCGTTTCGCCCCCGAAGCAAATGAGCTCTCCCCTCGGCCTGTACATGTCGATAAGTCCTACCGGCGCCACTTGAACATCGGCCTGCTCTCGGATGGCCTGCGCAATCATCCCGTGGGCAAGATGATCATCCGGTGTCTGGAAAACCTAACACCGAACCAAATATCACTAGCGGCCTATACCAGCAGTGAGATCAACGACTCACTGACACGCCGCATCAAGCCGCTGATGCAGAAATGGCGTTCTATTCGTCACCTGAGCGATGACGCTCTCATCAAGCAAATTCGTGATGACGAAATCGATATTCTTATCGACCTTTCAGGCCACAATGCTGGTTCGCGAATGCGTGCGATTGCCATGCAGCCGGCACCGTTGCTCGTCAAATGGGTCGGCGGGTTGATCAATACCACGGGCGTGCAGGCCATCGATTACTTGATCAGCGATCATGTCGAGACACCTGAAGGCGAAGATGAGTACTATACCGAGAAGCTCATTCGCCTGCCGGACGACTATATCGTCTTCGATCCGCCCGCAAAATTGCCTGCATTGAGCGAACTGCCCGCCAAGCGAAACGGTCATATCACCCTGGCGTGCTTCAACAACCCCACCAAGCTCAATGATGTCACGCTCAAGCAGTGGGCAAGCATCATGCACGAGCTGCCTGATTCCCGCTTGATGCTCAAGGGACGCCCCTACACCAGTGAGAGCTTCTGCGAACGCCTGTATGCCACACTTGAAGCTGCGGGCATCGCTCGCGAGCGTTTGATCATCGAGGGGCCGGGCAGCAATTACGAGATGCTGGACGCCTACAACCGAGCGGATATCGCCCTCGACCCCTGGCCCTACTCGGGCGGTTTGACGACCTGCGAGTCCTTCATCATGGGAGTCCCCGTGGTGACACTCCCCGGCCCGACCTTTGCCGGCCGCCATAGCGCGACGCACCTGGTAAACGCTGGCATGCCGGAACTGGTAGTCAACAGTTGGGACGAATATCGTGCACGCGTGATCGAGCTTGCCAGCGATCTGGAAAGCCTGGGCACCATTCGGCAGCATCTGCGCGACGTGTTGTTGCAATCCCCCGTGTGTGACGGCCCACGCTTCGCCAAACACTTCACCGATGCCATGCGCGCCATCTGGCAACGTTACTGCGACGACAAGGCGCCCGCCGCGCTTACCTTCAACAAGGAAGGCGAAGCTCGGTTCGCGGACGAGGATGCCCCGGTGGAAATCCATTACGCCGAGGCCCGCGAGGATGACTCGACGTTTCAATGGCAATTCGACGGCAAGCTCATCGCCGTGGACAACGGCGGGCAACTGCTTGAAAGCGACGTCGTTCGCCAACTGCTGCAGAAGGAAGCACTCGAGCTCATTGCCTTCGACCCCAGCAGCCGCGCACTGGATACCTCGCTCAAGCAGCACGAGGGCGTGCATTACTACCCCAATGCGACGCTGGGAGACGGCCAGCCAGGCCAGTTGCATGCCTGTCTCGACCCCAAGTTGAGCGCGAGCCTGGCACCGCTAGACGACGAGTATCAGCTTGAGGCCATCCGCAAAGGTAGCCAGGTGCTCACCCGGCTACCGCTCAATACCATCGCGCTGGATAGCATCCAGGGCCTGCCCGCCATCGACTGGCTGGTATTGGATGACCTGAATGACGCCTCTGCGATTCTCGACAATGGCACCCAAGCGCTGAAAGACACCCTGCTGCTTCAGGTTAAGGTCGCGTTTCAGCCCACCCACGAACGGCAACCCAACCTGGCGGAAATTCAGCACTGGGCAAGTCGTAACGGCTTTCGCTTCTATCGGCTACACGAGCCGCAGCATTACAGCCATCTCCCTGAGGACGTTCCGGAGGCACAGCGCCAAGCTACCGAGCTGACATGTGCAGACGCCCTGTTACTGCCCAGTCACGCTCGAATGAAAGTGCTCTCCGACAATCAGTGCACGCGGCTCGCTTTTTTATTGCATTCAATATATGGCATCAAGGATATTATTTATCCAATTTTCGACCAACATGACAATGCAAGAGCAAGAAAGTACTTGGCAGCAGAAGGCTTAGTAGAAAAGGATAACATTAAGCATGCGCCCAACCCACCCCATAGCTTAACGCATGATGACGATACAATTGCCAGCCAGCTCGACAACATCATAAACAATCTATAGAGACACCGAGATACTATGCTACCACCTATTAGCGATCAACCAGAAAACTCAACTCCACCTCCCAACTCGCCCATGGGCCATGAAAAGGGAAGTAATGAAAGCCAGTTCCTATCTCTTCTTAAAACTGCAAAGAAGAAAGAGCTAGCGGCGTTAGCAAAAATACTAATGCCCTACTTAGCAGAAGCTGAGATGCGCCAATTGCGTATTTGGGGAGACAAAAGCAGGCTTCATTTGGAACGAGCCACAATCTCTGTCAACGACCTTCTTGTCAACACTCGCTCTGGCCATGTAACAATTGAAGAGGAATGCTTTTTTGGTCACCGTTGCATGCTGCTAACCGGCACTCACGATTACTCAAAAACAGGTCATGAACGGCTCAAGGCGGTTCCCGACAGCGGCCGAGATATAACTATAAAAAGAGGTGCCTGGCTCGGCTCTGGCGTTACTGTCTTGGGCCCTGCGACCATTGGTAAAAACGCGGTTGTAGCGGCTGGGAGCTTGGTTACAGGAGATGTTCCTCCCAATACTATTGTTGCTGGACGCCCAGCCCTTCCTGTGAAAAAAATTGACGGAACCCCTTATGAATAAACCAACGAAAAATCTAATATTTACTGTCACGCATGGCCGAACAGGCACAACCATGCTAACTGAAGTTTTTAAAATATTTTCAGACACATTATCAGTGCATGAGCCGGAACCTAATTATGCCTCCATTCTCCCCAAAGTAAAAGAAGACCCCAGACATGCACTTGTCTTTTTGGAAAGAAAAATAAAAGCGATAAACAGCACCCAGCCTTCAAACTATGTGGAAACCAGCAATGTATTCGGAAAAGGGTTTCTAATCCCTCTACTGAGAAGCGGAATATTCCCTAACCTTATATTCCTCAATCGAGACTTCAGGGAAACTGCGAAGAGCCTCTACAAGCGAGGAAGCACTCCCATGCGCACACAACGCGGAGCCCATTTTTCAGCCGACCCCCGTGCACCTGGAAGCCTGCCTATTTTTTCACCTGACACTCTTTCTGACTACCAACTCTGCTACTGGGGGGTACTTGACTCTTACTTCCGACAGCTTGAAGCAAAAAATATCTACGACCAAGAAGGAAAAAAGTATTGCTGGGTTACAGCAGATGCTTTCCATGACTTTGATCTTACCATGTCTATTGGCCACCACTTTGGCTTACAGGTAAAAAACCATGACTCTGCAAAGGCATTGCATTCTGAAATAACATCCCAACATCACAACCCCAACGTCAATAAAAGGGAAGTAGATCAAGCCAGCCTTACCAAGGAAGAAATTGCGGTGATCGACAGAATAGCTTTCTTCAAACCTCTTTTTATAGATGAAGTTTTGTCTTCCGACTTTATCTCTAACCATGTAATATCAGAGATATCTAACCATAATAATTAACCGTTGCAATACACGTAGATATGGTAACAGCGCCAGCTTGGCATACGCATACAATCGCCCGCCCTACCGTGAGCGCTTCAATAGCCGCAGGCGTGGCTTCTGGTTCACGGGGCTGAGCGGCTCGGACAAGCCCACCCTTGCTGGCCTGGTGGAAGGGAGGCGCACTTGTCTGCTTGATGGCAACGACGTGCGCCACGGCTTGAATCGAGACCTCGGGTTTTCCGACCGGGGCAGGATCGAAAACATTCGCTGCACTGGGGAGATGTCGTGGCTATTCGTCGATGCCGGCATGGTCACGCTGACAGCATTCATTTTCCTCTTTCGGGGCGACCGCGATGCGGAGCGGGAGCGCATGGCGGTCACTTCGTCCAGGTATTCATCGATATTCCGTATGCCATGTGTGAGCTTTGCCCTGTCCCCTCTTGCCACTGAAAAATCATGAAATTCTTGTATTAGAAATTACCCCCTCCGCTGAGTTGATCCCATTCAGGCCCTCATCGGGTATGGCACGGCTCAAGTATTGCCATTGGCCAGACCAAACAACGACACAATCATCTCAATAGCGCCGACATACCTTGCCTGTAACAGACAGTTACTTCACCATGAAGTGACAAGAAAGCGGCAAGGCAAGCCGCTTACTCCCTCATGGTCGGAGGTCAGGGCTTGCTTAATGAATTGAAACTGATGGAAGCGCAGCAGGAGATCCACGAGCGGATCGCTAAAAAAGCGCCGCTCGGCGAGACACTGGATGCCATCGCCCACTGGATCGAGATCCTGTTGCCGGAGGCCATCGTGGCTTTCATGCATTTCGATCCTCAGCAGCAGACGCTGAGCCTCAGCCCGAGCCAGCGTTTTTCCGCGTCCTACCAGGCGCGCCTCCAACAGGTACCGATCGGTCCCGATTCAGCTTCCTTCGGCCATGCGGCCTTCTGCCGAGAACCGGTGGTCACGGAGGATATTCGCACTGATCCTCGCTGGATCGCGTTCCGTGACGCCGCTGAGCACGAAGGGCTGCGTGCGTGCTGTTCGAACCCTGTGGTAACCGCCGCGGGGGAGCTGCTCGGTACCTTCGGTACCTATTTCAGGCAGCCGTTCCATCCTTGCGATACGAGCCGGCGACGTCTGAAACAAGCGGCTGCGCTGGTGGCACTGGCCATCATCCGAGATCGCGACGCTTCTAAACACCGCGCCCTGGCAGAGTGGCACCGCTCACTGTTCGTGAACCATCCCGATGGCGTCTACGAATTCGACCTGGAAGGCCGCTTTCAACGTGGCAATGCCGCACTGACTCGCATCACCGGCTACGCGGAAGAGGCCTTGATTGGGCATCACTTCAACGAATTCGTCGAACCAGCCTATCGCGAATTCACCCAGGCGAGTTTCGATATCGCCAGGCAGGGAGGCGTACGTCAGTACGAGACCATGGGAACGCACCAGGATGGACATGCCTACCATCTGGAAATACTGAATTTTCCCGTATCCGTGGATGGCGAGATCGTCGGCGTCTATGGCACCTGTCGCGACATTACCGACAACAAGCGGGCAGAAGCCTCACGACGCCTGTTGGAACGTGGTATCCAGGCGACGCCTAACGGGGTCGTCATGGCCGATGCTACCCAGCCCGACATGCCGCTGGTCTATGCCAACGATGCCTTCTATGCCATGACTGGCTATACGCCCGAGGAAATCCTGGGCCGCAATTGCCGCTTCCTTCAAGGCAATGAGACCGATCCGGGCGCTGTCACCGCCATTCACAGTGCCATCACCGAGCGGCAGGCCGCGAACGTGACGCTGCTCAACTACCGCAAGGATGGTGTTCCATTCTGGAACCGCTTGTCACTCAGCCCCGTATTCGACGACCAAGGCGACTGCACCCACTATATCGGCATCCAGCAGGACATCACTCGACAGCGTGAGCAAGAAGCTCAACTGGCCTACCAGGCGACCCACGACCTGCTGACTCATCTGCCCAACCGCACTGCATTCGACGAACGCCTGGAAGAAGCATTCGGAGTGAAAGGCAAATCGCTGGTGGTCATGCATCTCGACCTGGACGGTTTCAAAACGGTCAATGACGGGCTGGGACACCAGATCGGCAACCAGTTGCTGGTGGCGGTAGCCAAACGATTGCGCCAGACGGCCGGCGAGGCCAACACCGTGGCGCGTCTCACCGGTGACGAATTTGCCTTGTTATTGCCCCGTCTCGATGATTGCCAAGCGGGGGTCGACATGGCCGAGCGAGTGCTGGATGCCCTGTCGACGCCTTTTCAGATTGAAGACAAGCCCGTTCACATCAGTGCCAGTATCGGTATCGCCTGCAATTGCGAACCCGTGGAGTGTCCCCACGAACTGATGCAGCAGGCCGACCTGGCCATGGCCGATGCCAAGCAGCAGGGCCGCAATACGTGGCACAGGTACCAGGGCAACAAGCAACGAGTCACCGAAGCCTCTGTGCTGTTGCGCCACGACCTGCACACGGCACTACGCGATGATCAGTTCGAGCTCTACTACCAACCCATCGTGGAGGCAGCAAGTGGACGCATCCGTGGGCTCGAGGCCCTGATCCGCTGGCATCATCCCGAGAGAGGCATGATTTCGCCAGGCGTGTTCATTCCGCTGGCAGAACAGACAGGCCAGATCATTCCACTGGGGCGCTGGATATTGTGTCGTGCCTGCCGGGATGCTGCGGCCATGCAGATCAAGTGGGGCCGAGCATTGCCATTGGCCGTCAACATTTCATCAGTACAGTTCCGTCGAGATGGCTTTTTGGAAGATATCAAGCATGCTCTGAATACCTCGGGGCTGCCACCTGAATGCTTGGAGCTGGAAGTCACCGAGAGCGTGTTACTGGAAGGTGCCGAGCAAGCTATCGAGCTAATTGACCGGCTCAAGGCAATGGGTATCAAGGTGGCGCTCGATGATTTCGGCACGGGCTTTTCTAGCCTGAGTTACCTGCGCGACCTGCCGATACATAAAGTGAAACTGGACCGCGCTTTCATCAAGAACATCACTACCAACCCACACGACGCTGCCATCGTACAAGGGATCATCACTATGGCTCACCACTTGGACTTGCTAGTGGTTGCCGAGGGTATCGAAGAAAGTGCTCAGCAACAGGACCTGGCTAAACGTAACTGCGATCTGCTGCAAGGGTTTTTCTTCGCTCGCCCTATGCCGAGAAAGGCGGTCATGAGCCTGCCTGGTTACTTACCCGTGAAGAGGGAATCATGACCCCGATAAGTCATCGTCTCAATGTCACTGAACTGGGTCAAGGCGATCCCCCTCTGCTATTGATACATGGCTTTGGGTGTGATCAAAGCGCCTGGCGACGCCTCATCCCCTTCCTTAAGCCGGACCACCGACTGATCCTCGTCGACCTCGTCGGCTTCGGCCGATCCGCGATTGAAGTCTATGATAGCCAGCGTCATGCCACGCCGTCCGGCCATGCTGAAGATATCGTAGCTTTATGCGACGAGTTGGGGTTACAAGGAGTGGTAATGCTGGGCCACTCCATCGGGGGCACCATCGGTATGCTCGCGTCTATTCAGCGTCCCATGGCCTTTCGCCAACTGATCATGGTCTGTAGCTCAGCACGTTACTTGGACGATCCACCCGACTACCGAGGCGGTTACAATCGTGATCAACTCGATGGGCTGATGCAATTGATGGAACAAAACTATCTCGACTGGGCGAGCACTATCTCTCGAGTGGCGCTTGGGGAAGCGGCGACCACGCCCCACCAGGAAAGCCTGCAGCAAGGGTTTCTCGAGATATCGCCCGAAGTATTGCGACCATTGGCCAGGAATATTTTTCTGGGAGATAGCCGACCTTTCCTGCCTTGCGTCACGGTGCCCAGCTTAATCGTACAGACAGCTCGAGACGCTATGGTTCCCCTTGAAGCCGCTCAGTATCTCAGCCAACATCTTGTGGCAAGCGAGTTGCTGGTACTGGATACAGACGGTCATTACCCTCAGCTGACGGCGCCCGGCGTACTGGCCAAAAGCCTTAGAGGGCGAATTAAAGCGGAAGAGAGGTGAAGCCGATGGCAGGTAAGTCACATGATCTCGCGCGCTGGTGGCAGCTCATGCCGTCTGGTCAGGTTGTCGTCGACGAACGCGGCCTCATTTTGCAGGTCAACCGAACGCTCAGTGAGTGGATGCATCGTCCAATACAGAAATTGATAGGGCTTCCGGCCAGTGAGCTATTTACTATTGAGTCACGCATCCTTTACCGGGGCATTCTCATGTATCGAGTGGCCGATATCGGGGTGGCCCATGAGGTGCACCTCAGTCTTTGCCTGGGTGATGAAGACTCCCTGCCCGTATTATGCAATGCAAGACGATTGGACCAGCAAGGTACCAACATAATACTGCTATCGATGCTGCCTATCGCTCGCAAGGACCGGCTCGAGCGCGACTTGCTGGATACACAGCAGGCAACCCAGCGTGCCCTAGCGGAAAAAAATGCAGTGATTGCCGAGTTGGAGTCGGTTCGTGCCGCACTGGAATTCCAACGGGAAGAACTACAAAACCTGAATATGCGACTGGGGCGCGAGGCCAGAAGTGACCCACTGACCGGTCTGCCCAATCGACGCCATTTCGATCACGCCCTGCGACAGATGTTGGCAGGCGCTCTTACCAGCCATCCCCATGATGCCTTCAGCGTTGCGATACTCGATATCGATCATTTCAAACCCATTAATGATCGCTATGGTCACGCTGCTGGCGACCGTGTCTTGAAGCAGCTTGCCAGACTGCTCTCTTCCAAGATCCGTGGCCGTGACCTGGCCGCTCGCATTGGCGGTGAGGAGTTCGCATTCTTGATGCCCGATACCCCTCTCAATAAGGCAAGCCAAGCTTTGGAGCGCCTGCGCCTGGCTATAGAGGCACATCATTGGCACCCCGTTGCCATCACCGTCAGCCTCGGAGTGACGGCTTTCCAGCACGGCGATACTAGCGAGAGCTTGATGGCACGTGCGGATAACGCCCTTTATACCGCAAAGCGCCATGGGCGCAACCGCATCCAAGAAGAGAGGGAAAATCCTGCATGAAATCATGCATGGCTATTGCGAATGCACGACACACTCTCGCTCTCCAGCCCTTCCAAGCCAGATGTCACCAATCCACCATTATATTAGATTATATTAATTAATATAGAACACATTACATCATGTGCTAAGCTAAGCGGAGCTGGCATGTACCAATAGAACATACGGAAATGGGGCAAACGCCACGCACCGGTTTTGTATTACAAAAGCCTACATATGCTAGCTTTTTCACTCTAATATGATATAACGAAACGACAGGCAGCTGCTGCCGCCATTGGTAGACGGTGCTGCACCGAAGCCTAGCGTCATGATCAGGTAGAAGCCAAAAAACCTTTAACTTCAGAAGCTTAGAAACAACCCATTTTTTGCGATCAAGCTGGGAAGAAAAATCCTAAATTAGAATTAGTTATTAAATAACATGCGCATAAATAAGCTAGGTCAACGCCGTACATCCCAGCGGCACATCCTAGGCTTTGTCTGAAAAGTCGACGAGCGAAGGCCAGACAAGGCAAAAATTGGCGAAAGAGCGGAGTTTACGGGGTGTAAATGAGCATCTTGAGCCGATTTTTAACGCCGTATGGGCAAGCGCAGTACTTTTCAGACATTGCCTAGTAAAATACTCTAAAAACATGGCAGGTGCTCCATGCTGACCAAGGGTAGTTCTGGAAACCATCTCGCTGGCGTGCTCCGATCACTCGTATCGAAAGAGCATACGGTAACTATCTTCTCAAAAAAGACTACACGTCCACTCCAGGCCGACCTTACTAACCTGAATCTGGAGACAGGCGCCTTCGACCTGATAGTCAATTATGAAAAACCCGACATCGACTCCTATTTCTATCAAGGAAATTTATCGTTCGATATCGAGGTTCCACCGGCTTCCGATGAAGAAGCATCGGAAATCTATAATTTCGAAAAGATCAAGGCAAAGCCGCTAAAGAAAGAATCCGGCGTCTACGAAATAAAGTGTCAAATCACGGATGAGCTTTTCGCGCGAGAGTCTCGTGGCGCGGTACGTATCCCTTTCATCCTGGGGATGCGTGCCCAGGCCAATCTGGAAGTCTATACCAACGAGCTGCTCATCAAGGGGCGTGTCCGCAATCTCTCCACGGGGGGCTGCATGGTCGATATCGCGCTGGAAGACAGCCTGCCGCTCTATGTCACACAACGACTGCCTAGCGTCACTATCGAATTTCCGAATGGAGAATACTTCCATTCCCCAGGCTGCATACGTCACATGCGTCCTTTCGGTAACGAAGGGCACGCAGCGGTGGGCATCGAGTTCGTCGATGTGGAACACGACATGAAGAATGCGTTGTATCGCCTGGTCTCCGAATCGGAACGTGAAGCGGCATACCGGGCCGGCATCGAGGGGCGCGGTGTCAGCCAGTCGCCGGTTTTCATTCCCCGCAAGAAGGAGAGCGGTATCCTGAAACACGACGCTCACAAGTCGACCGAGTTTCCCCATGCTCCCCCCATGGTCAAGGGAGTGCGCTCGGTCGCGCGCCAGCTGCAGGCGGTGCTGATCTTCGTCAAGAACTGGAATGCGTTCCCGGAAGAAACGCTCTACGACTGCACCGATTCGCTCATTCACCTGGTCAAGCAGGACCGCAAGGCACTGCTGTACGCGCTTTCCTACTTGCAAGATCAACCGGAGTGGGTACGTCATGCGCTTCAGGTTTCCGCTTACCTGGCGGACATGATGGTGCTGCGTGACCCACACTCTCCTCAGTTGCGCGAAGCCGTGGCCGGCGCCCTGCTGCACACCATGGGGAAGCCGCTACTCATGAGCGAGCAGTTGCCCTCGCTCAAGACCAACATGACGCCTCAGCAGAAGGCGATCCTGCGCGGGCACGTGGAGAAACTGCTCGAGAAGATCCATGCCCTGGGATGGAAGCCCAGCCCGGGGTGTCGAGACATCATTGAGAACGCCAACGAGCTGCTCGACGGCAGCGGCTATCCTGCCGGCAAGACGGCGCGCGAACTGTCCGAGACCGCCAAGACGATCAGTGTGATCAAGGCGATCAATAAATATACCCACGAACGTAACGGGGTATCGCCCCGTACGCCGCTGGATGCCTACCGTTGGGTACATGAGCATGAGCACTTGTACGACCGCACGATCATCATCGATTACATTCAACAGTATGGATTGTACCCGATCGGCAGCCTGGCCAAGTTTTCGCGGGGCTTCCTCGCCTGGATCAAGGATATCGATAACAAGGGGATGCCGATCCAGGTGCATGTCGTGAAGAACCTGTCATTCATTGACGCCAGTATCGATACGGTACTCACTTCGACCGACTTCTCTCAGATCGGCCGACTGGAGGGTGTTGTCAACCCCAACGACTATAACGTCAGCCATAAGACCTGAGGCGACAACGCCAATGAATCATGGGCACTAAAGTTCTTTCATTCCTGGTCGATAGTGTTTGAGTCAGCAGCCACGCCATCATACGGGCATCAACGCATGGTGTACCGCACAAGCACACGATGACGCGGCTGCCGTCAACTCGCTGTGAACGACGCTTGCCATTGGCAAGGCTTGGGTCAGCTTCGCTGGCCCTGTTTTTCTCACACTATTTACACGCATGAGCGTTCAAGCTTTATAGGTTCCACCATGTCGTCTCCCCGTACCCAAATTTCTGCCAGAGAGTTGACCGAGGAAATCGTGCCCCGCCTGGATCTGATCGAGAAGTTGATCAGCACGACACTGACCTCGCTGATCGAGACCACGGACTCGGCGGAAGAACGCGAGCGCCGAGAGGACCAGAAGCGCCGCTTCGAATTGATGCTTCTCTCCATTCGCATGAACGTCGCCAGCGTGACCCGCCGCCATGCCTCGGTGATTCGCGCCATCCAGAACGGCGACCGTACCGACTCTTCAATACTGCAACTGGACGAAAACGAGGCCATCGCGATGGATAACGCGAAAACCTTGTATGAACAGGTGAAGGCGCACACACGCACTTGATATTCTTGTAGTCATTGGTAGCAGCGCCCGACGCCTTGTTTTTTGGCATACTACGCTAAAAGATATTTCAACTTCTTTTACCATGGCGGCTTGAAGCGTATGCGATCGTTACTGCGTAGTCAGTTATTTCTCGTGTTGCTATGGATCATGGTCATGGCAACCCTCCCCTACACGACGTACAAGCTCTTGATGCTTCAGGGGGAGGCACCGGCGTTGCTGGCAGAACATGTCACGGCTCTGGTCATCGGCAACATCGTCATGACGGCCATTCTGATCCTCATGATGCTACTGGTAACCGCCGCACACTGGCAGCTTCGTCAACGCAGCGTATCGCGAGCACGCAGTGAGCGGCCGCCCCCCGACCGTCCGGCCCCTTCACGGCCCAAACCATCATCGCGCACCTCGCGGCCATCCGAAGCCGCCCCGACCAGTACCGGCCTTCAACTGGTCGAAGTGGGTGCGGAGAGTCCGTTGCAAAGCCGTTTACCCATGGGCGCCATCGTCGTCTCGGTCAACGGCACATCCGCCACATCGCTGGAAACGGCGGAGTCGGTACTCAAGCCAGGCGTCAATGAAATCGACTGGCTGGACGATGCCGGCAAGCGCAACATGGCTTACGTCATGGTGCGCGACGGCAAGCTTCGCGCGGAGTTCCGCCCGGTCTGACGGAGCGCGATGAGAGACGTCAAGGGCTCACATGCATTCTTTTGCATGCGACGCTAAAGATGATCCCGCGACGGCCGATAATCAAGAAGCCACAGGGAAATCGAATCAGCAGGGAATGCGTTTGAACGTGGATATAACAAGCGTGGCGCCGACACGCCACCAAGAGAAACCACCAACGCGGGGCCCCCGATGACGCATATCGGTACCTTCATCACCGAGTCCGAGACCAGCGTGAAAGAAAAGCTCTCCCATGCTCTCGGGACACTTCTCGAACGAGACTCGTACCTGCTCACCGCTTCGGCGACGGAACGCTCACTCTCCTTCCGGCTGGCAATGTATCTGCAGCAGGCGTTTCCAGACTGGGACGTGGACATCGAGTACAACCGCTGGTCCGGCCCCTGCAAGCGCACCCGCCATATGACGACCGTCAGCCACACCGCTGACACCGACGCGCGCACCGCCTACCCCGACATCATCATTCATCACCGCGGCACGCACGAAAACCTGGCGGCCATCGAAGTGCAAAAGAGCACCAACAGTTTCGGCAAGCATCAGGACATCAAGAAGATTCAGTCTTACAAACGGGACAGCGGCTTCCATCACGCCATCTTCGTCGATATCGGCGTGGGTGACGATGCTGGTCGTACGCAGGTCGAACTGATGCCGTGAAATACGACATCGAACGCGTCGCCCGCTGTGCCATGACAAAAAACCCAAAAAGCACCATCACGACACGGGGGAACACAGCATGTCGTCGAACATACCCGAGTTTCCAACCAACAGCGGTCCGTCCACCGCACATATCACGCCCAATCCGTTGAGCGGCCGCCAACGCCTGGACATGGCCTTGGCCCACCTGCGCCCCGAGTCGGCGACACAGGTCGCATCGCCCTCTTCGTCGCTCACCATGAGTGAACTCGCCGCCCCTATCCAGCGCGTCAATGAAGTGATGAGTGCCTACAATATCCAGTTCGAATTATCGGAATATGAGGGGCGCATCGTGACGCGTATCGTCGATCGCGAGAGCCAGGAACTGATTCGCCAGATTCCCAGCGAAGAAGTGCTGCGTATCGCCGAAGCCCTGGAGCAACGCCAGGGCCGCTTGATCGAATGGGAAGTGTGACAGTCGAACGGTCAAGTGGCACTCAGCTCGCCTGCGGCGCATAACCGATGCGAAAGCCGCCCCAGTGCCGACCATTGATGAAGACCGGGACCGAGAGGTCATGCATGACCTCTCCGGTGTCCCGCCTGCAGGTCTGCACGAGTCGCGCCTGCGTGTGCGCGCCGCAACGGCTGCCGATGCGGGTGCCGGACCACCGCTTGCTGCGCTGTGCCAGCGACCGCACTTTCTCGGCGACCACGCCACGCCGCCACCAGGCCCTCGCTCTGCCAGCCAAACGCCAACCGCTGCTCCCACGAATGCCGCAGGACTGTATCGGCCAGGCGACAACCACGTTGCCGGCACTTGGAGTCATTCGCCCACGAAACGCAGGCGCCACATCGGCCCCCATTCGCTTGCACACGGGGCGCGCACGTCTCACCATTAGCGGCCTTTGGAAAGTTTTCAGCATCGTGACGCTTTCTTGCGCGCTTTTGCGCGCATGGAACTGTTTCGATCACATGGACACCCGTTTACATAAAAGTTCGCTCACATAAACAGGACCCGGATGCTCAAGCGTTACCTGCCCATTCTTGAGTGGCTGCCGCGTTACGATCGTCAGACACTCTCGCAAGACCTGTTCGCCGCCGTCATCGTGACGCTCATGGTCATTCCCCAGGCCCTGGCATATGCCCTGCTCGCGGGACTGCCGGCGGTGACCGGTCTGTATGCCAGCATGCTGCCGCTGGTGGCCTACACCGTCTTCGGCACCAGCCGCACCCTGGCGGTCGGGCCGATGGCGATCGTCTCGCTGATGACCGCCGCGGCACTGTCCGGCATCGTCGCCACGGGAACCGTGGCCTACAGCGAGGCCGCAGCAACGCTGGCGTTTCTGTCCGGCGTCATGCTGATGCTGATGGGCATCTTTCGGTTGGGATTCTTCGCCAACTTCCTGAGCCATCCGGTGATCTCCGGCTTGCTAAGCGCATCGGGCGTGCTGATCGCCACCAGCCAATTGGGCAATCTGCTGGGCATTTCGATGTCCGGCTTCACGCTGATCGACCAGTTGGCCGGGCTGGCCATGCACTGGCGGGACTTCAGCATGCCCACGGCACTGATCGGCCTGGGATCGCTGGGTTTCTTGATGGTGATGCGGCGCGCGGGACCGGTACTCAAGAGCTGGGGCCTCTCGGCCACGCTCAGCGGCTTCATCGCCAAGGCCGGGCCGATCATCGCCGTCATCGTCTCTACCCTGCTGGTATGGGCGTTCGATCTGGAAGCGCTTGGCGTGGCCGTGATCGGCGAGATTCCCCGCCACCTGCCACCGATCGCACTGCCCTCGCTGGATCCGAGCCTGCTGAGCACCCTCTGGATGCCGGCGCTCCTGATCAGCCTGGTGGGCTTCATCGAATCGGTTTCGCTGGCGCAGATGCTCGCCGCCAAGCGCCGACAGCGCATCTCGCCGGACCAGGAACTATTCGCGCTGGGCGGCAGCAACCTCGCCGCCGCGTTGAGCAGCAGCATGCCGGTGACAGGCAGCCTGTCGCGCACGGTGATCAACTTCGATGCCGGCGCGCGTACGCCGGCGGCAGGCAGTTTCGCCGCGCTGGGCGTGGCGCTGGTGACGCTCTATCTCACGCCGCTGATCCACTTCCTGCCCATCGCCACGCTGGCCGCCAGCATCATCGTCTCGACCTTCACGCTGCTCGACGCGCGGGGCCTGAAGCGCACCTGGCGCTACTCGAAGCGTGATTTCGCCGCCATGCTGGCCACTATCGTGCTGACGTTCGTGGTCGGCGTCGAGGCGGGCGTCATGGCCGGGGTCGGCTTGTCGCTGGCACTGTTTCTGTACCGCACCAGCCGGCCGCACAGCGCGCTGGTGGGCCGCGTGCCCGGCACCGAGCACTTCCGCAACGTGGAACGCTACGCCACCGAGAACGACCCGCACGTGGCCTTGCTGCGGGTCGACGAAAGCCTGTACTTCGCCAATGCGCGTTATCTGGAAGATACCGTCTATGCCATGGTCGCCGAGCGTCCCGCGCTCAAGCACGTGGTCTTGATCGGCTCGGCGGTGAACCTGATCGACGCCTCGGCGCTGGAAAGCCTCGAAGCCATCAATGCTCGCCTGGAGGACTCCCGAGTCAAGCTCCACCTGGCCGAGGTGAAGGGGCCGGTCATGGACCAGCTCAAGCAGAGCGACTTCCTCGAGCATCTCACCGGCGAGGTGTTTCTCAGCACCTACCACGCCTGGGAAGCCCTGCGCGAGGAAGACACCGTAGTGACGCCGCTGGATGGCGATGACGCCTCCCGCCAGGATTAGCGTCGGATCCAGGCGAGGCTAGGCCTCGACCTGGGCCCTCACCTGCTCGACGATATGCGCGCCGATGGGAATCGCCGAGGTGGCGGCGGGCGACGGCGCGTTGCACACATTGACGCTGCGCCTTGTGTTCACGAACAGGAAGTCGTCGATCATCTTGCCGTCCCTGCCGACCGCTTGGGCGCGTACGCCGGCCGGATACGGGCGCAGATCGTCGCGCGTCAAGCCGGGGCAATACTTGCGGACCTCCTCGAGATAGCCGCCCTTCGACAGCGAATTCTTCATCTCGCGCAGGCCCGGCTTGAGATTGGCGCGCAGCACCCGGCGAATGCCGGGGTCGCGCGCCATCGACGCGATGTCGCCCAGCGAGATATCGCGCTTGCGATAGCCTTCGCGCTTGAGCGCCAGCACCGCGTTCGGCCCCACGGTAACGGTGCCGTCGATCATCCGCGTGAGATGCACGCCGAGAAACGGCATCGCGGGGTCGGGAATCGGGTAGATCAGATGATTGACGATTCGATCGTGCTCGGGCGGTAACAGGTAATACTCGCCCCGGAACGGGCAGATGCTGAACTCGGGCGTCACGCCCAGCATGCGCACCACGCGGTCGGCCATCAGCCCCGAGCACGACACCAGATGACGCGTGGTGAAAGTCCCCTGTCCCGTGGTGACCACGACCTCCCGGTCACGCTCCTCCAGGGCCGTGACCGGCGCCTGATAACGTATTTCGCCGCCGGCATTCTGGAACACCTCGGCCATCGTCGCCGTTATCTGGCGATAGTCGACGATACCGCTGGCCGGCACGAAGATGCCCCCCTGCCCGGTGATGTTGGGCTCGCGCTCGCGGAGTTGATCGGCGTCGAGCCATTCGCGTTCCAGGCCGTTGGCCGCGGTGCGCTCCCACAGCGCCCGCATGCGCTGCATTTCCACCTCGTTGGTGGCGACCAGCAGTTTGCCGCAGCTCTCATAGGCAATGCCGTGGGTGTCGCAGAACGCCTTGGTGGCACGATTGCCTTCCAGGCAAAAGCGCGCCTTGAGGCTGCCCGGCGTGTAATAGACGCCGGCATGGATCACCCCGCTGTTGTGGCCGGTCTGATGGCAGGCCGGCCCGTCCTCTTTCTCGACGAGCAGGATGCGCTTGTCGGGATAGGCCTCGATGAGCTGCATGGCGGTGGACATCCCCAGGATGCCGCCACCGATGATGATGAAATCGTACACCGCATTCTCGCTTCTATAATCTCGCTTCGGGGTTCGACGCCTGACAGCCTGGGCAACGCCCGCGCCTCGTTCAAGGCACACGCTGCGCCCGCCCCCCTCAGGTGTGTCTGGGGTTGGCCAGCGTCTGCCGGTGCGTGAAGTAGCCGCGCTGGCGCATCAGTTCGCGGCGCAATTCCGGGTGCGGCGTGAAGCGGTCGCGGCCGTGCAGCCAGAAGTGATTGTTGATGAGCAGGAAGCTGCCCACCGGCACCGGCACGGAAAGCCGCGCCTCGCAGCTTTCCAGCGACTCGGACAGTTCGCACAGCCAGTTGCCCTCCTCGAAGTCGCGCGGCTGCACGAACTGATCGATGTAGGACATCACCGGACGCCCCTCGGCATCGACCCCGAACACGGAATGATAGACATCGTGGCTGACGTTCTTGCTGGGCGGTGCCGCCCAGCGCATGTCACGACGCGCCAGGGGATGCGTGTAGAAGCGCTCGAGATCCCCCCAGTCGTCGAGGTGAAGCAGCAGAGAATCGCCGCCCTCCATGTGCTGCTCGTCGATCTTCATCATCAGCACGTAGTCGGTGTCCTGCTCGACGAAGGTGCCGTCGTTGTGCAACTCCATCACCCGATGCGGCTGGCGCAGATAGCTGTCGGAGGTATCGACGTTCTTGACCACGAAGCGCGCGTAATACTGCCCGCTCATGGCGTCGAAGTTGGAGCGGCCCATGCAATGCGCGACGGCCGTGGCGAACTTGACCATGTCATCGGCCTGCGCGACGTCGTCGAGGCCTTGCGGGTTGACCACGATCCCGCCCGTGCCACGGTCGGTCATCGTTTCGACAAGTAGCGGCTGCAGGGTGTTGGCGCACAGGTCGTCGAGGATCTTGGCAACGCGGAATCGCAGCATCGACTTGTATTCCAGTGCCTGGACCGGCCACTCGGCGGTCGCCTCCCGAAACGCCGCGACGGTCGCCTCATCGAAGGTCAATGCCAGCAGCCGTGATGACTGCGGCGAAGCCTCGAGCGTGAAGCCCCGGGGTGAGATATCGGTATAAAAATGCGACAGCGCGTTCATGACAACCTCCAGCGTAGTCCCGTTGGCCTGGCCCGCCCTGCGGATGCAGCGAGTCAGCATGAATAAAGCTTACGCTGAAAATATCTACATTTTCATGAAACGTCAAAATTAAGCCGAAGCCTCGCACGTCATCCCACAACGTCTCCCCGGTC
Organism: Chromohalobacter sp.; assembly: GCF_039830575.1. Classification (NCBI taxonomy): domain Bacteria; kingdom Pseudomonadati; phylum Pseudomonadota; class Gammaproteobacteria; order Oceanospirillales; family Halomonadaceae; genus Chromohalobacter; species Chromohalobacter sp. The sequence continues at coordinate 357,630 of NZ_JBDOOX010000012.1, read as the reverse complement.
GTGGCCTTGTCCGGTATCATGCGAGAGCATTTTCAGGGAATCGCGTCATGACCAGCGCCAGTCCGCGCCCCAATCTCGCCATCGCTGCCTACCGACAACTCAAGCGCGATATCATTCGCGGCGTCTACGCGCCCGGCGAAAAACTCCGCATGAGCCATCTCAAGGAACGCTACGCGCTTGGCGTTGGCCCGATGCGCGAGGCGTTGTCGCAACTGGTCGGGGAGCGCCTGGTCACGTCGGTCAGCCAGCGGGGCTATCGCGTCGCCGAGATGTCGATCGAAGAGCTCGAGTCACTCTACGATGCCCGTGCGGAACTGGAGGGACTGGTGCTGGAACTGGCCATCGCGCGCGGCGGCGACGACTGGGAAGCCGGTATCGTCGCCAAGGCGCACGCCCTGGCCAAGGTGGCCGAGGTACACAGTGCCGAGGACATGCTCGATGTGTGGGACACGCGCCACCAGGCGTTTCATAGCGCCATCGCGGCCGGCTGCGACTCGCCGCACCTGTTGCAGGCACGCACCTGGTTATTCGATCAGGCCGAGCGCTATCGTCACCTGTGGCTGTGCCAGACGGTGTTCTCCGCGGAGGCACTGGACGCCAAGCGCCAGGAGCATGCCGCACTCACCGACGCCATTCTCGCCCGCGACACGCCCACCGCCCGCGCGATGATGCGCGAACATCTGATGTCACCGGTGCCGATCATCAAGGAAGTCATGCAGCAGCGGTGAACGACCAGGCACGATCGCAACGCGGCAAGGCATCGCGCCGGTGGGCGAACATCAACACGCTGCGCCCGTCGAGCCAGGTGTCCAGGCGCTCGGCGACGATGCCGGCGGTCGCCTCGTCGAGTCCCGCCAGGGGTTCGTCGAGCAACACCAGCGGCGCATCACGCAGGATTACCCGCGCCAGGGCCACGCGCCGCGCCTGTCCACCGGACAGCTGACGCCCGGCCTCGCCCACCCAGGTCTCGAGCCCCTGGGGCAGCTCACGCGCCCAGCCATCCAGGTCGACGATCCACAGTGCCTGCCACAGGGCCCGTTCGATCGCTTCTTCTTCCAGGCCGTGGTCGACCGGCAACCCCAGACGCAGGTTGTCGGCCAGCGACGCATGAAACAGCTCGGTATGTTGCGTCAGGTAGCCAAGCCGGGCCCGCAGCGCCACCGGCGCGAGGTCGCGCACATCTCGCCCGGCCACACGCACATGGCCGTCGCTGGGGTCGAAGGCGCGGGCGACGAGCTGTGCCAGGCTCGACTTGCCACTGCCCGAGGGGCCCAGCACGGCCAGCCGCTCCCCGGCGGCCAGCCGCAGGTCGAGATGCGCAAGCGCCGGCGTGCTCTCCATGCCCGGGTAGCGCAACGACACGTTGTCGAAGACCACTTCCGGCGCCTCGCCAGGCGCCAGAGGCCAGGCATGGATGCCCTCCTCCGCGGACGACAACGCGGCCTGGTCGTTGAGGCGCGCCGCCGCCTGACGTGTCGCGCCCAGTTGCACGAAGGCCGCCGGCAGCATGGCGAGGCCTTCGTTCAAGGCCAGGACCGCCAGCGGCAGCATGCTGGCCACCGGCGCCGACAGCTCGCCAGCGGTAAAGGCAAGCAGCGCCAGGCACAGAATGCCCACCCCCGCCCCCTGCACACCGAGCGTGACCAGCGCGCTGCCGAGGGCCGCACGCCGTCCCAGCCGACGCTGATCGTCCAGCAGGCGGTGCTGGGTGGTCTCCAGCGTCCCGCGATGCGCGCCCAGCGCCGCGAAGGCCCGCAACTCGGCCAGCCCCTGAAGATGTTCCAGGGCACGCACGCGCAAGCGCTCGAGCGTCTCGATGCGCCGCGCGCTGGGTCGACGGCCCGCCAAGGCCATGCCCAGCGTGATCACGCCCCATAGCGGCAACAACACGGCAAGCAGCACGATCCCGAGCCGAGGCAACGCCAGCGCCAGCACGCCCGCCACGCCAAGAATCGCCAGCAGCCCCACCAGCGGCGGCGCCAATAGGCGCAGGTAGAGATTGTCGAGGGCGTCGATGTCGGCCGTCAGGCGGTTGAGCCATTCCCCGGCACGGTAGCGCGCCAGTTCACGCCCGGGGAGACGCGCCAGCCCGGCGAAGGTCCGCCCGCGAATGTCGGCGAGCAGACGCAGCACGGTATCGTGATTGTAGAGACGCTCGGCGTAGCGCGCGGCGGTACGCCCCACGGCGAACAGGCGGATCCCGCTGCCGGGCGTGAAGACATCCAGCGTCGCCGCCGCCCCGGCCGCCAGCGCCATGCCGGTCAATGCCGTCGCGGTGATGAACCAGCCGGAAAGCGTCAACAGGCCGATCGCGAACGCCATGGTCAGCAGCATCAGCAACGCGCCGATCGCCAGACGCGCGCGACGCTGCGCCATCACGCGCAGCCAGGGGCCGAGCGCCTTGAGACCGGGCCCTGTACTGCGTGACGTCGTCATGCGCGGTTCCATCATGATGACACCTCCGGCGAAGCGTGGGTGGCACGGGGCGTCAAGCGCCCCCCATCGAGCGCGAGCACTCGGTCGGCCATGCGCATCACGGCGGGATGGTGCGTGGCGATCACCAGCGTACGCCCTTGCGCCGCGAGCGACGCCAAGCCCTCGATCACCAGGCGCTCGCTGTCGGGATCGAGGCTGGCCGTGGGCTCGTCGAGCAGCACCAGCGGGGCATCGCTGAGAAACACCCGAGCCAGTGCCAGGCGGCTGGCCTGCCCGCCCGACAGCCCCAATCCGCGCTCACCGAGCGGCGTGTCGAGTCCCTGAGGCAAGGTGGCCAGCAGCGTGTCGAGCCGGGCCGCCGCCAGCGACTCGTGCAACTGCGCGTCGCTGGCCTCGGGCGCGACCAGTCGCAGATTGTCGGCCAGCGTGCCCTGCATCAGAAACGGCCGCTGATCGAGCCAGGCGAGCCGCGCGGGCTCGCGCAGGGCGACGCGACCGGTCTCGGCGTCGACGAAGCCGGCCAGTACCTGCAACAGCGTCGACTTGCCGGCCCCCGAAGGCCCCACCAGAGCAATCACGTCGCCATCGGCAATGGTCATGTCCAATGGCCCCAGCACACGGCCCCGTCCGGGATGCGACACGACCACGTCGCTCAGCCGAGCACGGGGCGAGGCGTCTCCCGTCAGGGTCTCGACGGCGCCGCGCGGCGGCGTCTGGGCAAGCAGGTCGCGCAGCCCTTCGGCAGCTCCCAAGGCACTGGCACGGTCATGATAGTGCTGCGCCAGCAGGCGCAGCGGCTGGAAGAAGTCAGGCGCCATGAACAGCAGGAACAGGCCGCTGAACAGCGTCAGCTGCTCGGCCGGACCGAACTGGATGTAGCCCAGCAGGCCGAAGCCGATGTAGATCGCGATCACGGCGATGGACACCGAGGCGAAGAACTCCAGCACCGCCGAGGACAAGAACGCCACGCGCAGCGTTTTCATGCTCCGCCGCCGGTAATCGTCGGCCACCGCGACGACCTCCTCGGTGGCCTGCTGTGTGCGGCCGAACAATTGCAGGGTGGTGAGTCCGCGCACCCGATCGAGAAAGTGCCCCGCCAGACGTGTCATGGCCTGGAACTGCTGCTCGTTGAGGCGCTGCGCCCCCATCCCCACCAGTGCCATGAACAGCGGAATTAATGGTGCCGCGATCAGGAAGAACAAGGCCGCCAGCCAGTCCAGCGAGAACGCCACGCCGAGAAAGATCAGTGGCAACACCACCGCCAGCGTGGCCTGGGGAACGTAACGCGCGATATAGCCTTCCAGCGCTTCGACCTGGTCGACCAGTTGGCCGGCGCTGCTCGCGCTATGCCGCTCGGCCAGGCGGACCGGCCCCAGGGCGGCGAGATGATCGAGCAGTTGCCCCCGAACGCGCGCCTTGGCCCGCAGTCCGGCCTCCAGACCGCAGGCCTCCTGCGCCCACTGCGCCAGCGCGCGCAGGAGCACCGTACCGCCGAGTCCCGCCGCGTATGGCCAGAGCGAGGCCAGTGTCGCATCGCGCGCCACCACAGCGCTGATCAGCCATGCCATCAGGCCGAGCTGGACCAGCGTCAGGACACCCACGGCGAGCCCCGCGGCCACGGCGAGCGTCAGCCAGCCACGCACGTCGCGCGCTTGCTCGGCCAGCCACCGGCGCGATGCCCGCGCCGGGGAAGCCGATGAAGAAGACGTTGAACGAGAAGCTGACATGACGGCTCAGTGATACCCGTCGCCGACACGCACCTTGCCGCGGAATACCCAGTACGACCAGGCGGTGTAGGTCAGAATGATGGGCACCACGAACAGCACGCCGATCAACAGGAAGAATTGCGACGCGGGGGCGGAAGCGGCTTCCCACAGGGTGTAGTCCGGGGGAATGACATACGGCCAGCGGCTCACCAGAAGCCCTAGGTAGGTGAAGATGAACATGCCCAGGGTACAGAGGAACGCCACCAGCTCACGCCCCTTGCGGTTGGCGGCATAGATGCCAATCACACAGGCCAAGGCAAGCGCCGGCAGCAGCCAGATCACCTGCATATGGTCGAACCAGCGCTCCCAGACGCCAGGATCGATCCATGGCGTCCACAGGCTGACGACAGCAAAGACGACCACGACCCCGACGAGCAACTTGGGGATCAGGCCACGCGCCCAGTCACGCACATGGCCCTCGGACTTGAGCACCAGCCAGGTCGCGCCGAGCAATGCATAGCCGGCCACCAGACCGAGGCCGGTAATCACCGAAAATGGTGTCAGCCAGTCGAGCGGGCCCCCGGTGAACACGCGATCGGTGGTCTCGAAGCCTTCGATATAGGCCCCCACCACGGCGCCCTGGGCGAAAGCCGCCACGAAGGAGCCACCGGCAAAGGCTGCGTTCCACCAGGTCCGCGTGCGGCGCGACTTGAAGCGGAACTCGAAGGCCACGCCGCGGAAGATCAAGCCCGCCAGCATCAGAAACACGCCGATGTACATCGCCGGCAGGAGGATCGAATAGACCAGCGGGAAGGCGCCGATCAGCCCCGCCCCGCCAAGCACCAGCCAGGTCTCGTTGCCGTCCCAGACCGGCGCGACCGAGTTCATCATCACGTCGCGCGCGTCTTCGTCGGGCGCAAAGGGAAACAGGATGCCGAGTCCCAGATCGAAACCGTCCATGAGCACGTACATGATGACGCCGAAAGCGATGATGACGGCCCAGATCAACGAAAGGTCGAACATATCCATGGCTTAACTCCTGCTCGGTGCGCGGTCGTCGCGCTCATCGTCGAAGGGAACGTGGGCGGCGGACATGGGCCGCGCCGGCCGATCGTGGCTATCCAGCTCGTCGGTCTCGTCACGCTCGTCGAGCCCCTGGCGGATCACCTTGCACAGGTAATAGACGCCGGCGTAGAAGATCACGGCATAGACGGCGATATAGCCCAGCAGCGTGAACAGCACCATGCCGCCGCTCAACGAGGGCGTGATGGCATCGGCGTAGTCGAGCACGCCATAGATCAGCCACGGCGAACGGCCGGTTTCGGTCACGAACCACCCCGCCACCACCGCCACGAACGGAGCCAGGCTCATGCCCTGCAGACCGCGCAGGAACCAGCGGCTGCGGTAGACGCGTCCGCCCTTGCGCAGCACCAGGCCGGCCACCGCGAAGGCGATCATCAGAAGCCCCAGCCCCACCATCACGCGGAAACTGAAGAAGGTGATCCATACTGGCGGCTGCTGCGCGGGCTCGAGCTGGTCGAGGCCCGGCACGACGCCGTCCGGGTCGTGACGCAGGATGAGACTGGCGCCGTTGGGAATGCCGATCTCGAAGCGGTTGGCCTGCAGATCCCGGTCGGGCAATGCGAACAGCAACAGCGGCACGTTCGACTGGGTTTCCCAGTTGCCTTCCATCGCGGCGATCTTTTCCGGCTGATGCTCCAGGGTGTTGAGCCCATGTTCGTCGCCGACGTAGGCCTGCAGCGGCGCCAGGATCAACAATAGCCACAGCGTCATCGACAAGGCCCGCTTGTGAGCGTCGACATCGCGCCCACGCAGCAGGAACCAGGCACTGACGCCGGTCACCACGAAACCACCGGTCAAGAACGCCGCCAGCGCCATGTGCGTGAAGCGGTACGGGAACGACGGGTTGAAGATGGCCTCGACCCAGGAAGTGACGTGAATCACGCCCTCGCGAATCTCGAATCCTTGCGGCGTCTGCATCCAACTGTTGGTGGCCAGGATCCAGAAGGCCGAGATGAAGGTGCCCACGGCGACCATCAATGCGGCGAAGAAATGCACCGCCGGCGAGACTCGGTGGCGACCAAACAGCAGCACGCCCAGAAAGCCGGCCTCGAGGAAGAATGCCGTGACGACCTCGTAACTCAGCATCGGCCCGATGAAGTTAGCGGCCATCTGAGAGAAGTTGCTCCAGTTGGTGCCGAACTGGAACGCCATCACGATGCCCGACACCACCCCCATGCCGAAGACCACGGCAAACACCTTGGTCCAGAACAGCCCGAGGCGGTCCCAGACACGATTGCCGGTGGTGACGTACAGGCCCTGCAGCACGGCGATGTAAGAGGCAAGCCCGATCGTGAAGACCGGGAAGATGGCATGAAAGGAAACCACGAATGCGAACTGCAATCGCGACAGGAGAATCGGATCTAGCGCCATGGCTGACTCCTTGAAGCCCACGTAGTCGAATTGTCATCGGAAATCGCCGGCGGTCGATGCCGGAGCGCCTGGCCACCGCGAACGTCACCTGGCTTGTCTTGACAACGGTCTTGACAACAAGCCTTGACAACGGTCTTGACGACGCCTGCCAATCACGCGGGTGACGCCGCAATCTGGACGTTGTTCTTTCGCCTCCGATGCCCTTTCATCGTAGAGGCTTTATGTAGTGTTAAAAAGCGCCATGGCGGAGTTTATCGTGTGTCGCGTTGCCGCAAGGCAAATTGTCGCATGTGCGTCTTTGTCGCGGTTTCGATCTTCATGGCAATGACGCATGACGCCTAGACACCCGGTGGACACGACGTGTCCATAGCGTAGGCAGGCGCCTAGAGTATCGCCATGTTCTCGCGCGCCTGATGCGTTGGTCTAACGGAGAACGCCATCCTGCTTTGGTAGGGTAGACGCACCACAACAGCGCATCGTGAGTGCGGTCCATGCCGCACTCACTACCAACAAGGATCACTCATGAACGCTATCTGGATTGCCCTGTTCGGCGCCGTGTGTTTCGTGATGGGCTATCGTTTCTATTCGAAGTTCATCGCCGAACGCATTTATCGACTCGATGCCGACTTCCAGACGCCGGCGCACACCTATCGTGACGGCGTCGACTACGTGCCCACCAACAAGTGGATTCTCTGGGGCCACCATTTCACGTCGGTGGCCGGCGCGGCGCCCATCGTGGGGCCTGCCATCGCGATCTATTGGGGCTGGCTGCCAGCCATCCTGTGGGTCGTGCTGGGGACCGTCTTCGCCGCCGGGGTGCACGATTTCGGCGCGGTGGTACTCTCCAACCGCCACAAGGGCCATTCGATCGGCACGCTGGCCAACAAGTTGATCGGACAGCGCGCCAAACTGCTGTTCCTGTTCATCATCTTGATCCTGGTGTTGATGGTCAACGCGGTCTTCGCCTGGGTCATCGCCAAGCTGTTCATCACCTTCCCGGCCAGTGTGCTGTCGGTCTTCATCCAGATCCCGCTCGCCGTGTGGATCGGCTATCGCGTCTATCGCCGTTCGGGTTCGATGCTGCTGCCGTCGGTGATTGCACTGGCCGTGATGTATGGCGCAGCGCTGCTGGCCAGCGAGATTCCCCTGCTGCAGATCGATCTGGTGAGCTGGTTCGGCGGTGCCGAGGCGCCGGTCGTGGGTGGCTTCAACGGCACCTCGATGGCCTTTCTGGTGTGGATCGTGGTGTTGATGGCGTACGTCTACATCGCCTCGACGCTCCCCGTCTGGAAGCTGTTGCAGCCGCGTGACTACATCAATTCGCACCAGCTCGTGGTCGGCCTGGCGCTGCTGTATCTGGGTCTGCTGTTCGGCGCACCGGAAATGACCGCGCCCAGCGTCAACGGCGAAGCGGACATCAGCTGGTACCCGCTGCTGTTCATCACCATCGCCTGCGGGGCGATCTCCGGCTTCCACGGCCTGGTCGCTTCGGGCACGACGTCCAAGCAGCTCGACAAGGAAACCGATGCCCGCATGGTCGGCTACGGGGGCGCTCTGGGTGAAGGCATGCTGGCGATGATCGCGATCATCGCGGTGGGCACTCTGTTCGCTTCCGGTACCGATTTCACCGCGACGTACTCGAGCTTTTCCGCGGCCGGCTCCAACGGCCTGGGCTCGTTCGTGAAAGGCGCTGGCCAGCTTGCCGGCAATCTGGGCATTCCCGAGCACATGGGCTCGACCCTGGTCGCGGTGATCGTGGTGAGCTTCGCCGCCACCACGCTCGACACCGCCGTGCGCCTGATGCGTTACATCATCGCCGAGCTGGGCAACGAGTACGGCATGCCGGTGATCGCCCGCAAGCACGTCGCGACCAGCATCGCCGTCATCGCCAGCGCCGCGCTGGTCATCCTGCCCGAAGGCCCCAACGGCTTCGGCTCCGGCGGCTACCTGCTGTGGCCGTTGTTCGGCACCAGCAACCAGCTGCTGGCCGGCATCACGCTGATGCTGGTCTCGGTATGGCTCAAGCGCCAGGGCCGCCCGGTGGTCTTCACCCTGGTTCCCATGCTGTTCCTGCTGGTCATGACGCTGTGGGCCATGGGGCAGCAGGTGATCTTCACCTGGTCGGGCTTCGGCGATGCCGACCGCAACCTGCTGCTGTTCACCTTCGGCAGCCTGATCATGGTGTTCACGCTGTGGATCCTGCTCGAGGCGTCGCGAAGCTTCCGTCAGGGTGACCCGGCCGCGCAGCAGCAACCGCTGAGTTCCGATGAATCACGCTGATGACGACGGTTCCGTGATCGCCCTGTGGCGATCACGGTTGCGCCGCGCGATCCAGGGTTACGACGCGGTCCTGAGCTTGCCGCACCGGCGCGAAATCGCCCGGGAGCTTCAGGATGAGGAGGACCTCTTCATGCTGCTGTGCTTCTGCGACATGATGGGCATCCCCAATCCCGTCAGCGACATGACCCTGGAGCTCTACCCGCACATGCTCGAGCGCTTCCATGAATGGCACCAGCGCCAAGGCATGCCGCGTTCGCCACTGGATGGTTTTCGCTGCTGCTGAGCGGCACCGATGACGCGTGGCACAACCGAGGAGAGATAGCCGATATGGCCAAGAGCCTTTTCTTCGGCGGCAAGGGCGGGGTCGGCAAGACCAGTTGCGCCACCGCCTACGCGCTTGGCTGCGCGGCGGCCGGCTGGCGTACTCTGCTGGTCTCCACCGATCCGGCGCACAATCTGGCCGATCTGTTCGGACGCACACCAGGGCCGACGCCAACGCGCATGCAGGCCGGCCTCGATGTCGTCGAGCTCGACCCCAACCACGAAACGCAACGCTACCTGGAGCAGGTCAAGGCCACGTTGCGTCCTCTGGTCAGCGGCGAGCGCAGCGCGACGGTATTTCGCCAACTCGATCTGGCACGGCACGCACCTGGTACCGAGGAAGCGGCCCTGTTCGACGCCCTGGTCGGCCTGTTGCTGGATACCAGCGAGGATTACGACCGACTAATCTTCGACACCGCCCCCGGCGGGCACACGGTTCGCCTGCTGGCGCTCCCCGAGATCATGGGCGCCTGGGTGGAAGGCTTGATGCAACGTCGCCACAAGGTGCGCAGCGACTACAAGGCGTGGCTGGGCGACGGCGAAGTGGTCGACGACCCCATTCAGGAAACGCTGATGCGTCGTCGCGGACGCCTCGCCGCCGCCCGCGAGCACTTGACCTGTCCTGCGCATTCGGCGGTGATCCTGGTGGCCAATCCGGAGCGCCTACCGGCACTGGAAACCGCGCGCACCCGCGAGCTGCTCGAAAGCCATGGCCTGCACGTCGGTGCCGTGGTGATCAACAAGTGCCTGCCCGCCGAAGTCGACAGCCAATGGCTCGCCAATTGGCGCGAGGAACAACGCCCCTGGATCGAACATCTCGAGGCGTCTTTCCCCGACCGCGAGCGCATACGCATCGACCACCAGCCCCATGCGCCCGCTTCCTGCAGCGACCTAGCCCCTCTCCAGGAGGCACTGGGTCGACTCGCTCCCTGGCATGACCATGCCTAGCGCGTGCCGATCACGGACATCACCAGCCACGCCGTATAGGCGATGAACGTGCCCAACAGCAGAGCAGCCTCCAGGCGGTTGATACGCCCCTGGCCTTTCCAGCCGATGCCGAACACGGTCAGCGCCAGGGTCAAGCCCGCCATGACCGGCCAATCCCGCACCAGGACTGCGCCGTCGACGTCGATCGGATCGATGACACCCGCCAGCCCCACCACGGCGAGAGTATTGAAGAGGTTGGAACCCACTACGTTGCCGAGGACGAGGTCGTGCTCGTTCTTGCGAACCGCACTGATCGAGGAAGCCAGTTCCGGCAGCGACGTGCCGATGGCGACCACCGTCAACCCGATGACCAGATCGCTGACCCCGAATGCCGAGGCGATATCCACCGCCCCCCAGACCAGCAGACGTGAGCTGACGATCAGCAGGACCAGGCCCACCAGAGTCCAGGTAATCGCTCGCTTGAGCGTCATCGCCTGGGTATCGAGGTCGGCCGTCGTATTGTCGGCGAGAGTATCACTGCCTTGCTGCCGACCGCGTATGATGCTGTAGGTCAAGAAGGCTGCCAGCATTGCCAGAAGCAGCACCGCGTCCAAGCGCGACACGGCGCCGTCCTGAAGGCACCAGAGCGATGCCAAGGTCACCAGCATGAGCAACGGCAACTCCTGACGCAGCACTTGCGAGTGCATGATCAACGGGCTGAGCAGGGCCACGAACCCCACGATCAAGCCGATATTGGCGATGTTGGAGCCATAGGCGTTGCCCAACGCCAGGCCAGGGTTGCCTTGCCAGGCGGAAAGCGCCGACACCATCAATTCCGGCGCCGAGGTACCGAGTCCGATGACCACCATGCCGATCAGCAAGGGCGACAATCCCAGATGACGCGACGTCGCGGCCGCGCCATCGACGAAACGGTCGGCACTCCATACCAATACCGCCAGCCCGAGAGCGACGGCGGTGATCGCCATTAGCACGATAGAATCTCCTTGCACCTGATATAGGGATGGTGTGTGTCGGCGCATGCCGGAAACGCATGCCCCAGGGCCGTCGGCGCCAAGCTACTGACAAACATACGCATGTGAATGTACGCTGTTCGCTGCCCTGACCACGCCTGATCGTCGGTCGGCGTCACCGCACGCCACTCTAGATACCAGGCATTGAGGCAAAAGCATAGCGGAACGACAACGCTGCGAGTTGCTCAAGTTGCTATAGTAGCGTGAGATCGATGGTACTGACGGCAGGCAATCGATCAACACTCGAGTCCTCCTTCGGGACTGGTGCGTTTGAACCAACGGCTCAAGCCATCACGCATCATGTCCGACACCCTGGAATATCAACGCGAGACTCAGCTTGGCCGATACGTTTTCGTCACAGACCGCTCATCCAGCTCGCGTGCCGCACGTGGCGACGACACGTCATTCGCGGCGGCGTCTGCGCGCCTGTCACGAATGCGATCTGCTGGTGGCATTGCCGGCGCTGAAGCCCGGCCAGAAAGCGGACTGCCCCCGCTGCGAGCACACCCTGGCCGTCCGCCATCACAAGCCCGCCGAGCGCAGCCTGGCCCTGGCCATCGGCGCGCTCATCATGCTGCTGCTGTCGGTGGCGTTTCCTTTCGTCAGCTTCGAGGCCCGTGGCGTCAGCAACCGTATCGAGCTGACCGAGACCGCCTCGACGCTGGTCGGTTTCCATGAGCCGCTGGTGGCGATCTGCGTGCTGCTGACCGTGATCATTCTGCCCACGGTCTACCTGTGCGGCGTGATGTGGCTCTCGCTGGGGCTGCTGAGCCGGCGCTTCCTGCCGCATTCGCGGGGTGTCGCCCGGGCGCTGAAACACCTCACCCCCTGGATGATGGCCGATGTCTTCGTCATCGCCGCCCTGGTGAGCCTGATCAAGGTCGCGGGCATGGCCGAGGTCAGCCTGGGCCTCTCTTTCTGGACATTTTGCGCCTACGCCCTGCTCTTGCTGCTGACGACGCAGTCCCTCGATACCGACTGGATGTGGTTCTCGCTGGCCAGCGAACCCCTGGCGCCGGCGGGCGCACGCCCGGGTGAGCCGGCATCGCCCCAGGGATTGAGCGGTTGCGCCACCTGCGGCCTGGTCAATCGTCTCGATGCCAACGGACGCGGGCACTGTCGACGCTGCGGTGAGTCCCTTCATGCTCGCACGCCTCGCAGCCGCCAGCGTACGCTGGCCCTGCTGCTCGCCGCGGTGGTGATGTACATTCCCGCGAACCTGTACCCGATCATGACCACCACGTCGCTGGGCAACAGCTCGCCCTCGACGATCATCAGCGGCGTCATGCTGTTCCTGCAGCATGGCGATATTCCCATTGCCCTGATCATCTTCACCGCCAGCGTGGTCGTCCCCATCGGCAAGATTCTCGCGCTGGGCTGGCTATGCTACGCCGTCCGCCACCGGGGCGAACCGCTGCGCAACGTCACGCGCGTTCGCCTGTACCGCATGACCGAATTCATCGGCCGCTGGTCGATGGTCGACGTCTTCGTGGTCGCCATCCTGGTGGCACTGATACGCGCCGGCGAGTTGATGTCGATAGCGCCCGGCCCCGCCGCGCTCTCTTTCGCTTCCGTGGTCATCCTTACCATGCTGGCCGCGATCAGCTTCGACCCCCGCATGATCTGGGACGATCTGCCCGAAAAACCGCGGCGGCGCGGGATGTCCCGCATCGCCGCCCTCGCTTCTCCACGCAAGGAACCCGACGATGCCTGATGCTCCCCTGCGCGCGACGCGCCACCATCGCCGGCGGCTTTCGCCGATCTGGATCGTACCGCTCGTGGCGGTTCTCATCGGCGCATGGATGCTCTACGACAATCTCTCGGGACTCGGCCCCACGATCACCCTGGAGATGAAAAACGCCGAGGGCATCGAGGCCGGCAAGACATTGATCAAGACGCGCAACGTCGAGGTCGGCCGCGTCGAGGACGTGACACTCTCCGAAGACATGTCCCACACCATCATCACGGCCCGCATGAAGCCCGATACCGAACGCATGCTGAATGACGAGGCGCGCTTCTGGGTCGTCAAGCCGCGTATCGACCGGGAAGGCATCAGCGGACTGGGCACCGTGCTCTCGGGGGCCTATATCCAGCTGCTGCCCGGCAACGGCGAAACCGCCCAGCGTGAATTCGAGGTACTCGACCAACCGCCCGTGGCGCCGCCCGATGCGCCGGGCATTCGCGTCAACCTGGTCAGCAAGGTGGGCAGTTCCCTGCGCGCCGGCGACCCCATCACCTATCAGGGGTTCACCGTCGGGCGCGTGGAGAACACCGAGTTCGATCCCGAAGAAAAGGAAATGCGCCATCGCCTTTACATCCAGTCGCCTTATGACGTTCTGGTCACGGATACCACGCGCTTCTGGATCTCGTCGGGTGTCGACGTGCGCCTCGACTCCCAGGGCTTCCGGGTCAACGTGGAATCCATGGAATCGCTCATCGGCGGCGGCGTGACCTTCGGCGTGCCGGAGGATGTCGCCATGGGGCATCCCGCCGAATCCGAGGCGACCTACCAGCTCTTCAGCGACGAGGAAAGCGCGCGTGAAGGCACCTTTGACCGCTACCTCGAATACGTGCTGCTGGTCGACGACACCGTACGCGGCTTGAGCCGAGGCGACTCGGTCGAGTACCGCGGCGTGCGCGTGGGGACCGTGGAAGCCGTGCCCTGGCGCTTCTCCGCTCCCCAGCCGGATACGCTGAACCGTTTCGCGATTCCGGTACTGATTCGCATCGAGCCACAGCGCTTCGACGACGCCATGGCGAATTTCGACGCCGAGGACTGGCGCGCCCGCCTCGAACGCATGTTCGAGCACGGCCTGCGCGCCACGCTCAAGGCCGGCAATCTGCTCACCGGCGCGCTGTTCGTCGACCTCAACTTCCGCGACGACCCCGAGCCCTACGAAGCGCTCACCTTCGAGGGCAAGACGGTGTTCCCGACGACGTCGGGCGGCTTCGCGCAAATCGAGCAGAAAGTCTCCAACCTGCTCGACAAGCTCAACGAGCTCGAGGTCGAGCCGATCCTCACCTCGCTGAACGACACCTTGACGACGACACGCGCCACGATGCGCAAGGTCAACGACATCGCCAACTCCGTGGATACCTTGCTGAACGACCCGGCGACCCGCGAGCTGCCGCAGAACCTCAATGAGACGCTGCGCCAGACCCGCGATACGCTGCAGGGCTTCTCGCCCGACTCGCAGGGCTACCGTGAACTCAACGACACGCTCTCGCGGCTCGAGTCGCTGATGCGCGACCTGCAGCCCGTGGTGCGCACGCTCAGCGAGAAACCCAACGCCTTGATCTTCGATCGTGAAGAGACACGAGATCCACAACCGAGGGCCCCAAGCCAATGATCACCGCCGCCTTCGAGCCCCCCCGCCGATTCGTGCAGCGTGCCCGGCACGCTGCCCTGCTGGGCATCGGCGCACTGGCGCTTTCTGTCGCCGGTTGCGCCACGCAGAGCGCCGAGGACACCCGCTACACATTGCCCGACGATCCATTGTCCGACGACCGGACCGCTGCCGAGGTCGTCGGCGACTTCGACGGCAGCGTATGGCTTTCCCCCCTGTCCCTGACGAGTTATCTCGACGATCAGGGCATCGTCATGCAGCTGGACGACATTCGCATCCACCAGGCACGTCACCATCTCTGGGCCGAGCCGCTGGACAGTCAACTCATGCGGCAGTTGCGCGAACGCCTGAGCGCCGCCTTGCCCGAGGCGGATATCCTGCGTCGCGGACAGACCGCACAGGCGGCGTCGCCGGCCCTGCATGTCGATCTCAGGGTGGAACGCTTCCAGGGACGCGACGACGGCATGGCCGTGGTCGGCGGAGACTGGCGCATACGTGATGCACAGGATCGCACGCTGTCACGGGAGAGCTTCTCGATCGAGCGCCCGCTCGACAGCGACGGCTACCCCGCGCTGGTCCGCGCCCTCGGTGGCGCCTGGGACACGCTCGGCGAGCGCCTGGCCGAGGCGCTGACGGAAGCCGGTACGCGTGCGACGAGCGATTGATGCCGCATGACGCTTGAGCGGTTATAAGTAAGGTGTCGTTTATAGCGGGATGATCCTTGTACTCATCCCGCCAGGCCCTCATTATCCCATCCGCCATGTTCCAACCACGAGACATTTCACCTCATGCGCCGCTCACGGATGCCGGAAGCCGAAGCCCAGGAAGCCGAGCGCGTCGCCGCGCTGCATCGGCTGGGCATCTACGAAACGTCCTGCGATCCGGAGCTGAACCGGCTCATGATCATGATCGGGGAACTCTTCGACGTTCCCTGCGCCATGATCAATCTCGTCGACCGGGAGCGGACCTGGTGCCTGGCGAGTTCCAGCGACCTCGCCGCGCCGCCGCGTCGCGAGGATTCGCTCTGTGCCTTCACGGTGGATCATGATACGGCGTTGTTCATCGAGGACATGCGCGATGCCGATGGATTTCGCGAACACCCGCTGGTGAGGGACACGCCTTTCATCCGCGCCTTCGCCGGCGAAAGAATCCTGTCGTTGAGCGGCCATCTGCTGGGCACGCTGTGCCTGGTCGATATCCGCCCACGGGTTTTCGACGCCGAGAGCCGGCAACGCCTGGCCGACCTGGCCAAGCTCGTCTCGTTGCGTCTCAACCAGCGCCTGATCGACGAGCAGCGTCATACCGCCGATGCGATGATCGATCAGCAAACGCAACTGCTCGATCATCTACCGGACGGGATCGTGCTGCTCGATGACCGCCGCGTCGTGCATTACGCCAACGCCGCCGCCCAGCGCCTGCTGGGCGGCGCCTCTCATGACGTCAAGGGCTGTGCCTTCGACACCCTCGTCGCACAGCCCGAAGGGCACGATTTCGCCACGGCGTCACGCACCGGCTCGCCACTCGAGATCCATGCACTGCCCAGGTTCCAGGGGTTCGAGGCCTTGCAGCTGGGCGACCGCGCCTCGCTCGTGGGCACGCATCAAGCCCTGCAACGCTTGCGCAGCCTGGTGGATGCCTGGCCCGATGGCGTACTGATCTGCGATTACGACAACCTGCGCATCGTCGAGTGGAACATCGCCGCACGCCGTTTGCTCGGCACGCAGGCATCATCGCTCGAAGGCACTCGTCTTCCCCAGTGGTTCCTGTCGGGCGACCGGCGCACGCTGCAGCGGCGCATCCGTGCGGAGCTCGGTGAAGGGGATGGCACCCTGCGCCATAACGCCACCTTGCACAACGACACCCCGGTCGAAGTCACGCTGGTGCCGATGCAGGACGCCAGCGAGACATCGTTGATCGTCGTCCTGCGCGACCGCAGTCCTTATCTTCAGCACCTGCGCACGGTCACGCGCAAGCTTGCCAAGGCCGAGGAAATGATCAGCCAGGATGCCCTGACCGGCCTGCTCAACCGCTTCGGTTTCAAGCAGGCCATCGACGAGTTCATGGTCGAGGCCGAGCGCGGCGCCCCCTTCGCGTTGCTCATCGCCGATATCGACCATTTCAAGGATATCAACGATACCTACGGTCACCAGTTAGGCGATGAAGCTCTCAGGATCGTCGCCACCCGGCTCACCGAGCAACTCCGTGACGACGATGCCGTGGCACGCTATGGCGGCGAGGAATTTTGCATGCTGATGGCGATTCCCGAGCATCGGGTCGTGGAAGTCGCCGAACGTATTCGGCGGACCGTCGCCGCCACCCCCGTGACGCTCGACGACGGCAATGAACTCGCGCTCACGATCAGTATCGGCGCGACTTATTACGCTCCCGGCCTGGACGAGGACAGCATGTTCGAACGAGCCGACGAAGCGCTTTATGAAGCCAAGGAGTATGGGCGCAATCGTACCGTCATGCTAAACGCCGCAACGCCTACGGCACGTGACGAAGAAGAGTGACGAAGAAGGGTGACGACGGCTGCGCCTTGCGGTAGAAATACCCTGGCACCGCACCGGCGACCTACGAGGGCGATGCCACTAGGCCGCCAGCCGGGAACGCAGCCTGGCGACCGCCTGGCTATGCAACTGACAAACCCGCGATTCGCTGACGCCCAGCACGGCACCGATTTCCTTGAGGTTGAGCTCTTCCTGGTAATAAAGGCCCAGCAAGAGTTTTTCGCGCTCGGGCAGGTGTTCGATGGCCGCGACGAGATGCGTGCGCGCATCGCCTTGCAGCAAGGCATCGTGGGGGGTGGCCGGCGCCGTGTCGCCACCAGGGGGCTCGCCCAGCTCGGATACGACGTCGTCGAATCCCAGAAGGTAGCCGTTGTTGGCATCCAGCAGCAACTGGTGATATTCCTCGACACTCATCCCCAGCGCGTTGGCGATCTCGCGCTCGTCCGGGGCGCGCCCCAGGGTCTGCTCGAGCTTGTGCACCGCCTGATCCAGGGCACGCGCGCTGCGCCGCACGCTGCGCGGCATCCAGTCACGACTGCGCAACTCATCGATCATCGCACCACGCACACGCTGATTGGCAAAGGTGGAGAAGCTCGCCCCTTGCGTGGCATCGAAACGCTCCAGCGCATCGAGCAAGCCCACCATGCCGGCTTGAATGAGATCGTCGAGTTCGACACTGGCCGGCAGACGCACCTGTAGCGCCAACGCATGACGCCTGACCAGCGGCATGTATTGCTCGAGCAGTGCATGTTGGTCGATTTTGCCCTGTGCCGTATACATCACTTTCGCCTCGGATGTTCGGATCGGCGCGTAGCGCGACGCTCCCGCATGCCATTATTGAGGTTACGGGTCACCTCACAAGGCGGGAATAACCACCGCTTGAGGGGCCTTTTCCCGATTTTGCCCTGCTCGCCCAGGCTCATCGGTAGTTCACGATCAACTGCACCCGGCCAATCCGGATGCTCGAAGATGCCGTTTCATCACGTCGGAAACGCAACACGAACGGCACATCGGCCGGCAGCCCCTCGAAACGCCGGGTACCGCCACGCCCCGACGCCAGTGCCACGCAACGTCGGGGATGACAGAGCCAGGCACGTACCGCGTGCCGGTCGTCGGATACTTCATAGCGCCAGGAGATCCGGGTGATACGTCCTCCGTCGACGTTCTCCGGCGCCGGCGAACGCAATTCGGGGGTGGATTCCGAGCGCCCCGGCGTCGTCAGCAACGGGCCGCGCGGCAGGGTTACCGCCCAGCTGCCGGCCTCCGCCGCAAGAGCGGGGGCAGCGTTCATGCCCGGCAACGCCAGCATGCCCATCATTAGGGTAAAGATCGCCATCAAGCGACTCCCGCCCTGGCGACACCGGCTCCTGGGCGACGTCGACCACGTCATCTCGTGCCACCGGACTCGGTCATGGGCAAGGTCTGGGCCAGCCAGTCGGCCGGGTCGGTGAACAGCTTGATTCCTAGAAAACGCCGTGCCGCGTCCACCAGGTTATCCAGCGGCATGTCCTGGGAGGCCGCCGGGTCGCGGATGATCAACAGGGGAGGCAGGCGCTCGCGCTGGGACCATTGCTTGAGGTCGCGATAAGCGCCCTGCAACCCTTCCGCCCCCGGCGCCACGCCGACCCCCCAGTACGGAGAGGAACGTTGCGCCGATGACACCTCGCCCAGCGCCAGGGGAAGCGTCTCCCAGGCCAGGCCACTGAGTGCCGAAAGACGTTCGCAGGTGGCATTCACCGCCTGGGGCGTGGGCCGCCCGATGGTCACCAGGCTGGCCTTGTCGCGACGTTGACTGGCGTAGGCGCGCAGGCCCGCTGCTTGATCGTTCATCGCCGTCCTCACTCATCCGGGGACAGCGCCACGTGCGCCGTCAGCAGATGGATCGACCCCGCCAGCAAGGTGTCGGGGCTCATGCGTTTGCGTTCCCCGGCCAGGCGCCGCACCACCGGACGCGTGTCCAGCGCCCAGCCCGCATCGCTCAGGTCCAGGCGCAACGCCAGTGCTGACAGTTGCGCGGCCAGGTAGACGCGCAGTTCGCAATCGAGCGGCGACACGCCACCCAGTTGCTGCCAGGCCGACCGCATCAAGCGCGGCAGGTCGTCCTGCTCGGTCTGTCGGTAGATGAAAGCGCGCATGTCGATATCCAGCGCATCGCCGACCTGCCCCAGCCAGTGATAGACGCCGCGTTGCCGTCCATTCTCGGGGTCATGTGCCGTGGCGACCCACAGGCTGAGGGTCGGCGCCTCGTGCTCGGACAAGGCCACCGGCAAGCGGGCGAGCGTGACGCGTCGCGGACGTCCACGCAGGCGACAGACATGCTGGCCGCAGGGCTCGGCGAGAGAGGCGAGCTCGCCGACCGCCAGTCGCTCGCCGGCATGCCAGACGCGCTGCTGCACGCGCACCCGCGCCAGCCAGGGGCTCTCGGAATCGTGCAATTGCTGCCGGACATCGCTCTCCGGGACCCGGGCGAACACCACCCAGTGGCTGCCCAGATGACGACGCGCCAGGGTCAAGCGCTGGGCGTCGGACGGCGGCCAGCGATGCAGCGGCCAGGCCAGCGGCAAGACATCGCCATTGGCATCCAGCGGCAGCATGGGCGGCACCCAGTCCATGCCGCGAGGCTGACCGCCGGACCAGACCAGGCCCGTGGCCTCGGCCTCGCGAATCGCCGCGATCATCGGCGGCGGCGCCAGGTGGCGTTCGAGCCAGGCCTGTTGCGCGGCCCGCGGCGCCTCGCGCTGTCGCCAGGCATCGACCAGCAGTGTCATCCCGGGAACGGCCGCCTGCAGCGTTGCCATGACCCTTGCCAGTTGCTGTCGCTGCGCCAGCAGGTCGCGAGACAGCGCCTGCACGCCCTGACCGGACGCAGAGGGTCGCAGCATGTCGGTCAGCACGTTTTCATCGTAGGTGAACGGCGACCCCTGCCCCACGGCCAGTGCTTCTTCCAGCAGGTCGGGGGCTTCGGCCAGACGAATGTCCTCGGGGACCCGCTGCCCATGAGACACGTAGTAAAGACGCAGCCGGTGACGCATGACCACATCGAGCACCGCCCCCAGACGAGGTGCCTCGTCCACCTTGGTCAGCAGGCAGCCATAGAGCGGCGCCCCGGCATCCCGCGAGGCCCGCTGATAGGTCTCGACGACCTCTTCGAGCGTATCGCCGTGGCTGGCGGCATTGAGCAGCAGCAAACGCCGTACCGGGCGCGCGGCGCCGCCGAGTCGCGCGATCTGCCCAGCGACGCGCTGATCGCGCTGACTCATGCCGACGGTGTCGACGATCACCATGCGCTTGCCCTCGAGGCGCGTCAGCAAGCCTTCCAGATCGTCCTCGTGATGCACCGCGTGCACATCGACGCCCAGCAGGCGTGCGTAGATACGCAATTGTTCGTGCGCGCCGATACGGTAGTCGTCGGTGGTGACGAGGGCGACATCGTCCCCCCCGAAGCGCATGACATAGCGCGCCGCGAACTTGGCGGTGGTCGTGGTCTTGCCCACGCCGGTGGGCCCCACCAGCGCGAAGACGCCGCCCTGCTCGAGCATCGATGCCTCGTCATCCAGGACATCCAGGCGGCTTTCCAGCTGGCGACGGCTCCAGGCGAGCAGGCCAGGGTCGTCGGGCGTCGCCTGGGAGAGCTCCTCCGGCAGGTCATCGAGCATTTCACGTACCAGGCGCGCACTGAAACCGGCGGTGATCAGCCGCTGGCGCAACACGCCTTGTACCCCGGGACGCGCGTTGCGGGCACGCGGCGTCTCGGCAATGTGCGACATCAGCAGCTCGCGCATGGCCTGCATTTCGGCATACAGACGTTCTTGCCCCACCGGCGACGCGGCGTCGGCGGAAGACGTTTCGGCGGGGCGCGACTCGGCATGCTCGACCAGGGAGGCCTGCGCGTCTTCGGCCACGGCCACTACCTCGACCCCGTCATCGACACGCCGGTTGGACAGAATCAGGGCGTCGTCGCCCAGCGCATCGCGCACCTGACGCATGGCCTCGCGACTGTTGACGCCCAGGAACCGCATCACGCTCATGAACGGGCTCCGATCGTGGTGGTGACACGCAAGGTACGATCATCGGGAATTTCGGCGTTCGACATCACCACCAGGTGGGTGATGCGCCGGCGCAGGAAGCGCGCCAGCAAGGCCCGCAGGCCGTGCTGCACCACCAGCACGGCCGGGTCGCCGCGCGCCTCCTGGCGCTCGACGGCGGATACCGCCTGCTCCATGAGCGTGTCGGCCAGCCCGGGCTCCAGGCCACCGCCGTTGCTCAACGCCTGGGTCAGGACCTGCTCGAGGTTGGCATCCAGGCCGATGACGTGCATCTCCTGGTCGCCGGGGAACCACTGCTGGGTGATCGAGCGTCCCAGCGCGACACGCACCATGGCCGTGAGTTCGTGCGGATCGGACTGCTGGGGCGCATGCTCGGCCAGGGTGTCGAGAATCGTGCGCATGTCGCGGATCGAGACTTCCTCGGCCAGCAGGTTCTGCAGAATGCGCTGCATCGCGGTCAACGACAGCAGCTTGGGCACCACATCCTCGACCAGGGACTTGTTCTCGGCGGCGATCTTGTCGAGCAGTTGCTGAACCTCCTGGCGGCCCAGCATGTCGTTGGCATGACGATGCAGCAAGTGATTGAGGTGCGTGGCCACCACGGTGCTCGCATCCACCACGGTGTAGCCGTAGACCTGCGCGCGTTCACGCTGCGCCGAGTCGATCCATACCGCAGGCAGACCGAAGGCCGGGTCCTGAGTGACCGTGCCTTCCACCTTGCCGGACACCTGACCCGGGTCGATGGCCAGCCATTGCCCCGGATGCGCATCGGCGCGCCCCACTTCGACGCCCTTGAGCGTGATGACGTACGTCGAGGCACCCAGTTCCAGGTTGTCGCGGATATGCACCACCGGCGGCAGAAAGCCGACATCCTGGGCGAATTTCTTGCGCACGCTCTTGATGCGCCCCAGCAGCTCGCCCTGCTGACGATGGTCGACGAGCGGGATCAGCCGATGGCCGACCTCGAGTCCCAGGGTGTCGACCAGTTGCACGTCATCCCAACTGGCCTCGGGTACCTCGGGCTGCGGCGGCGGTGTCTGCGGCGTTGCCGCCGAGGGGGCGGCCTCGCGCTGATTGCGGCGCCACATCCACCAGGCCAGGCTCCCCAGCAGCACGGTGAACAGCAAAAACACCAGGTTGGGCATGCCCGGCACCAGCCCCAGCAGGCCCATGACACCGGCGGCCAGCATCAAGACCTGCGGATTGTTGAACAGCTGGCTGATCAACTGCTGGCCGACGTCCTGGTCGGTATTGACGCGCGACACGGTGACACCTGCCGCGGTGGAGATCACCAGCGCCGGGATCTGTGCCACCAGACCATCGCCGATGGTCAGCAAGGTGTAGGTATGCCCCGCCTCGGAGAAGCTCAGGCTGTGCTGGGCCATGCCGATCGCCAGACCACCGATCAGGTTGATGAGCATGATGATGATGCCGGCGATGGCGTCGCCGCGCACGAACTTGCTGGCCCCGTCCATGGAACCGTAGAAATCCGCTTCCTGGGAGATTTCCTGGCGCCGCGCCCGGGCATCTTCCTCGCCGATCAGGCCGGCATTGAGGTCGGCATCGATGGCCATCTGCTTGCCGGGCATGGCATCCAGGGTGAAGCGCGCGCCAACCTCGGCGATACGCCCCGCCCCCTTGGTGATGACCATGAAATTGATGACCACCAGGATCATGAAGACCACCAGCCCGACGGCGAAGTTACCGCCGATCAGGAAGGCGCCGAAGGCCTCGATCACCTTGCCGGCCGCGTCGCCGCCCTCATGGCCCTCCATCAGCACCACGCGCGTGGAGGCCACGTTGAGCGACAGGCGCAGCAGGGTCGAAAACAGCAGGACCGCCGGGAAGGCCGCGAAATCGAGAGGCTTCTGGGTGAACATGCTGACCAGCAACACCATCACCGCCAGCGTGATGTTGAAGGTGAACAAGAGGTCCAGCACGAATGCCGGCAGTGGCAGGATCATCATGGCCAGGATCATGATGATCAACACGGGTCCGGCCAGGACCTTCAAACGGGTGTCGTTCAACCACTCACGACGCCCCCATAGCTGACTTAACGCATTCATGGCGTGTCCTTGGCTCCGGCAACGTTATGCTGGGAAGGGTCCAACTCATTCGGCACGGGCAGGTCGTGTGGCGTATCAGGCCAGTCACCTCCCTCCTCGCGCACGCGTTTCAGGCGATAGGCCCAGGCGAGCACTTCCGCCACGGCGGTATACAGCGTCGCCGGCACTTCCTGGTCGATGTCCACGTGCTGATGCAGGGCACGCGCCAAGGGTGGGGCTTCGAGCAGTGGCACGCCATGGGCCTCGCCGATTTCTCGAATACGCGTGGCGACCAGATCCGACCCCTTGGCCACGACCCGCGGGGCTTCCATGTAACTCCCCTCGTAGCTCAGCGCCACGGCATAATGCGTGGGGTTGGTCACGATGACATCCGCCTCCGGTACCTTGGCCATCATGCGGCGCCTCGCCATGGATTGCTGCTGGGCACGTATGCGTGCCTTGACCTGGGGATCACCCTCGGTTTCCTTGTGCTCTTTCTTGACCTCGTCCTTCGTCATGCGCAGCTTCTTGGTGAAACTCCACAACTGGAACGGCACGTCGATGAGCACCACGACGATGAGCATCGCCACGCAAAGGGAAAGGCACAAGGCGGCGAGATCCATGCCCCGCGCCAGGGCTTCGCTGAGCGGCAGGCTCATCAGGCCCAGCAGATCGCCGCGATTCAGCCACAGGAATGCGACGGCCACGCCGCCGACCAGCACCGACTTGGCCACGGCCTTGCCCAGCTCGGCCAGCACCTGCGACGAGAACATCCGCTTGAAGCCCTTGAGCGGATTCAGCTTGGAGATCTGGGGCTGCAGGGCCTTGCCGGAAATCAACCAGCCGCCGAGCATGACCGGCGCCGTCAGCGCCACCACCGTGACGATCAGGAACAAGGGCAACAAGGCCAGCAACGTATTGCGTCCCAGGTTCCAGACATGCGCCATCAAGACGGCGGTATCGAACGCCTCGGCACGCGAGAACAGGAACGATTGCTCCATGACCACTCCCATGCGGTCATAGAGATGCCCCCCCAGCGACCACAAAGACCCGACCCCCACGGCAAGCAGCATGAAAGTGGTCAATTCGCGCGAGCGCGCGACTTCGCCATCTTCCTTCGCCTTGTCGAGTCGTCGAGGTGTCGGGTCTTCTGTTTTTTCCTCGTCGCTATCCTCGGCCATGACCCTCTCTGACGTCGCAGCGTCGGGCGTCCCACGCCTGGACGAAAGCCCAGCCGCCGAACGGCCTGTTCATCGAATGCGAGCTATTTTCGAGGCAACGAGGAGAAGACGATCATCGGAATAGCGCCCACTATGCCCTGTTATTCAAGGCACGCGACGCCAAACGCTGCCGGCGAACCCCGGCAGCGTCGGGAGGAGGTCAGAATCCCAGGCTGTCGAGCAGATCGTCGACCTGGTCCTGACTGTTGACGACATCGGTACCCTCGGGCTTGACCTGAGGCCCGTTGAGGAGCTCGTCATCGCCTTTCTTGGTCTTGCGCGAGCGCTCGTCGGCGAGCTGTTGCAGCTCTTCCTTGTTATGGCTGTCCGGTGCGGTATCGATCAGCACCTGAACCAGCTGCTGCTCGATCTCGCGGATGACGTCCATCATCTTCTTGATGACCTGGCCGGTCAGGTCCTGAAAATCCTGGGCCATCATGATTTCGAGCAGCTGCGCGTTGGTCGCCTTGGTCTGGGTGGGCACGTCGTGCAGAAAGGCACGCGTATCCCTGACCAGTTCCTTGGCATCGTCCAGCTCGACGGGCGCGGCGAACCACTCTTCCCAGCGTCGGTCGAGCTGCTCGGCCCCCGTCTCCATGCGCTCCTGCAACGGTTGCGCCTGATCGATGGCGTTCAACGACCGCTCAGCGGCCTGCTCGGTCATGGCGGCGACGTAACTGAGGCGATCCCGTGCGTCGGGAATCGCTTCGGCCGCTTTTTCGATCTCTTTGTCCAGCCCCAGCTCGCGCATGCTTTCATGCAGCATGCGCGTCATCTTGCCGATCTTATGGATCAGATCGTCTGCGGGGGTGCCATCCGTGCTTTTCTCCGGCTCCGTTTCACCGCTCATGGCCTGCCTCCCTCGTGCGTACTTACTTGCCCAATTTCTCGAAAATCTTGTCCAGCTTCTCTTCCAGCGTCGCGGCAGTGAATGGCTTCACGACATAGCCGTTCGCCCCGGCCTGTGCGGCAGCGATGATGTTCTCTTTCTTGGCTTCCGCCGTGACCATCAGTACCGGCAGGTCGGACAACGCGTCGTCCTGACGAATCTCCTTGAGCATCGAGAGACCATCGAGGTTGGGCATGTTCCAGTCCGACACCACGAATTCGAAGCCGCCGGCACGCAATTTGTTCAGCGCTTCCTGCCCGTCCTCGGCTTCATCCACATTGTTGAAGCCCAGTTCCTTGAGCAGGCTGCGCACGATACGCCGCATGGTCGGGAAATCGTCCACGACCAGAATGCTCATGTTCTTGTCCGCCATATATCCTCCGATTCACTAAAAGCTGATCCATTGACTGACAACCCCGCCCGGGTGACGCCCCATGGCGTCACCCGGCGTGCGGCATATTTAGAATTCTTCCCACTCGTCCTCTTCGTGGGTGACCGGCGCACGCTTGGCCGGCACACGCTGAGAGGCACCCTGTGCAGAGGTCGATGGCGTGGCGGACGATCCGGCGGACCTGCCGGCCGACGTCTTGGCACGCGGCAACTGATGGGTGCTGCCGCCCGGCAGACGGAACGTGGACACCACGTCTTCCAGGCGCTGCGCCTGTTCCTCGAGCGACGCGGAGGCGCTGGAGGCTTCCTGAACCAGGGAGGCATTCTGCTGGGTCACCTGGTCCATCTGGGTCACGGCCTGGCTCACCTGCTCGATGCCGTCGCTCTGCTCCTGCGACGCCGCGGAAATTTCATCCATGATGTCACTGACGCGCTTCACGGCCTGCACCACGTCGCGCATGGTGGTTTCGGCATTGCCGACCAGCTCGGAGCCCTGCTCGATCTGCGTCGTCGAGGTGTGAATCAGCCCCTTGATTTCCTTGGCGGCCTCGGCACTGCGGCTGGCCAGGTTACGCACTTCGCTGGCGACCACGGCGAAGCCGCGTCCCTGTTCGCCGGCACGCGCCGCTTCGACCGAAGCGTTCAGGGCCAGGATGTTGGTCTGGAAGGCGATCGAATCGATCATGCCGATGATATCGGAGATCTGCTTGGAGCTTTCGGTAATGCCCTGCATGGTCGTGGAGACTTCCTGCATGACATCGCCGCCGCGCCCGGCCGTGGTCGAGGCATCGGTGGCCAGTGAACTCGCCTGACGCGCATTGTCGGCGTTCTGGCGCACGGTGGAGGTCAGCTCTTCCATGCTCGACGCGGTTTCCTCGAGCGAGGCGGCCTGCTGCTCGGTGCGCGAGGACAAATCGGCGTTCCCGGAGGCGATCTCGCGGGCCCCGCCATGAATCGAGCCGCTGGATTCACGCACGGAGGTGACTGTCCCCACCAGACCTTGCTGCATGTCGCGCATGGCATTGAACAGGCGACCGATCTCGTTCTTGCCTCGCTCGGCGATATGGTGGGAGAGATCGCCCTTGGCGATGTATTCGAAGTGCTCGATCGCTTCATACAGCGGCTTGACGACCGCACGCACCAGCCCCATCCGCACGGCGATAGCCACGACAATGGCCAGCACCAACAATACGATGGACAGGACTTCCATCAGCCGGCTGTTGTCGGCATCCACCATGATGGCGTTGTCGACACGCGTCTCGGCGTAATCGATAAAGTCACGCACGCTGTTGTCGAGATTGCTCATCAGAGGGTTGATGCGTTGATCGTCCTCAGTACGCACGGCATCTTCACCCGCAGTCATCTGGCGCTGCACCTCGTCGTGTAAAGCGACAAAGGCTTCGCCGATGCGCGCCGCATATTCTTCTCCGGTATCAGTCTTGGCTACCTCTTTGAACTGGTTGATGCGCTCACCAGCATTTTGCAGTGCAGACTCGATCTCATTTTGAAGCTGTTGCGCGCGCTCGGTGTCCTCGGCCTCCACCGCGTTACGGTAACTGGCCACCAGGGCGCGTGAGCGCACCAGGTTGAGCGTAGCGCGGTTGATGGTGTTGGTCTGCTCGAACCCGATGGTGCCGATGGTATCCAGCGCTTCGGCGCTTTTCTGGTTGGAATAGAACCCCATGGCGCTGATGATCGCGCACATGACGACCATGACGGTCAATGCGATCGTCAAGCTGGCCCTGACCGAAAGGTCGTTCAGCATTTTTCCCATGTCGTCTCCTGATGAGTTCCCTGGCGTCGGTTGCAGTGGTTGAGTCGGTAATGAATATGGATGGCCCCGGTTTATTGTCTAGATCGCGGTCATACCCGCTGCGCGCGCCCGGAGGCTTCGGCGCGTTTCATCAGCGCAGCGGGGATCTCGGAGAGCGCAATGGTGTCGATCGCCGCCCCTGCGACGATCGCCTCGCGCGGCATGCCGAACACCACGCAGCTCTCTTCGTCCTGGGCCAGGGTGTAGCTCCCGGCCTGACGCATCTCCAGCAAGCCCGCCGCACCATCCCGGCCCATGCCGGTGAGGATCACGCCGATGGCGTTGCGTCCCGCGCTCTGTGCCGCGGAGTGGAACAATACGTCCACCGAAGGGCGATGGCGGTTCACGGGCGGTGCATCGTCCAGGCGTATCACGTAGTTGGCGCCCGAGCGGGCCAGCTTCATGTGCCAGTCACCCGGCGCGATGTAGGCATGACCGGGCAGCACGCGCTCGCCGTCGACCGCCTCCTTGACCGAGATCCGGCAAAGCTTGTCGAGGCGCTCGGCAAAGGATTTCGTGAACCCCCCCGGCATGTGCTGAGTAATCAGCACCGCGGGACTGTTCGCCGGCAAGGGTTCGAGGACATGGCGAATGGCTTCGGTGCCACCCGTGGAGGCGCCGATGATGATCACCTTCTCGCTCGACAGCAGTGGCGCCTTGAGCGGTGCCTTGTCCTTCGCCGGAGGCTGCTTGGCCACGGCACGCGGGCGCGAGCGCGCCGCCGCCCGAATCATGTCGGCGATCATTTCCGTGTACTCGAGCATGCCCTCGCGAATGCCCATTTCCGGCTTGGCGACGAAATCGACCGCCCCCAGCTCCAGCGCACGCAGGGTGATCTCCGACCCCTTCTGGGTCAGCGACGACACCATCAATACCGGCATGGGCCGCAAGCGCATCAACCGCTCGAGAAAGTCGAGCCCGTCCATGCGCGGCATTTCCACGTCCAGCGTCAAGACGTCAGGATTGGTGCGCTTGATCAAGTCACGCGCCACCAGGGGATCCGGCGCCGTGGCGACGACCTCCATGTCCGGCTGGCTGTCGATGATCTTGCTCATCAAATCGCGAATCAGCGCCGAATCATCGACACACAGCACCTTGATCTTGTTCGAGGTCAACGCCACTACTCCTTAATCTTCATGCACACATGTGACGCGGGACCACGCGCGCCGCGCCTGTCGCCACGATGTCGAGCACGACACACTCATATAGATCCACTATCGGCCAGTACCATGTACGCTGAAGGGTCAGCGCGATAATTCGTACACGGTCTGTCCCCGCAGCCTGAAACTCTGGGTCAGGTAGGAGAAATTCTCCGAATGGCCGGTGAACAGGAGGCCATTGGGCTTCAACAAGGGCGCGAAACGCTCGAGGATGCGTGCCTGGGTTTCCTTGTCGAAGTAGATCATGATGTTACGGCAGAAAATGGCGTCGAAGGGTCCCTTGGCCGTCCACCCCGACGCCGTCAGGTTGAGCGGCTGAAAGTCGATCATGGCCGCCAGCTCCGGCCGTACTTTCGCCATGCCGGCGCGAGCGCCACTGCCACGCAGGAAGAACCGCCGACGATATTCCTCGGAGACTTTTTCCAACTGATCTACTGAGTAAATGCCCTGGCGCGCCTTGTTCAAGGCATCGGTATCGATGTCCGTGGCCAAGACTTCAGCCTGCTGCGCACGACTCCCCAGGGCCTCGCTGAGCGTGATGGCGATCGAGTAGGGCTCCTCGCCCGTCGAGGCCGCCGCACACCAGATCCGCACGGGGCCGCTCACCTGCTTGACATGTTCCGCAAGCAGCGGGAAATGATGCGCTTCTCGGAAAAAAGAGGTCAGGTTCGTCGTCAGGGCGTTGGTGAACGCTTCCCACTCGGAGGAGTCGGGTCGCTGATCCAGGCGTGCCAGGTAATCGGCGAAGCGACGCATCCCGTGGAGCCTCAGCCGCTTGGCCAAGCGGCTGTAGGCCATTTCACGCTTGTGCGACGCCAGCACGATGCCGGCGCGCTGATAAATGAGCGTACGGATCTTGTCGAAATCCGCCTCCGTGAATTCGAGGTCACGGTCGGCGGTTCCGAACAGGCCAGGATGTTCCTCCTGCGGCGCAGGAAACTGACGAAAATCGCTCAAAAGGATTCCCACTCCTCTTCATGTGCCGAGCGCTTGTCATGCAAGGCTCGCTGGTCATGGTTCTCATCGGACGCGTGCTTCGTCACCGCCTGCGCTTCCCGGCGTTGCGGTGCGGACGCCCCCTTGCCCTGACTGCGCCCAGGCGATGACGACGCTTGCGAGGACGGCAAGGCGCCCGAGGCCTTGTTGCGGCGCACGGTTTCGAAGCCACTTCCCGAGAGACGGAAGACGGCCACGGACCGCGACAGCTCGGTGACGCTTTGTTCCAGGTTCGCCGCGACAGAAGCCGTCTCTTGTACACGGCGAGCATTCTGCTGAGTCACATCGTCCATCTGGGTGATGGCCTGGTTGATCTGCTCGATGCCACTGCTCTGCTCGTCGGATGCCGCCGTGATCTCGTTCATGATGTCGTTGACGCGGGCAACCGAGTTGACGACTTCCTCGATGCTGCTCTCGGCCTGGCGCACCAGCTCCGTGCCGCCTTCGACTTCCTTGGTCGAATTGTCGATCAACTCACGGATTTCCTTGGACGCCTGCGCACTGCGACTCGCCAGGTTGCGCACCTCACCGGCCACGACGGCGAATCCGCGGCCCTGCTCGCCGGCCCGCGCGGCCTCCACGGACGCGTTCAAGGCCAGGATATTGGTCTGAAAGGCGATCGAGTCGATCATGCCGACGATATCGGCCACCTGGTGCGAACTGTCGCGGATGCGCCCCATGGTGCTGACTACCTGCCCCATCACCTCGCCGCTCTGGCGCACCGTGTCGCTGGCAGTGCTGGAAAGCTGGCTGGCCTGGCGCGCGTTATCGGCGTTCTGCTTCACCGTGGCGGTCATCTCCTCCATGCTCGACGCGGTCTGCGCCAGTGACGCCGCCTGCTGCTCGGTACGCGAGGAAAGATCTTCGTTGCCCTCGGCGATATTGCGTGTCGCCGGCGTCACCACCCCCACGTTTTCATTCACTTCCTTGACGATGTTGCCCAGGCTGCGGCGCATGGTATCCAGCGCACGCGTCAAGCGCCCGATCTCGTCCTGCTTGCCGCCCTTGAGGGTGGCCCCCAGGTTGCCGGCCGCGATCTGCAAGGAGAAGTCGAGCGCTTCACGAACCGGCCGCAACGTCGAGCGCACCGTGAAGATGCCCAGCAGCACCAGCACGACCACCCCCGCGATGAAGACACCTGCCTGCCACATGAGCATGGTCTGCTGGGTCTCGGTGGCCTCGTTGGCCATGTCCAGCGCCGCACTGCGCTTTTCGTCGACCAGAGTGTTGAGAAGATCACTGGTCTCGCCACGCTCGCCCTGCAACACATCGTTGTAGGCGACATAGGCTTCGTAGAAATCGCCCGCGTTGAGCGTGTCGAGCACGACCTTCATGCCATCGTTCAGGTAGCGCTGGACGGCGGCATCGAAGGCCTCGGCGGCCTCGGTATGGTTGTCGGGGCGGTCCTGATAATAGGCATCCCAGGTCTTGCCGAGCCGGGCCATCAGTGCCTCGGCCTCGGCCGTCACCGCCTCCATGTCACCCGACATCGGGTTGCTCACCGGCTTGTCGACCAGTTCGCGACCGCTCGACATCAACTGGTCGATTTGCTGCAGACGTGCCACGTCTTCCAGCCCTTGCTGGGACAAGTCCTGCAGCTTGGCGCCCGCACCCTGCAGGCTCACCATCGAGAGTGCGCTGCTGACGGCCAGCATCAGCACCGCAACCACGACCATGCTCACCAGGCGCCCCTTGAAGGTACTGACCCTGAGGCGCTTCAGGCGCGCCAGCACACCGGTATGCTGAATCGCTCCGCGCTCGAGCTTGACCCCGCGGCGCTTGCCCGCGGACAAGGCGGCATAGGTACGCTCCGCCTCGGCACGGGCCCGGGCGGAGGGCTTGACACGCACCGAGGTATAGCCGACCACTTCGCCGCCCTCGAAGATCGGCGTCACGGTCGCATGCACCCAGTAGAAGTCACCGTTCTTGCAGCGGTTCTTGATCACCCCGCTCCAGATTTCCCCTTTCTTGAGCGTCGCCCACAGGTTTTCGAATGCCGTCGGCGGCATGTCCGGGTGACGCACGATGTTGTGCGGCGCCCCCACGAGTTCGTCATAGGTGAAGCCACTGATCGCGACGAAGGCCGGGTTCGCGTAGGTGACGACCCCTTTCACGTCCGTGCGGGACAGCAGGTAATCTTCATCCGCGAGCTCATGCTCGCGCTGGGTCACGGGCTGGTTGTTGCGCATGGTGCGGTTCCCTGATGCTCTGTTTTTATTGATTTATGCCGCGACGTCTCTCGACGCGGCCGCTGGTGTCGTTATTTGGTTTGCTGCTCGACCAGTGCCATCTCTTCGCTGGTCAGCAGCTTCTCGATGTCCACGATGACGAGCATGCGATCCTCGAGGCTGCCCAATCCACTGAGGAAATCGGCGGAAAGCGTCACCCCGAACTCGGGGGCGGGCTTGATCTGATCCGACGACAGCGTCATGACATCGGAGACACCGTCGACGACGATCCCCACGATGCGGTCGGAGACGTTGACCACGATCACCACGGTCTGCCCTTCGTACTCGACCTTGTCGAGATTGAACTTGATGCGCAGATCGACGATGGGAACGATCACGCCACGCAGGTTGGTGACGCCCTTGATGAAGTCAGGTGCATTGGCGATGCGCGTCACGTTTTCGTAACCGCGAATCTCCTGCACTTTCAGAATATCGACGGCATACTCTTCACTGCCCAGCGAGAAGACCAGGTATTCCTGACTTTGGGTGTCGATGGCCGCCTCGGCAGCCTGGGTCATGTCACTCATGAAACTACGTCCTCCTGGCGTGATACGGTGTTTTCAGCGTGCTTGGGAGCGCTGGAGCGCTGACGATGCAAGCGGTTGACGTCGGCGACGTCGAGGATCAACGCCACGCTGCCGTCCCCGAGGATCGTCGCCGCGGAAATCCCCGGCACCTTGCGATAATTGGTTTCGAGATTCTTGACCACCACCTGCTGCTGGCCGACCAGGTCGTCGACGAGCAAGGCATAACGGCGCCCCTCGGCTTGCAGAATGACCGCGATGCAGCGGGTCGGGTCCCGCTCGGCTCCCTGGATGTGCAGGATGTCGTGCAAGGCGATCAGGGGCAGATATTCGTCACGCACCTTGAGCAGCTTGTCGTCGCCGGCCATCGAATAGATGTCGTCATGACTCGGCTGCAGGGATTCGAGTACCGCCGACAGCGGCAGAATGAAGACTTCCTGCCCGCTCTTGATCGACATGCCGTCGAGAATGGCCAGGGTCAGCGGCAGCACCACGCGGGTCGTGGTACCCTCGCCGGGCCAGGACTGGATCTCGACGTGGCCGCCCATGGCCTGAATATTGCGCTTGACGACATCCATGCCCACCCCGCGGCCGGAGACGTCGCTCACCTGGTCGGCGGTCGAGAAGCCCGGCGCGAAGATGAGCTGCCAGACCTCGTCGTCGCTCATGCTGTCGGATACGGCCAGACCGTTATGCGCCGCCTTGGCCAGGATCTTGTCGCGGTTGAGGCCGCCCCCATCATCCTTCACCTCGATGAGGATGTTGCCGCCCTGGTGCTGCGCGGACAGGGTCAGCTTGCCGGTGCGCGGCTTGCCTACCGCTTCGCGGGCATCGGGCATTTCGATACCGTGATCGAGACTGTTGCGCACCAGGTGAGTCAGCGGGTCGATGATGCGCTCGGTCAGGCTCTTGTCGAGCTCGGTGGACTGCCCTTCGGTGACCAGCTCGATATCCTTGCCCAGCTTGCCGGTGAGATCCCGCACGAGACGAGGAAAGCGGCTGAACACATAGTCCATGGGAACCATGCGGATCGACATCACCGACTCCTGCAGGTCGCGGGCATTGCGCTGCAGCAGGTTCATGCCGTTGACCAAGGGCCCATGCGCGACCGCGTCCAGCTCGCTGGCGGTCTGCTCGAGCATCGACTGGGTGATGATCAGCTCGCCGACGAGGTTGATGATCTGATCGACTTTCTCGACGGGCACACGGATCGTCGCCGACTCGGCGCCGGCCTTTTTCTTGGCCGGCTTCTTGTTCGCCGGCTCGGCCTTGCCGGGTGTCGCCGGCGCACTCTCGGCCGGCTGTTTTTCGGCCGGCTTGTCTTCCCGGGGCTGAGACGCGGTGTCTTCCGCCGGGGGCTCCGGCATGTCGGCGGCGGGCGCCGCCGACGTGTCGGCACTGCCGGGGGCGGGTATCGCGGTGATGCTCAACTGCTCCGGCTCGACGATGAAGCACATGACGGCTTCGATATCGTCACGGCTGGTGGCACTTTCCAGTACCACTTCGTAACGCGAGGCATCGCCATGCTGTTCGTTGATGGTGCCCAGGTTGCCCAGCTCTTCGACGAGCAGCTCACGATCCTTGTCGGATACGTTCAACAGCGCCACTTTCAGCCAGCCACTGTCTTCCGCCGCCTCATCCACAGGCTGCTCGGTGTCGGGAGTGGCGGCGGCGTCCTGCTGCGCTGACGACGTCTCGTCGCCAGCGTCACCGGCGGCGGGAGCGGCATCCGCTTCGCTGTCGCTGCCCACGCTATGCCCGAGTTCTTCCAGCGCCAGCTGTTTCAGCGTCTGGCAGATACGAGCGTAGGCCTCCGGATCCGGTTCGGCGCCATTGCGATAGGCATCAAGCTGGTCGTGAAGCATGTCCTTGGTTTCCAGAAAGAGGTCGACGATATCCGTGCGCAACTTGAGCTCGCCTTGCCTGGCGTTATCCAGCAAGTTTTCGAGCATGTGCGTGGTTTCCTGGAGCACGCTGAACCCGAACGTCCCCGCCCCCCCCTTGATCGAATGCGCGGCACGGAAAATGGCGTTGAGCTGTTCCGGGTCCGGCTCATCGACATCCAGTTCGAGCAGATGGCGTTCCATGTCGCCCAAAAGCTCTTCGGCCTCTTCGAAAAAGGTCTCGTAGAATTCGGTTATATCCATGCTCTTTCCACGTGATCGTGATCGTTAGGGAAACACTGCATAAATGTCCGTGCGAGCGAGTCGCTGCGTTGTGTGGTACTCGAACGCTCGCCTCCCCCCATGTCATGCCTCGCATGCCGCGTCCCCTTCGTCTTGCGCCTCGTCTCGCTCGCCGCCTTGTCAAGCGCCCTCAGGGCGATGGCTGATCTTGCCCTTCACCGCCACCGGTGGTGCGTTCGTAGACTTGGGGAAGCGCGTTGTGCATCAGCGAGTTGGCACCCTGCGTGGGTGATAGCGTCGCGTCTTGCGTGCTTTCCGCACTGTCTATGACGCCCTCCGGGGTCGATGCCCCCGGCGCACCTTGATCGCGGATCTGCTCGGCGGCACGCTCGGAAAGCACGACGATGCTGATGCGACGGTTGACGGCATCGCTCGGCTGCGTGCCTTCGAGATTGACACGCGCGCCCATCCCCGAGACGCGCAGCAATTTGCTGGAATCGAGCCCTGCAGCCACCAGGGCCCGGCGCGAGGCATTGGCTCGGTCGGCGGACAACTCCCAGTTGCTGTAGCCCTTTTCCCCGCCGGCATAGCGCAGGTCATCGGTATGTCCGGTCAGGCTGATGGCGTTGGGAACATCATTGAGCTCCGGCGCGAGCGCCTGCAGCAGATCGCGCATGTAGGGGGCAAGACGCGCGCTCCCCAGCTCGAACATGGGCCGCTTGTCGGTATCCACGAGCTGAATCCGCAACCCCTCGGGAATGAAGTCGGTGCGCAGCTGGGAACTCATCTGACGAAGATTGGGATCCTCCCTGACTTCGCGCTCGAGCCGCTCGCGCAGCGCGCGCAGGCGACGAATCTCGTCGCTCGGCCGGGACTGCTGACGAATGTCCAGGCGCCGTTGCTCGCCTTCCGAGAAGGTGGGGTCAGCACCCCCGCCGGGGATCGCACTGGTACTGGCGGTGGACTTGTCCCCTCCGGTCATCGCCACCGCCAGGGGCGTGCGGAAGTACTCGGCAATGTTGTCGAGTTCGTTCTTGGGCACCATCGACAGAATCCAGAGCACGAGAAACAGTGCCATCAATGCCGTCATGAAATCGGCGTAGGCAATCTTCCAATTACCCCCATAGTGCCCTTTGCTGACCACCTTCTTGCGTTTGACGATGATCGGACGACGCTCACTGCTCATGCTTATCCCGTCCCGGTGCCGCGCGTGGAACTGCCCTCGGAACGCACATGCTCCTCGAGCTCGGTGAACGAGGGACGCTCAGCCGTGAACAAGGCCTTGCGACCGAACTCCACCGCCAGTTGCGGTGCCATGCCATTGAGGCTGGCCATGAGCGTCACGCGGACGCACTGCAGCATCTTGATCGCCTCGGTGACCTGCAACTGCAGACGTTGCGACACGGGCAGCACGAAACCGTATGCCAGCAAGATGCCCAGGAAGGTCCCCACGAGTGCCTGTGCGATCATTTGCCCCATCGCGGCCGCCCCCTGGTCGGCGGCTCCCAGGGCATGCACCACACCCATCACGGCCGCGACGATGCCGAACGCCGGCAAGCCGTCGCCGACGCTATGCAGGGCGTGCGCCGGGATTTCCGCTTCATGCTGGAAGGTATCGATCTCGTGCTCCATGAGCGTATCGATCTCGAAGGGATCCATGTTGCCGCTCACCATCAGACGCAGGTAGTCGGTGATGAAGGCCATGATCAGAGGGTCGTTGGCTATCTTCGGATAGTCCGAGAAGATGGCACTGTCCTCGGGAGCGTCGATATCACGTTCGATGGCCAGCATGCCGTCCCGCCGCGCCTTGGTCAGCAGGCGGTACTGCAGCGCCATCAGCTCCATGTACATCGACTTGTTGTATTTCGTCGTGCGCTTGAGCTTCGAGAAGGTGCGCAGAGTCGCCTTGATCGACTTGCCATTGTTGGCCGCGATGAAAGCCCCGACGGCAGCCCCGACGATCATGAGAATTTCGGATGGTTGAAAAAGCGCGCCGAAGTGGCCGCCGACCAGGGTATAGCCGCCCCCGATCGATGCGATAACAACCAAATAGCCGAGTAGAATCAACACAGCAGAACGCTCCTAGCGACATGCATGACTGGCCCGTTGATATCCCTATCGGCAGGAAGCGACGCGGCTTGAATGAAAAAACGTAAAAGCCTCGCGTCGCTCCCGGTCGCCCTCTCGGGGTATCGCTCGAAAATGGCGGCCTTACATGCCTCTGGCGACAAGCCGGCGCCCGGTCATGCCGTCCCGCTCCTTGAGAGGGACGGGATTTCGTGGGGTCGCGGCGCGCTCTTCCTGGCGCTTTTTTCGCGTCTTTCCGGCGCGCGAGGGAGGTTGGCAGATTCCGCACACGAAATCCTGATCCGGACTGTGTGCGTGCGCCACGAAGTGCCCACCGCAACTGGTGCACGCGGAGAGCTGCATCATGCCGCTCTCGAAGAAGCGGATCAGCGTCCAGGCTCGAGTCAGCCCCAGTACCGGCTCGCTCTCGTCGAGACTCACCTGCTCGAGGTACAGGCGAAAGGCCTTGACGAAGGCCGACATCCGTTCGCAACCGCAATCTTCGAGAAGACTCCAGTAGATGTTGTAAAACAAAGACGAATGAATGTTCGGCAACCAGGTAATGAACCAGTCGGTCGAAAACGGCAGCATGCCCTTGGGGGGCGACATGCCACGCACTTCCTTGTAGAGCTTGATCAAACGGCCGCGACTCAGGTCGGTCTCGGTTTCGAGCACCTGCAAGCGTGCCCCGAGGTCAATCAATTCGATGGCGAGCTGCACTTGCAGCATCTCGCCGACCAGGCTTTTCTCACTCACGACGCTACCCCTCAGTTCGAAGAGACGGACGGGCACTCGCTACGTGCACTCGCCATCAACAAGGCAGCATGTGTCTGCCCCAACCCCTGCTCGCGCTGATTGTGCGTCAGCTTGCGAAGTTGCTCGGGCTCGTCATAACAGAGCCGGCACAGCAGTTGATTCGTGCGTGAGAGTTGCGTGAGCTGTTTGATCGACAAGGACGTGATGAGGTCCGCCATCTCGTCGTCGATCTTGAGGCGGAAAAGCGCGGTGGTGCGATCTTCGCTGATCATGCGCTGCGCGAGCAGCAGGTAGGACAGGTTGATATCTTGGATATCATCCAGAAGGCTATCGGTTTCCATAAAGTTTCCCTGCGTACGACGTTATTTTGGTGAAGGAGACTTCTTTGGTCTCTCTCCGGTGAGCCGCTTCTCTTGGCTGACTCGTTTCTTACCGTCGCATCATTTTGAGACGTTTTTATGAAAAGATTCAACATCTCCTACAGGAGAACCAACAAAATATTACAAAAAAGGGATGAGGCCACCGACGCAGGAGTACGATGCTGCACCACAAAAAAGCATGAAAATGCCCTAGCCATCGGCCTATTGACGGAACCGAAGCCTCTATAACCAACTCATAATTAGTCCGTTACCGTTACTGGGGTGCGTCAATACGTCGCAGACGTTCGTGGGAACTAACGCGAACCGGAAAGCGCCGACTCGGCCAGGGAAGCCTGCTCTCGTTCCAGGTCATAGACCCAGGCCAGCAACTCGGCTATCACCTGATAGAGGGTGGGGGGAATTTCCGCATCCATGTCGACCTGCATCAACAGCGCCACCAGCTCAGGCGCATCGTGCACAAATATGCCCTCGTGCTTGGCCTTCTCGACGATACGCTCGGCCAGTTCGCCATATCCCTTGGCAACGACGACGGGCGCGGCCGAGGCATCCTGGTAGGCCAGTGCCACGGCACGTTTTCTATCATCGCTGCGCTCACTCATGGCCTTCCTCACTCGTCTCATCGGTGGCACGCACGTCGATCACTGCCTGGACCCCCAAGGCATCGAGACGCCCATGCAAGGCCTCGGCCTGCGCCGACAAGCGCTCCAGCGTCTCGCTGCGAGGCGCCGAGAGCGACAGGGAGAGACGCTCGGCCTTCAGTGTCATGGCAATATGAACATCCCCCAGGTGCGGCAGGGAAATATTCATTTCGCTGTGCCAAGGCGCGTTATGGCGTTGCTGGCCGCTTTCCTGGCCCGCTTCGCCACGCTCGCCACCTGCCCACTGCTGCAGCGTCATTGCCATCATGATCCCCGGCCACAGCATGCCTTCCCAGCGAAGCGTCGGCGTGACCAGCATCTCGAGCTGATGACGCACCACCGACTGCAGGGTCTCGCTCTGGTCCGCGCCGAGTTGCTGCCATGGCGAGGATGTCGCGGCCCCCTGCTGTGATTGTGCCTGTGCCTGGGAGGGAACGGCGGCTTCCGCTCGCGCCGCCGCCTCGGGCAGACTCGCCGAGCCGAAGACACGAGGCGCACCGGCCACTGGGCTTGCCGATGGCACCGGGCGCAGCGTGGTAATGGTCGCCAGGGAGTCGGCCACGTTCATGCGAGGCATGGAAGGCGCCCCGTCGGCTGCACGCCCCTCCGCGCCCGAGCCGGGCATTGCAGCGGGAACCCCGACGACTGCAGACATACGCGGCATCAAAGCCATTTGCGGCTCGCGCGATAGTGCGGCCGTCGACCACTCCCCCTTGAACCAGCGCGCCAGGTGCGACTCGTAGAACACGCCGCTTTGCTGAATGTTTTGCTGCAATTGGGCCGCCAGCACGCGCGGCGATGCCTGCCCGGCTTCCAGCAAGGGCTGGGAAGACACGATCGATGACTGCGGCGCGGGGAAGCGCGCCAGCACATCGGCGATGGTGCGCGCGGCGGCACTGAAATGCGTGGCGGCGGATGCAGGAGACGAGGACGGCTCGCCCCCCCTGGGAAGACCCGCGCCCTGTTCGAGGGGCGCCTGGGGGCGCGTCGGCGTGAATTCGGCCTGGGAGGCACCGCCTTGCTTGAGTCCGCCGCCCTGGGTAAACGCCTCGATGGCATTGCCGGGCAACATCGGCTTGACCGGCTCGGGCAGATCCCGTGCCACGGGGGTATCGACACGCTGCCCCAGCACCTGATGAAGCAATGTGTCGATGATGGGATTGATGCCGCTCACGTGCGGCCTTCAGTGCCCGGCGAGGGGCGCATGCGTTGCGACAATTTTCCTTGCCCCTGGTTGTAGGCCCGCATCAGTGCCTGCTGGCGCCGCGAACTGCCGATCAACTGCGACAATTCCTCGCAACGCGCATCGAGGCGCTCCCGTATGGCGCGATCGTGCTCGAGAATCTCCTCGAGCAGCTCAGCACAATGCCGGCGCTCCTGTTCCGTGAGACCGTCGGTCTCTGGCTCGCGCCGCAGCTTCTCGACATCCGCCACGAACCGGGCACGCTGCTGGATCAGCGCGTCCCACTCCTGCCGATTCGCGCTTTCCAGCATGGCCCGCGAACGCACCAGCATGTCCGCGTACAGGTCGAGACGGCCGGACGCATCGCTCATGTCAGGCTCCATCCACTTGCGGACCGATCTCGCGCCAGGCGGAGCCGATGTCTTCGAGCAGGCGTGCCGCTTCATCGAGCGCGGCCTGATCGTTATGCCGATTCGCCTTCATCAACAGGCGGACGACATAGTCATACAGACTCTCCAGCCGCTCCGCGAGTTCACCGCCCTGTTCACGATCGAGCGCCGCCGCCAGGCCATTGTTGACGATGTCCATGGCCTTGGAGATCGACTGCCCCTTGGCAGCGATGTTGCCATCTTCCATGTGCAGCTTCGCCGCCCGAATGGCCGCCTGGGCGCCATCGAACAGCATCACGATGAGTCGATGGGGGCTGGCAGACATCACCCCGGACTCGACACCGACACGGGCGTAAGCCTGGGCCCCGCGCATCATGTTCATGTTAGCTCCCCTCACTGATTCAGTTGTGCGTTCAAGCTGTTGAATTGCTGCGTCAGATACGAACTGGTCGAGTTCATCTGAGCG
Source organism: Chromohalobacter sp. (assembly GCF_039830575.1). Taxonomy (NCBI): domain Bacteria; kingdom Pseudomonadati; phylum Pseudomonadota; class Gammaproteobacteria; order Oceanospirillales; family Halomonadaceae; genus Chromohalobacter; species Chromohalobacter sp. Next base: position 317,302 of record NZ_JBDOOX010000012.1, on the reverse strand, counting down.
ACCATGGAGTCCAGGTCGGCGAACTGCTCGCGATAACGCGCGATGGTGGCATCGATCGAAGCCTGCATGCTGGTATAGCGCTCATCCACACGCTCGATACTGGTATCGATACCGCTGGTGGCGACGTCGAGCGAGCCACCCTCGTCAAGCATGTTGCCCAGTGCCGCATCCAGTTTGGCGGCAAAACCGTCGGTGCCGTCGGTGCCCTCGAAGAACGCGCTGACACCGCGGAGATTGCCTTCGACCGCCTCGTCGAGGGCGTCATCGTCGACCTCCAGCTTGCCTTCGACGGTCAGCGAGATACCCAGATCGCCGAGCAGGCGGTAATCGCCGTCGCCGACATTGCCCATGGCATTGCGCAACTGGGACTCCACCCCTCTGAGCGTGGAATTGCCGAGCAGCTGGCCGGCCTTGCCCGACTCCGCATCGAAGGACGTCAGGCTGGCCATGGTGCCCTGCAGGGAATTGTAGGCATCCACGAAGTCGTTGATGGATGCCTTGATGGCCTTGTCATCACGACTGAGCGTCAACGCATCGCTCGTCCCGGTCTCGTGGGTCGCCTGCAGATCGAAGGTCACGCCCTGAAGCGCACCCTCGACGCGATTCGAAGCACTCGTGATATCGATGCCGTTGACGCTCAACTGGGCATCCTGGGCAGCCACGGTCTGACGCATGTCGCTGGCGGTGGGATCCGCGGCGTCGAAGCCGAACGCCGCCTGCAGAGTCGCATCCGTGGACGAGATGCCGATCTGATTGGCTTCTCCGGTCTCGGTCGAGGTCAGCACCAGGCGCTGGGGCGTGCCGCTGCCATCGTTGACGATCGAGGCACTGATGCCGGCATCCTGATCGTTGATCGCGTCGCGCAGACCTTCCAGGGTGTTGTTGTCGGCGTCGAGGGTGATCGAAAACGCCTCCTCGCCGATGGTGAACGCCAGCTCCCCTGTCGCCAGCTCGGCGTCCTCCGCGAAACCGCTCGAGGCCAGCGTCTGGGACTGGGCCAGGGCACTGACTTCCACCTGATAACGGCCGGGCACGGCAGTACTGTCCGTCGACACGGTGACGGCCTCACCCTGCATCTTGCTGCTCAGCGCCTGAAACGTCTCGGGTTTCCCAAGCGCCGTCGCCGACTCGCGCAGGGACTCGAGGGCATTTTCCAGTCGCCCGAAGGCCGACAACTTGGCCTTGTAACTTTGCTTTTGGTCGCTAATCGGCTCCAGCTTCGCGCTTTCGGCCTCTTTCAGCTGGTCCAGCAAGCCACTCAAATCGAGCCCGGAGCCCACCCCCAGGGAAGTAATCGTTGGCATGACACACCCTCACTGAACAGGTTTATCTTTTTACCATGAGGCCCGTCGACGCTATTGCCGAAAAGACACGCTTTACGGGCTTTGTTCGTACATCGGCACGCAGCACCGAAACTTTAATCCGATCGACTTCGTCTTTCATCGGGTACGTGCGTGCAGGCGAGCCCGCCCTGGCGCTGGCATTGTCACGGTCCGATGAGCGATGATGGGAACCTTGACCCGACTGCAAGGAGCCTCAGCCACGATGGATTCGACATCGCTTTTCGCCGACTATGCCCGCTGGCAACGTTTTCAACAGCAGGATCAGCTTCATCGCGAGCATAAGGCGGCCGTACGCAAGCTGGCAGAATCCGGCGCAATGGCATCGCGTGTCGCCGAGGCATATCGCAGCATGGCGGAAAAAGGCGCGGCGGAAGGCGCCTGCTATCGCACCCTCTTCCTGCGTCAGCGTCCGCATGGCGAATCGCTGGCCTGCGAGGGCTGGCTCTTCGTGAGGCGCGTGCTCGCCGAGGGAGGCATCACGCGTGTGCGCGGCACGTTGCTGGAAAGCTTCACGCTGGAGGACGGCGCCCTCACGCCGGGAGACAAGCCCGCCCTCAAGGTCACGCTGGATATTTACGACGAGATTCTCGTCCAACGCACCATGAAGATGGGATGCCGCATCGACCGTCAGGACGATCAGCAGGACACCCATTTCATCACTCTGCTCGACAGTGTGCGCGGCGACCTTCGCGCGCACATGTAAGCCACGCCCGCCAAGTACCCTGCCTGCACGGTTACCGGCGCTTGGCGGGCCCGTTACCGAGGGCAACGTACCATGACATCTCGTACACCGCGTTTCTATGACACGCTTCCTCTGGCCTCGCTGGACGGCGTCAGCGGCATCGCGCAGCCTCCCGCCGTCAGCCACAAGCTGACTCTGGACAGCCCGGCCGTGCGCCTGCTGACCGACTTCACCGCGCAACGCGCCCAGACCATCCTGACGTCCAACACGACCGACCAGGCCCTCAACGTCATGAAGCAGGCGGGCGTACGGTTGCTCATGGTCATCGGCCCCGATGGGCGCTTCACCGGCGTGGTCAACGCTCGCGAGCTGGTCGGTGGCCGCAAGATCACCATCGCCATGCAGCAGCACGACGTGCCGCGCGAGGAAGTGACGGTCGACATGATTCAAACGCCCCGCGCGCAACTGCACTCCCTCTCGCTGGAACAGCTGGAGAATGCTCGCGTCGGCGATCTGGTGGAAACGTTGAAGGCATTCGGGGATCAACACGTGCTGATCACGGCCGTCGATGACGGGAAGACCATCATTCGCGGTCTGGTCTCGGCTTCCGATATCAGCCGTGCGCTGGGCATCGATCTCGAGCATCCTCCCGAGGCGCGCAGCTTTGCTGCCATTTGCCAGGTCATCCTCGGGCACGACCTGTAAATGCGAATGACGGCCCCGCGCGATGGCATGACCATCGCGCGCGTTCACTCGACACTCAGCGCAGGAGCTGGACATGCTTGACTGGTTGCGGGATCGCCTGGCACCGAGACGCGGCGTCGCCATCTGGGTCATCAAGCAACTCGACGAGACCACTCTGCACTTGTGCGGTGCCGGCATGGCGGAAGGCACGCTGCGACCGTCGCGTCGCCGGCGCGCACTCGCCGAAGGCCGTTTCGTGGGTCCCATCCGCATCGGCGATCACCACGACGTGCTGCATTCCGACCTCTTCGCGCGGCTGCCGCTGCGTGAAAGCCTGCGTCTGATCGACGAACAGCAGGCGGAGTATCAAGGTCGACGATTCCGCGTTTCCTGGGTACCGGAGCGGTGCTGGCGCTTCGATGGCGTCCTGACCAGCCATCCGCAACGCAGCGATGGCCAGTTGCGCTTGGTGAGTCACGAAGACGTGGAAGCGATACGCGCCAAGACCGCATCGCGCGAGCCCGATACCACGACCGACGCTCCCTCCCGCGGCTGGACGCTAGCCGACAAGGACGATAACTAGGTATCATCGCGCGCTCATTCGCTTGCGTGCCGGGATGCCATCGCCATGACGACTGCCAACACCATTCTTGTCCTGTATACCGGGGGCACCCTCGGCATGATCGAGAGCGCCCAAGGCCTGCGCCCCGCCGGCGACTTCGAAGCACGCCTGCGCCTGGCGATCTCGCGCTTGCCGGCCTCCCGTGGCGATGGCATCCCTCCCTTCGAGATGCTCGAGTACGCAACGCCCATCGATTCGAGCAGCGCGACACCCGCCGACTGGCAGCGACTGGCACGGGATATCGCCACACGGCATGCCGACTACGCAGGCTTCGTGGTTCTGCATGGCACCGACACGCTCGCCTGGACCGCCTCGAGTCTGGCCTTCCAGCTGCAGGGCATCGACAAGCCGGTGGTCGTGACCGGCGCCCAGAAGCCGCTGGAAGCGCCAGGCAGCGATGCGCTGGGCAACATCGAGACGGCCCTGCGCTTTGCGGCACTCCCCGGCCTTGCCGAAGTCACCGTCGCCTTCGCGGGCAAGCTCATGCGCGGCTGCCGCAGCCGCAAATGGGACACCCACGCCTTCGACGGCTTTGCTTCGCCCAACTGGCCACTGCTTGGAGAATGCATCGACGGCGCTCCGGTCTTGTACCCCTCGCGGCTGTTGTCGCCGAGCGGCGCGCCCCGCTTCGAACTGCCCTATCTGTCGACGGCGTCGTCGGTCGTGCGCCTGGCGCTGTGGCCGGGCATCCAGGCCCGTCAGGTCGCGACCCTGCTCGACGAGGACAGCGTGCGGGGTGCCGTGCTCGAATGCTGGGGCAGCGGCAACATGCCCGACGACCCGCACCTGGCGGGGGCCCTGGTTACCGCCAGCAGCGCCGGCAAGCTATTGGCAGTGGTCAGCCAGTGCCCGCATGGGCCGGTGGCCCTGGAGACCTATGCCAGCGGCCAGGCACTCGGTGATGCCGGCGTGCTGGCCGGCGACGACATGACCCCCGAGGCAGCCTTCACCAAGCTCACCCATGTCCTGGCACAACCGCTGACGGATGCACAGCGCCGTCATCGCTTCCTCAGCCCACTGTGCGGCGAACGCAGCGCGCTTGCATGACACGGTTCGCGGGCGCCGCCCGAGCCGCTCAGGAAGACGCGACGGCCTGATCCGCAACGACTAGCCGGCGAACGGTGTGCCGGTTACACTATGCGCGCTTCGTCCGGACCGGATCCCGGGCGTATTTCCCAGGCGTGCCACCACACGCTGGGCGCTATAAATTCTCCGCTCAGGACAATGCCTCATGTCGGACCTTCCCCGTCATTCTCCCCGGCGCCAACACGCCGGGCAAAGCGCCGTTACCGCCATCACCTCGCCCGAAGACACCACCAAGGCCGTGGTCATCTATTCCGGCGGAATGGATTCCTACACCGTACTTCACCGCGCGCTGCGCGCCGGTTTCGAGGTGCACGCGCTGTCATTCCACTACGGTCAGCGCCACTCCCGCGAACTGGAAACCGCCCATGATGTCTGTCAGCGACTCGGCATCGCGCATCAGGTCGTCGATATCCGTGCCATTCACGGATTGATCGGCAACTCGGCCCTGACCGACGCCACCCAGACCATGCCCGACGGCGACTACGATGCCGATAACATGGCGGCCACGGTGGTTCCCAACCGCAACATGATCCTGCTCTCGCTGGCCATTGGCCATGCCGTCAATATCGGCGCCAACGTGTGTTTCTACGGCGCCCACGGCGGCGACCACGTGCTTTATCCGGATTGCCGCCCCGAGTTCGTCGAGCGGATGAACGATGTCGCGGCCATCGCCGACTTCACCCCCGTGCGCATCGCGGCGCCCTATCTGCACGCCAGCAAGGAGGAGATTCTCGCCGATGGTCTGGCGATGGGTCTCGACTACGCGCAGACCTGGACCTGCTATCGCGGCGCCGAGCGCTCCTGCGGTCACTGCGGCAGCTGTCGTGAACGTCTCGCGGCCTTCGCCGCCCAGGGCGTGACGGACCCTCTGGTCTATGCCGATGCGGGGGCCTCTGACTGATGTACAGCGTCAAGGAAGCGTTCTATACCTTGCAGGGAGAAGGTGCACGCGCCGGACGGGCCAGCGTCTTCTGTCGCTTCACGGGGTGCAACCTCTGGTCGGGACGGGAACGCGATCGTGCGCAGAGCCGTTGCCGTTTCTGCGATACCGACTTCGTCGGCACCGACGGGCAGAACGGCGGACGCTTCGCGGACGCGCATGCCCTCGCCACGCACCTGCACCGACTCTGGCCCGGCACCGACGACACGACCGCGACGCCCTATGTGGTCTTCACGGGCGGGGAGCCGCTGCTGCAACTCGACACGGCACTGATCGCGGCGATGCATGCCCATGGGTTCGAGGTCGCCGTCGAAACCAACGGTACGCTGACACCGCCCGACGGCATCGACTGGCTGTGCGTGAGCCCCAAGGGCGACGCACCGTTGAGAATCACGCAGGGCGATGAACTCAAGCTGGTCTATCCCCAGGACGACGCGCCGCCGGCGAATTTCACGCATCTGGACTTTGCGCATTTCTTCCTGCAGCCGATGGATCTCGCGCCCCGCGGCGGGCAAGGCACGACCATGACGGATACCGTCGCCTACTGCCTCGACCATCCGCAATGGCGCCTCGCGCTGCAAACCCACAAGATCGCGGGAATCGACTGATGACCCTTTTCGTCAATCATCTCACCCACATCGATGCGTCGCTGTGGTCGCCCGAACACGGGCTGACGGGCGTCAGCTGGCATGTCGATGCCGAGCTCGACGGCGAGCTCGGCCCCGATGGCATGCTGTTCGACTTCGGCGAGGTCAAGCCCTGGATCAAGTCACGTCTCGATGCGGGGCTCGACCATACCCTGCTGGTACCCACCGAGGCAGCGGGCATCCAGGTCGTCGACTGCGCCGAAGGCCTGTGCCTGCGCACGCAGTTCCCCTACCGCATGGAAGTCCGTGGCCCCCGGCAGAGCTTCACCCTGCTCCCCTGGCCAGAGATCACCGCCGATCGTCTGGCCATCCATCTGTCGAGCGAGCTGAGCCGTCGGCCACCGGCCAAGGTCGACACGATCCGCCTGCGTCTTCGCGACGAAGAGATCGAGACTGCCGCCTATACCTACAGCCATGGTCTCAAGCATCACACGGGCAACTGTCAGCGCATTGCCCACGGCCATCGTTCGCGCTTGCATATCTGGCGCGACGGACGGCGCGATGCCGCTCTCGAAGCGCAATGGGCACAGGCACTCGATGCCAGTTACCTGATCCACGACGAGGACCTCGACACGCCATTCGACGAACAGCCCCTGGACGAGCTGAGCGTTGCCTACCAGGCCGCTCAGGGACGCTTCTCCCTCAAGCTCCCGAGACAACGTTGTCATCTGCTGTCGACGCCGACCACCATCGAGCACATCGCCGCCTGGCTGGCCGATACCATCGCCCGCGATACCGGCAGCCGCATCCGTGTCCAGGCCTTCGAAGGCATCGACAAGGGGGCCATGGCGGATGCCATGCCACCAGTGACCACGCACGACGACGCATGACGAAGGAGGCTCGCATGTCCTGCCGCGCCGGCTGTGGCGCTTGCTGCATCGCCCCCAGCATCAGCTCTCCCATTCCCGGCATGCCGGATGGCAAGCCGGCGGGAGTGCGCTGCATCCAACTCGATGACGATAACCTCTGCCGCTTGTTCGGCGACCCGCGGCGTCCCGCCGTTTGCCACGCCTTCGAATATGACCGGGCGGTTTGTGGCGACGCCCGGGAACAAGCGCTGGTGATCCTCCAGGAGCTGGAGCACCAGACCGGCTGACCGCTTCCCGGCGTGTCCAGGGCCGATCTCCCGCGGCATCGTGACGGCCACGACGACATAAAAAAAGCGCGGCTCCCTGAGCCGCGCTTTCATTTGCCGCCTTGCAGGCGAGCGTCTAGTCCCGTTCGATCTCGGCGTCTTCGCGCAGTGACTCGGTCAGCCCTTGAATCGCCGCCTGCGCACGCAGGCGTTCCGCCATTCGCCCGCTATCGCCAGCTTCTTCGGCGTCCCCATCGCGTACCTGCGTCAGCTCGATGATCGCGACGCCGGCGTCGGTCATCGCGTGTCCGTAGGTCTGCCCATCACTGGGATGCGGCAAGCGGAAGGCCTGACGCAACACGGATTCGGGCGCCGCGTCTCCCCAGCGGGTTGCATCGTCGACCTGCTGCCAGTCGAGGGACACCGCATCGCCGTTGCGGAGCGATGCGACGAGACGTTCGGCACGCGCCTCGAGGGCCTCGCGCGTCTTGACCTCGCGCGTCGCCTCACGCACACGCTCGCTCACTTCATCCAGCGACAAGGTCGTGGCCTCACGATGATCGACAACGCGCAATACAGCGCGGCGCTGGTCGTCGAGCTCGATCACATCGCTGTTATAGCCATTCTCGAGCACGTCCTCGCTGAATGCCGCATCCATCATTCCCGGCTCGGCCAGCACCCCCTCGGCACTGTCGGCGGATACCCAGTCGCTGGTCTGCACATCGAGCCCCAGCTCATCGGCAACGCTTTGCAGATCGTCCGCGGCGTAGCTGCGATCCTCGAGTTGCTGGGCACGCTCATTGAAGGCGTCGCGGGAGTTGTCGAGACGAACCTGCCCGGCGAGCTCGTCGCGCTGCTCGTCAAAGCTGGGCATGTCGATATCGGTGACCTTGATCAGATGCAGGCCATCGCCACTATCGACCACCGAGGACACCTGGCCCTCCTCCAGCGAGAACGCCGCATCATCGAAGGCGTCGCCGAAAAAGCCGCGATTGATCACGCCAAGGTTGCCGCCCTTCTCCGCCGTGGTCGCGTCATCCGAATACTCGGCCGCCACATCGGCGAAATCGGCACCGTCGGCGAGCTGGCCTTGCGCTTCTTCGATGCGGGCCATGGCCTCGTCCCGCGAACGTTCATCGCCGTAATCGACCATGACATGCGCCACTTCGCGCGGCGCGTCCTCGCGCTCGGCAGCGTAGGCATCCCGCAGCTGCTGCTCATCGACGTCGACATCCTGAGCCACGTCCTGCTGATTCAGTACGACATACGCCACCTTGACCTGTTCGGGACGCTGGTACTGATCCTGGTGCGCCTCGTAATACGCCTGCATGTCGCTCTCGGTGACCTCGACCGGCGCTTCGAGATCGTCGGCCGTCAGCGACGCATAGCGGAAGTCACGCGTCTGATTCTGCAGGGCTTGCAGACGCTCGGCTTCTCCCGGCAGCACGAACGTGGAAAGTGCCACCCCTTGCTGCAGCTGCTGACGCTTCATGTCACGACGCAACTCGCGACGAAACGACAAGGGTGTGTACCCCGCGCTGGCAAGACGATTGGAGAAGAGCTCCTGGGAGAAATTGCCCTCGGAGTCCTGAAACTCGGGACGACTGACGATGAGCTGGTCGATCTGCGCATCGGAGAGGTGCATGCCCCCCTCCTCGGCATATTGATCCAGCAACTCCGTGGTGATCATCTGATCGATCACCTGCGCGCGGAGTTCGCGCTCCTGCTCAGGGGGCACTTGGCCGGAACGAATGCCACGTTGCACCTGCAACTCGACCGCCTGGCGCTTGATCGGCTCGCCGTTGACGGTCGCGACATCGTCGCTGCCTGAGGTGAAGACCCCGACGAGGGACTCGGCCCCGAAGAGCGCGAACGTCACGATGATCGCACCCACGATCATTTTGGCGACCCACCCCTGAGAGCCTTCTCGAATTCGTTGCAGCATGCTTGCCTCGACGTGATGGAGATTCTTGAAACCAGAGCGGATTATACCGGCATCGAGTGTGTCCCGGTCAAAACGGGCTCACATCTCGTGCACCTGCCCCCGACACGAAAAAGGCGCATCGCTCACGCGATGCGCCTCCTTGGGTGGACCGAACCGACACGACATATCACTTCAGACACGGCTTACGTCATGCGTCACGCTCATGGCGATCGCCCCGGCCCCACTCGAACCGGTCTTAGTTGACCGAATCCTTGAGCGCCTTGCCGGCCTTGAACGTCGGCACCTTGGCGGCGCTGATTTCGATCGTCTGCCCGGTCTGCGGGTTGCGGCCAGTGCGCGCGGCACGCTCTTTGACAGAGAATGTGCCGAAGCCGACCAGCGCGACGGAGTCGCCCTTCTTCAGACTATCGGTGACGGTATCGACCATGGCGTCGAGCGCACGGCCTGCAGCCGCCTTGGGAATGTCGGCAGATGCAGCAATGGCTTCGATCAGCTCGGACTTGTTCACACTTCACCCCTTGACTGTTTCGGTAATGACTGGAAATCGGCGCGAAACTTCCACTGCCTGAAGCGTCACAACAAAGGCTGGAATTTATAGCAATGCCACGAAACTCTTGTCAAGAAAGCTTCGCGCCGAGCCGCGCCATGCGCGGATTCAAACCGCGTCATGGCCGCTAAATTCTGTCAATGCGTGCTGATATTGGAACGCGTCGGTTGACTGGTTTCCGCTAGGGATTCACCGCTTTCCACCTCTGCTTTTTCCACCAGCGCCGCGTCGAGAACTTCATCAATCCATTTGACGGGCCGGATATCCAGGGCATCCTTGATATTGTCCGGCACTTCCTTGAGATCCCGGCGATTTTCCTCCGGTATGAGCACCGTCTTTATACCACCGCGTCGCGCCGCCAGCAATTTCTCCTTGAGCCCGCCGATCGGCATGACCTCGCCACGCAGGTTGACTTCACCGGTCATGGCCACGTCACAGTGCACCGGACGCCCGGTGTAGGCCGAGACCATCGCCGTCACCATGGCGATGCCCGCACTCGGCCCATCCTTGGGCGTGGCGCCCTCGGGGACGTGAATGTGGAGGTCCTCTTTCTCGAAGCGCTCGGGATCGATACCCAGCGCTTCGGCGCGTGCCCGCACCACGGTATGCGCCGCACTCACCGACTCTTTCATCACATCGCCGAGCGAACCGGTCTTGTTCAGGCGCCCCTTGCCCGGGGAGACCACCGACTCGATGTTGAGCAGCTCGCCGCCCACCGATGTCCAGGCCAGCCCCGTGACGCGCCCGACCTGGTCTTCCTTGTCGGCCAGGCCATAGCTGTAGCGACGCACGCCGGCATAGGTCTCGATGTCCGCAGCCGCCAGCAGTTGCGGCCCTTTCGCACCTTGCTGTTTCTCGGCCTCGACACGTTCACGCAGCACCTTGCGGCTCACCTTGGCGATCTGGCGCTCCAGCTCACGAACGCCCGCCTCGCGGGTGTAATAACGCACCAGCTCGAGCAGAGATTCGTCAGAGAAGCTCAGCTCGTCCTCCTTGAGCCCGTTGGCCTTGAGCTGCTTGGGCACCAGGTAACGCTTGGCGATGGCGAGCTTTTCGTCTTCCGTGTAACCGGGCAGGCGAATGATCTCCATGCGGTCGAGCAGCGGCTCCGGGATGTTCATCGAGTTGGCGGTGCAGATGAACATGACGTCGGAGAGGTCGTAATCCAGCTCCAGGTAATGGTCGCTGAAGGTGTTGTTCTGCTCGGGGTCGAGCACTTCGAGCAACGCCGACGAAGGGTCGCCGCGATGATCCATGCCGATCTTGTCGACCTCGTCGAGCAAGAAGAGCGGGTTGCGCACCTCGGCCTTGCTCATGCGCTGAATCAGCTTGCCGGGCAGCGAGCCGATGTACGTACGGCGATGCCCGCGAATCTCGGACTCGTCGCGGATGCCTCCCAGCGCCAGGCGCACGTAACGCCGGTTGGTCGCGCGTGCGATCGACTGACCGAGCGAGGTCTTGCCGACCCCGGGCGGGCCCACCAGGCACAGCACCGGTCCCTTGAGCTTCTTGACGCGCTTCTGCACGGCCAGGTACTCGAGGATGCGCTCCTTGACCTCTTCCAGCCCATAGTGGTCCTCATCGAGCACCTTCTGGGCATGCACCAGGTCATGCCGCACGCGCGAGCGCTTCTTCCAGGGTACCGCCACCAGCCAGTCGAGGTACGAACGCACCACGGTCGCCTCGGCGGATGTCGGCGCCATCATCTTGAGCTTGCCCAGTTCCTGGCGCGCCTTGTCGGCCGCTTCCTTGGGCATGCCGGACGACTCGATCAGCTGCTCGTACTTGTCGGCCTCGTTGGGCGCGTTCTCGAGCTCGCCCATCTCCTTCTGGATGGCCTTCATCTGCTCGTTGAGATAGTACTCGCGCTGGGACTTCTCCATCTGGTCCTTGACCCGCGAACGGATGCGCTTTTCCACCTGCAGCAGATCGATCTCGGACTCGATCAAGGCCATCAGGTGCTCGATGCGATCGCGCACGCGATCCATCTCGAGCAGCTCCTGCTTGTCGCCGATCTTGAGCGACAAGTGCGCGCAGATCGTATCGACCAGGCGGCTCGGGTCCTCGATGCCGGACAACGAATTGAGGACTTCGTTGGGCACCTTCTTGGACAGCTTCACATACTGCTCGAACTGATTCAGCAGGACCCGCACGAGCGATTCCTGCTCGCGCTCGGTCAATGCCTCGCTCTCGCGACGCGTGGCCTCGGCCGATACATAACCGGACGCGTCCTCGTGGACATCACGAATGTCGGCGCGATAGTCACCTTCGATCAATACCTTGACGGTGCCGTCCGGCAACTTGAGAAGTTGCATGATTTCGGCCACGGTCCCGACATCGAAAAGGTCGCCGAATTCCGGATCGTCCTGACTCGCCTCACGCTGGGCCACGAGCAAGATACGCTTGTCGTTTTCCATGGCCGTCTCGAGCGCGCGAATCGATTTCTCGCGCCCCACGAACAGCGGAATCACCATCTGCGGATAGACGACCACGTCCCGCAGCGGCAAAAGGGGAAGACTTAAGGTCTGTTCAGCGTTCTGCTCCATCGCAGACGTTCCTCAACAAAATCGGTGGATGGGCCGCGAGACGGCACTAATGCCTGGGAAATGGGGGCGCATCCCATGCGATGCAACCGTGCAGCCCGTCGGTTTCATGACGCGGCGGTAGGTTCAATACGAAAAGGGGGCCCTCAGGCCCCCAGGATGGCTCGGCCGGACATCAACCGTCCTTGCCGGCCACCTTGCTTTCTTCCTGCTGGGAGTAGATCAGAAGCGGCTCGCTGTCGCCGGTAATGACCGAGGCATCGATCACCACCTTGGTGACGTCCTCCAGCGAAGGGACCTCGTACATGGTGTCGAGCAGCACGGACTCCAGAATCGAGCGCAGCCCGCGCGCACCAGTGTTGCGTGCCATGGCCTTGTGCGCCACGGCGCGCAGGGCATCCTCGCGGAACTCCAGCTCGACGCCTTCCATCGCGAACAGATGGACGTACTGCTTGATCAACGAGTTCTTGGGCTCGGTGAGAATCTGGATCAACGCTTCTTCGCTGAGCTCGGTCAGCGTGGCAATGACCGGGACACGCCCCACGAACTCGGGAATCAAGCCGAACTTGACCAGATCCTCGGGCTCGACGCCAGCGAGGATATCCCCCATCGCCTTCTCGGAGTCCTTGCTCTTCACCTCGGCATTGAAGCCGATGCCACCCTTCTCGACACGATCGCGAATCACCTTCTCCAGACCGGCGAACGCGCCCCCCACGATGAACAGCATGTTGCTGGTATCGACCTGCAGGAATTCCTGCTGGGGATGCTTGCGTCCGCCCTGGGGCGGTATCGAGGCCGTGGTGCCCTCGATCAGCTTGAGCAGGGCCTGCTGCACGCCTTCGCCGGATACATCACGCGTGATCGAAGGATTGTCGGACTTGCGCGAAATCTTGTCGATCTCATCGATATAGACGATGCCGCGCTGCGCCTTGTCGACATCGTAATCGCATTTCTGCAACAGCTTCTGGATGATGTTCTCGACATCCTCGCCCACGTAGCCGGCTTCGGTCAGGGTCGTCGCATCGGCGATCGTGAACGGCACATTGAGCAGCCGGGCCATGGTCTCGGCCAGCAATGTCTTGCCGCTGCCGGTCGGACCGATCAGCAGGATGTTCGACTTGCCCAGCTCGACGTCTTCCGACTTCACGTCGGCACGAAGACGCTTGTAGTGATTGTAGACCGCCACGGACAACACGCGCTTGGCGCGATCCTGACCGATCACGTAGTCGTCCAGCGTATTGCGGATCTCGCGCGGTGCCGGCAGGCGTTCTTCATCGCCCTCGGCATCGGCTTCCAGCACTTCTTCGCGAATGATGTCGTTGCATAGATCGACACATTCGTCGCAGATGTAGACGGAAGGACCCGCGATCAGCTTGCGTACTTCGTTCTGATTCTTGCCGCAGAACGAGCAGTACAGCAATTTGCCGCTCTCGTCTTTGCCTTTGCCGTCAGCCATTCGCGTACCTCGTCATAGCGGCATCCCTGACGGGCTGCCGGTAATAAATGCATGTCTCGCTATGAGTCATCAAGTGTCATCAGACGCTATCAGGATACGGGGCGCTTATCCAGCATGGCATCGATGAGGCCGTACTCCACCGCCTGCGTGCCATTCATGAAATTGTCGCGATCCGTGTCCCGAGCCACCGTTTCCGTATCCTGACCGGTGTGCTTGGCGAGGATCTCGTTGAGCTGCTGACGGATGTTGAGAATCTCTTTGGTATGGATCTCGATATCCGCGGCCTGGCCCTGATAACCGCCCAGCGGCTGATGGATCATCATCCGCGAGTGTGGCAGGCAGTAACGCTTGCCTGCGGCACCACCGGCGAGCAGCAATGCCCCCATGCTGGCGGCCTGCCCGACACATACGGTCGACACGTCCGGCTTGATGAACTGCATGGTGTCGTAGATGGACATCCCCGCCGTCACCGAACCTCCCGGTGAATTGATGTACAGGTGGATGTCCTTGTCCGGGTTCTCGGATTCGAGAAACAGCATCTGCGCTACCACCAGATTGGCCATGTAGTCTTCCACCGGGCCAATCAGAAAGATGACACGCTCTTTCAGCAGGCGGGAATAAATATCATAGGCCCGCTCACCACGCGCATTCTGCTCCACCACCATGGGGACTAGACCGCCGGCGTTGCTGATATCGAACTCATTGCCCATTGCGTGGCTTCCTTAATCCGATGACTGATTGCTTCAGTGACTAGAGACCCGGCCGTAGCCGGGTCCAGGCACTTGCGACGGCATGCGCGAAGGGGCTCAGGCGCTGGTCTCTTCCTGCGCCTCTTCTTCCGCACCTTCCTGCTGCTGTGCCGCCTGCAGGGCTTGCTCGTAGGACATCTCGACATCCTTAACCTGAGCCTGCTCCAGCAGCTTGTCAACTGCCTTGTCTTCAAGAACCGAGGACTTGATCTGGTTCTTCATTTCATCGTTCTTGAGATAATACTCGATCACTTGTTCGGGCTGCTGGTACTGCTGCGCCAGCTCCTCGACACGCGCCTTGATCTCGTCGTCGCTTGCGTCGAGTTCATTGACCTTGACGACCTCGGCCAGCAACAGCCCGACCTGCACACGCTTCTTCGCCTGATCGGCGAACAGTTCGTCCGGCAGCTGGGAGACGTCGAAATCGTCGCCGAGACCGAACTGCTGTGCGGCCTGACGCTTGAGCCCCTGGGTCTCCTGCTGGATCAGCGACTGCGGGACCGGAATGTCGTTGGCCTGCTGCAACGCTTCCAGGGCCTGCTGCTTGACGCGATTGGTCACGGCCTGGGAAAGCTCGTGCTCCATGTTCTTCTGCACGTCGGCGCGGAAAGCGGCAACTCCACCCTCTTCGACACCGAAACGCTTGATGAATTCATCGTCGACTTCCGGCAGCTGCTTGCCGGCGACCTTGTGCACCTTCACCTTGAAGGTGGCTTCCTGGCCCGCCAGATGCGCCGCCTGGTAGTCCTCGGGGAACGTCACCTTGATCTCGAGCTCGTCGCCGGCCTTGGCACCCACCAGCTGCTCTTCGAAACCGGGAATGAAGCTGTTGGAGCCCAGCTCGAGCTCGTGGCCTTCGGCGGCACCGCCTTCGAAGGGTTCGTCGCCCAGGTAACCTTCAAAGTCGATGGTCACCTGGTCGCCATTGGCCGCCGCACGATCGACCGCTTCCCATTCGGCATGCTGGGTGCGCAGCGTTTCGATCATCTGATCGACGTCGGCCTCGGTCACCTCTGCCTGGGGACGCTCGATCTCGGTGTTTTCGATCGAGTTGAGCTCGAATTCGGGGTAGACCTCGAGCGTCGCGACGAACTCCAGGTCCTTGCCGTCTTCATCGACGGTCGGCTCGACCTGCGGCGATCCCGCCGGGTTGAGGCTCTCCTGGGTAATCGCCTGCACATAGTGCTGGCGCATCATTTCGCCCACCACCTCGTTGCGGACTTCTCGGCCGAAACGCTGGCGAACGACCGTCAGCGGAATCTTGCCACGCCGAAAGCCGTTCAGCCGCACGTTCTTGGCGGTTTCCTGCAGACGGGTAGCCACGGCTTGATCGACCTCGGCAGCCGGCACTTGGACGGTGACGCGACGTTCGATCTGGGAAGTCGACTCAACGGAAACTTGCATGAATGATCCTCTACCGACAGGGGGCGTTCTGAAAATACGTATAAGACGAGGATTCTATGAATCCCCATTCGCGCTGGCAAGCGCATTGCGTGGTTTATGGGGCTACAAGGCCCATCTTACAAGGGAAACGGGATGAAAAAAGCACGTCAAACGTCGCAATGGCGATATCGACGAGCAGCTCTTGGCCACACGGATGCAACGCACGCGTATCGACCGCGATCGACAGCAACGAGACGAAGGAGAAACGAATGAAGCACGAAAGGAAGGTTGTCATCGCTGGGGTGGATGATGGGGATCGAACCCACGACCACCGGAGCCACAATCCGGGGCTCTACCACTGAGCTACATCCACCACGACGACGATAGACTGCGTGACATTCGAGCTTGGGGTGGATGATGGGGATCGAACCCACGACCACCGGAGCCACAATCCGGGGCTCTACCACTGAGCTACATCCACCATGACTCGACACGCAACGGGCAATGCCCTTCATCGACAAGCACGCGACATGGCGCGCCCAGCAGGACTCGAACCTGCAACCTACGGCTTAGAAGGCCGTTGCTCTATCCGGTTGAGCTATGAGCGCCTTGATGTCACGCCGGCACAGGCTCAACCGAGAACCGATCCTCTAAAGGATCCGGATGCTGGTCGGGGTAGAGGGATTTGAACCCCCGACATCCTGCTCCCAAAGCAGGCGCGCTACCAGACTGCGCTATACCCCGTCGCCCCGAGACCGTTTGGGCAAGGCCAATCGAGCCCGTCGATGCGCAGCGTATTGTACGCATCTTCCTTGCCAGGTCAAGCCCTTACGCCTCCCTCTTCGCCAGGGGCACGGCAAGGATACATTGACTGCGCCTCCCAGCGTGCGAAAATTGCGCCTCTTTTAACGCCGCCCGACACCGGGCCTAGCAAGCCAAAGGAACGAGTCGATGACCGCTCAGTTGATCGACGGCAAGGCGATTGCCGCTAATGTCCGCGAACAGGTATCTCGCCAGGTCCAGGCACGCCGCCAGGAAGGCAAGCGCGCACCGGGGCTCGCGGTCGTCCTCGTCGGTGAAGACCCCGCCTCCGAGGTGTACGTTCGCAACAAGCATCGCGCCTGCGACAAGGCCGGGGTGCACTCGGTGCAGCACAAGCTGCCGGCCGGCACCACGCAGGCCGACCTCGAGGCGTTGATCGACTCGCTGAATGCCGACCGCAGCATCGACGGCATTCTGGTCCAGTTGCCGCTGCCCGACCATCTCGATGCTCGCCCGATTCTCGAGCGGATTCGCCCCGACAAGGACGTCGATGGCTTCCACCCTTACAACCTCGGCCGACTCGCTCAGCGACTGCCGGTCCTGCGCCCCTGCACCCCCAAGGGCATCATGACGCTATTGCAGGAAAGCGGCATTCAGGCGCGCGGCCTGGACGCGGTCATCGTGGGCGCCTCCAATATCGTCGGCCGCCCCATGGCCCTGGAGCTGATGCTGGCCGGCAGCACGACCACGGTCTGCCACCGTTTCACCCGTGACCTCGAATCGCACGTACGGCGCGCCGACCTTCTCGTCGTCGCCGTCGGGCGGCCGGGACTGGTCAAGGGCGAATGGGTCAAGGAAGGCGCCGTGGTCATCGATGTGGGGATCAACCGTCAGGACGACGGCAAGCTCGCCGGTGACGTGGAGTTCGCCCCCGCCGCGGCGCGCGCCAGCTACATCACGCCTGTGCCGGGGGGCGTGGGACCCATGACGGTGGCTTCCCTGCTGGAAAACACGCTGTTCGCCGCCGAACTGCACGACGGCATGCACGCCTAGCGCACAGGCGTTACAATGAACGGCTACATCCAGTTCGAGAAAGGAGTGGAGAGATGAGCGACAAAGAAATGAACGTCGAGAGCTTCAACCTCGACCATACCAAGGTCAAGGCGCCCTATGTACGCCTGGCCGGGATCAAGACCGGCGATCACGGCGATGCGATTCACAAGTACGATCTGCGCATCTGCCAGCCGAACAAGGCCCACATGGAAATGCCCGCCCTGCATTCCCTGGAACACCTGATGGCCGAATTGTCGCGCAACCACACCGACAAGATTCTCGACATCAGCCCCATGGGCTGCCAGACCGGCTTCTACGTCACGCTGATCAACCACGACGATTACGACGACGTGCTCGACCTCATCGACAAGACCCTCAACGACGTGCTCGTCGCCAAGGAAGTGCCGGCCTGCAACGAGATGCAGTGCGGCTGGGCCGCCAGCCACAGTCTCGAAGGCGCTCAAGCCTTGGCACGCGACCTGCTGGCCAAGCGCAATGAATGGAACCAGGTGTTCGCCTGATCGATAGAGGGATCACGCTCCAAATGCGCAAGATTGCCATCATCGGTGCCATGGCCGAGGAAGTCGAACGCCTCGCCTCGCATCTGGAAAACCGCCAGACCCGCCAGCATGCCGGCTCGACGTTCCATTCGGGCCACCTGCATGGCGTCGAGGTCGTCATTCTGCAGTCGGGAATCGGCAAGGTGAATGCCGCCGTCGGCACCACGCAACTGCTCGAGGTCTATCAGCCGGATGCGGTGATCAACACCGGCTCGGCAGGCGGCTTCGGCGTCGACCTCGAGGTCGGCGATGTGGTCATTTCCAGCGAGGTGCGTCATCACGATGTCGACGCGGTGGTGTTCGGCTACGAATACGGCCAGGTCCCGCAGATGCCGGCCGCTTACGCACCCGACCCTCATCTGGTGAACGTCGCCCGCGAATGCATCGAGGGACTCGGCGAGCTGCGCGTCGCGGAAGGCCTCATCTGCACCGGTGACATCTTCATGGCCGACAAGGCCGCGGTCGACCAGGCCCGCGAACGCTTTCCGAGCATGCTGGCCGCGGAAATGGAAGCGGCTGCCATCGCCCAGACGTGCCATCTGTACGACTGCCCCTTCGTGGTCATTCGTGCGCTGTCCGATATCGCCGGCAAGGAGTCGGACCTCTCCTTCCAGGCCTTCATCGAGAAAGCCGCAACGCACTCGGCGATGATGGTCGAAGCCATGGTCAAGCGGCTGGGCACTGCGAGCTAAGAATGCACCTTCCCCGCGATGACGGGTGACAGCGACAAGGCAAAGAAAGGGGAGAAAAGGGTCTTTGCCAAGACCGCCAACAGCCTTGAGATGCAAAAAAGCCGCGATCACGGATCGCGGCTTTTTTGCGTGGGGACAAAGGCACTGCCCGGTGGCGGTCAGTCGCCCTCGACGACCCAGGTCGTACCGTCGCGACCATCCTTCAACACGATCCCGAGCGCCGCGAGCTCGTCGCGAATGCCATCGGCGGTGGCGAAATCCTTGGCTTTCTTGGCCTGTGCCCGCGCCTCGATGCGCGACTCGATGTCTTCCTCGCTCATCGGCAGCCGGCCCGCGCCCGCCTGCAAGAAACCTTCGGGGTCCTGGCCGAACAAGCCCAGCACACCGCCCAGCTCCTTGAGCTCATGCGCCAGAGCCGGCGCATGCGCGGGCGCCTCCTGCTTGGCGCGATTCAACTCGCGCGCCAGATCGAACAGCACCGCCAGCGCCTCGGCGGTATTGAAGTCATCATCCATCGCGGCGATGAAACGTTCGCGATACCCCGATTCCACCTCGCCGGCCTCCGGAGCGACTCCCTGGAGCGCGTTGTAGAAGCGCTCCAGCGAACGACGCGCGTCGCTCAAGGCATCCGGCGCATAATTGATCGGGCTGCGATAATGGCTTGCCAGGAGCAGGTAGCGCACGACTTCCGGCGCGTGCGCTTCCAGCACCTCCCGGATCGTGAAGAAATTGCCCAGTGACTTGGACATCTTCTCCTGATCGACCCGCACCGCTCCGGCATGCATCCAGGTGTTGACGTAAGGCCGGCCCGTTGCCGCCTCGCTCTGCGCGATCTCGTTCTCATGGTGCGGGAACACCAGATCCGGCCCCCCGCCATGAATGTCGAAGGTATCGCCCAGGCAGCAGGTCGACATCGCCGAGCACTCGATATGCCATCCCGGCCGCCCATCGCCCCAGGGTGACGGCCAGCTTGCCTCGCCCGGCTTGGCCGCCTTCCACAGCACGAAATCCAGGGGGTCTTCCTTGGCGGTCTCGACCTCGACACGCGACCCGGCACGCATGTCATCGAGGTCGCGATTGCTCAGCTTGCCGTAGCCCTCGAAGCGGCGCACCCGGTAGTACACGTCGCCGTTGGCGGCCGGATACGCGTACCCCTTGTCGATCAGGCGCTGGACCATGGCGACGATGTCATCGACATGCGCCGTGGCACGCGGCTCGCGGTCAGGGCGCAGCACGCCGAGGCGGCCCTCGTCCTCATGCATGGCCGCGATCATGCGCTCGGTCAACGCCGCGATCGGCTCGTCGTTTTCCTCGGCACGCTTGAGAATCTTGTCGTCGATGTCGGTGATATTGCGCACATAATCGACCTCGAAGCCACGCCAGCGCAGGTAGCGCGTGATCATGTCGAACGCCACCATGACGCGGGCATGCCCGATGTGGCAGTAGTCGTAGACGGTGATACCGCACACGTACATGCGCACCCGCCCCGCGTCGAGCGGCGTGAACGTTTCCTTGCGTCGCGTCAGCGTGTTGTAGATCTGCACGGCAATCCCCTCTCAGCCTTTCTTCTGTGCCTTGGCCCAACCATCCTTGAGCCCGACCGTACGATTGAATACACGCTTGCCATCCTGACAGGCGTGACGGTCGGCACAGAAGTAACCCACGCGTTCGAACTGGTAGCGGCTTTCGGGCTCGACCTCGGCCAGGCTCGGCTCGGCGTAGCCTTCGACGATACGTAGCGATTCGGGGTTGAGGTGCTCGAGAAAATCGCCGTCACGGTCGCGATCCGGCGCCTCGACCTGAAACAGGTTGTCGTAGAGGCGCACCTCCACCGGCACGGCATCCGCAGCGCTCACCCAGTGAATGACCCCCTTCACCTTGCGCCCCTCAGGGTTCTTGCCCAGGGTGTCGAGATCGACGCTGCAATGCAGCTCCTGCACCTCGCCCTGGGCGTCCTTGATGACCTCGTCGCAACGGATCACGTAGGCATTGCGCAGACGCACTTCCTTGCCGGGCGCCAGGCGGAAGAATTTCTTGGGCGGCTCCTCCATGAAGTCGTCCTGATCGATCCAGATCTCGCGCGTCAGGGGCAGCTGTCGCACGCCCATGTCGTCACGCGCCGGATGCCCGGCCACTTCGAAGGTCTCGCGATGATCTTCGGGCAGGTTCGTCAGCACCACCTTGAGCGGCTTGAGCACGCACATCGCGCGCGGCGCGTTATCCTCGAGATCGGAGCGGATCGCGTGATACAGCATGGCGATATCCACCATGCCGCCGTCGGCGCGCGTCACGCCGATCATCTCGCAGAACTTGCGCAACGACGCCGGCGTGTAGCCCCGGCGACGCATCCCCGAAATCGTCGGCATGCGCGGGTCGTCCCAGCCATCGACGAGCCCCTGGTCGACCAGCAGCTTGAGCTTGCGCTTGGACGTGACCGTGTGTGCCAGATTGAGACGCGCGAACTCGATCTGACGAGGCTTGCTCGGCACCGGCAGATTGTCGAGGAACCATTCATAGAGCGGTCGATGGTCCTCGAACTCCAGCGTGCACAAGGAATGCGTGACGCCCTCGATCGCATCCGACTGCCCGTGCGTGAAGTCGTAGGACGGATAGATCTTCCACTTGTCGCCCGTCTGATGATGGCGCGCGTGGCGCACGCGATAGAGGATCGGATCGCGCATGTTGATGTTGGAGGCCGCCATGTCGATCTTGGCACGCAGGACCTTCTCGCCTTCGGCGAACTCGCCTTGACGCATGCGCTCCAGCAGATCGAGGTTCTCCTCGGGCGACCGGTCGCGATAGGGACTCGGCGTGCCGGGTTCGGTCAGGGTGCCGCGATACTCGCGAATCTCGTCCGGCGACAGATCATCGACATAGGCCTTGCCTTCGCGCACCAGGTGCTGCGCCCAGGCGTAGAGCTGGTCGAAATAATCCGAGGCGTAACGTACCGCCCCGTTCCACTCGAACCCGAGCCAGGCGATATCGGCCTTGATGGCATCGATGTACGCTTGTTCTTCCTTGGCGGGATTGGTGTCGTCGAAACGCAGATGGCATTGACCGCCAAACTGCTCAGCAAGCCCGAAATTCAGACAGATCGACTTGGCATGACCGATATGCAGGAAACCGTTGGGTTCCGGAGGAAACCGAGTGATGATGGTATCCTGGCGACCGGCCTCGATTTCCTCGCGAACCTGATTGCGGATGAAGTTCGGGGCGGAGTGGCTGTCTACGCTCATGGGCTGTCTCAAAGAACCTCTGTTCGTTCGCGGAGTGACCGGAGGGCGCATCGAAGCATCGGCTGGCGCCTCGACACGGTTTCGCCCGCGGGTGCAAAGCCGCTATTATAGCGCGACGCCAGCGCGCGACGCCAAGTCACGCTCAGTTCTCTTGCCAGGATACGCCCATGATCGTTCTGCAAACCAATTACGGCAGCATTCGCCTGCGCCTCGACCATGACAACGCCCCGAAGACCGCTGCCAATTTCGAGCAGTACGTGCGCGACGGTCATTACGACGACACTCTGTTCCATCGTGTCATCGACGGCTTCATGGTGCAGGGCGGCGGCTTCGACACCCAGTTCGAGCAGAAGCCCACGCGCGCGCCGATCGACAACGAGGCCGACAACGGCCTGAAGAACGTCAAGGGCAGCGTCGCCATGGCGCGCACCCAGGACCCGCACTCCGCGAGCGCACAGTTCTTCATCAACGTCGCCGACAACGACTTCCTCAACCACCGCGACAAGTCCATGCAGGGCTGGGGTTACTGTGTCTTCGGCGAAGTCGTCGAGGGCATGGACGTCGTCGAGAAGATCAAGAACGTCCCCACCACGCGCCGCGGCATGCATGCCGACGTACCCGCCGAAGACGTCATTCTCCAGCGCGCCTACGTCGAAGACTGATCGTTACGCGTCGCCGTGCCCGCGGGCACGGCATCGCCCTTCCGCTTCCTTCTCGCCACGTTCACGAGGACGCCAGCACGATGACCACCCTGCTGATTTCCGACTTGCACCTCCATACGGGCCAACCGGACATCACGCGCGGTTTCCTGGATTACCTGGAACGCGACGCACGTCACGCCGACACGCTCTACCTGCTTGGCGATATCTTCGAGGCCTGGATCGGCGATGATTATCTCGGTGATCTGGAACGCCAGGTCATCGATGCACTGAGGCGTCTCAGCGACGCCGGCACCCAGCTCTATTTCATGCACGGCAATCGCGACTTCCTGGTCGGCGAGGACTTCGCCGCCGCCGCCGGCGCCACCCTGCTCGACGATCCCTGTCTCGCGACGCTCGGCCGTCAGACGGTGCTGCTGATGCACGGCGACAGTCTCTGCACCGGCGACGAGGAATACATGAAGTTTCGCGCCATGGCACGAGACCCCGAGTGGCAGGCCCAGATTCTTGCCTTGCCCATCGAGCAACGCCTGGAGCTGGCCAAGAGCCTGCGCATGCAATCCTCGGATGCCAATACGCAAAAAGCGGATGCGATTATGGACGTCACGCTGGCGGAAGTCGAAGCGATCATGCGCGAGCATGGCGTGAGCACCCTGATCCACGGCCACACCCACCGACCGGCGGTACACGAATTCACGCTCGACGGCCAGCCCGCCCAGCGTATCGTGCTGGGTGACTGGCGCCCCGGACGCGGCTGGGAGGTACGCGTCGAGGGTGACGCCCCCCCACGGCTGCGTGAATTCGCGTTCTAGGTCCGCGCCTGAGAAAACCCGGCGCCCTCTTCACGGCCTCAATGCTGGGGCTCGCCGAGCACACGGTCGAGTTGCGTGCGCCAGCGCACCAGCATCGGCGCATCGCTCAACGCCACCTGCCCCAGCAAGCGACGAAAACGCCGACGCACGTCATCGTCATGCGCATCGATCAACGTCAGCCATACTTCGCATGCGTAGAGCTGGTGGTGGCGATTTTCCTGCTCGCAGGCCACGCGATAAGCCTCGGCCGCCAGACGACGCACATCGTCCGGCGCATGCCCGAGGGCATGACGCGCCCGCACCATCTGCAGCGTCAACTCGGGCAGGTAGAGCGAATTGCGCTCACGCGCCATGATCAGGCATTGGTCCAGATACTCTTCCGCGCGCGCGTCGTCATGCAGTGCCAGACAGGCGTCGCCATACCACAGCAGCGCACGCTGATAACGGTCCTGCCCCGTGGCCTCGGTAACCTGCTCCATGCTGTTCTCGATCAGCGTCAGCCCCTCGGGGTCGCCGTTCATCGCCTTGCACCAGCCGAGCGCACTTTGCGCCGCACAATGCCAGAGCTGCAGATCCGGCGTCGAGGTCAGCTCGAACGCCCGCTCGGCACGGGCCCCGGCCAGATGGACGTGACCGAGCTGGCGATACAGCGCCGCCGCAAACACCAGCGACATCGCCAGAGAACCGGGATGCTTGATCGACTCCGCCAGGCGGATCGTTGCCTCGATCTGTTGCTCGGCACGCCGGTAATCGCCGCGCAGGCATATCGCCCAGGCGTGATAGCACGCCGCCGCCACCTGGGGATGGTCGGAGAAAGGAAGCCAGTCGAGCACCATCGGCTGATGCAGCGGATCGATTTCCTCGAGATGCTCGAACGCATGGCGAATGCGCCCCGCCCAGTACTCGCAATTGGCACGCGCATAATCCGCCAGTCGCTTGTAGCGCGGATCGCTCAGGCACTCGGCCAGCTCCGACAGGCGTGCCGTCAGGGCAAAGGCATCGGCATGCGCATGACGCTGGCTGCATCCGACCCAGAGTCCCCAGGTCACCAGGAATGGCAGTTCGTCGTCGGGATCGTCTTCCCCGGCGCGTCGCGCCTCCAGAGCACCCAGCAGATCCTTGGCACGCACGAAGCTTTCATGGGCGGTGGGCGATCCATGCCCTTCCAGCGCGAAGGCGGCTTGTCCGCGCACCGTCAGCAGGCTGATATGGCGCTCTTCCTGAGCCGTCAAGTGCTGCAGGCACGCCAGCCCCGCATCGGCCATGTCGAGTGCCGTGCGGTTGGCACTGAGCTTGAGAGCGGCCCGCGCCGCCAGTTCGAAATAGCGCGCCGCCCGGGCATGATCGCCGCTACGGCGCAGGTGCGAGGCGAAGTATCCCGGGTGGCGCCCTATCAACGCCGGGAAACGCTCTTCGATGAGCGTCACGACCTGATGATGCAGGCGCTCCCGGACGTCCCTCGGGCAGGACAGATACGCCGCCTCCTGAAGCAGCTGATGGACGAACTGATAATCGAACGGACTGTCGCCGTGACATGGCTCGATGATCTCCAGGCGCTGCATGTGGGCGAGCACCTGCTTGAGCCGCGTGTCTCCCAGGCCGGTACATTCGCGCAGGAAGGCCACCCGAAACTGACGACCGACCACCGCGGCGACGTGCGCCACGTCGCGGTCGGCGTCGAGCTGCTCGATACGACTTGTCAACAATCCCAGCAGGCCACGGGGAAGCTCATCCACCTGGACACGTCGTCCCTCGCGCCGGTCCATGTCGAGGCGCCGGCAGATCTCCTGCAGGTACAGCGGCACGCCGTCGCAGCGCTCGATGAGCTGGCTGCGCAGCCGGGGCGTGATGTGCAAGCGATAATGCCTGGCCAGCTGCATCAAGAGTCGCGACGACTGCCCGCTATCCAGCCGTCCCAGCACGACATGCTGATCCCAGTTGAGCCGCACGGGCAGCGCATCGGGTCCCTGGTGACTGGCCACCAGCATGAAAGGCACATTGATGGGCAACCGCGCCTGCAACGCCAGCAGCACCTTGAGCGAGGGTTCGTCGAGCCACTGCAGGTCATCGATGATCAAGGCAAGCGGACGTTGCGCGGTGAGGCGCTCGATCAATTCATGCAGCAGCTGCGTCACCGCATCGAGGCTGTCGCCCACCTCCTCCTGGCCACTGTCGCTCAACGCCTGGAACAGCGTCGCACGCCGGGCGTCGTCCAGGCCGGGCTCATCGGCCAGCCACGCCTCCAGCGTGGCTGCATCGAGTTCGCGATCCAGGTGCCAGCGCAGCAGGGCACGCACCACGCCATAGGGCGTCTGGGTCGACAGGCGCGTCATCGGCTGCCAGCACATCGCCACTTCCTGGCTCTGCTCCCACTGTCGAAAGCTCACCAGCAAGGCCGACTTGCCCATGCCCAGGGCCCCCTGCACCAGCACGCTCTGGCGCAGCCCGATCACCACCCGCGCCAATGAGTCGCGCAACTGACGCAGCGCCGTTTCACGGCCGATCAAGCTGGGGGGCGTTGCATCACGCCCCCCTTCGTCGATACCCAGAACCAGGGCCCGCAGGTGCACGCGGCCATCCGCCGCCAGCAGGCGCGTGGAGAGACGTGGCTGCAAATCCAGTGCCGGCGGCATGTGCTGGCTCGCCTCTTGCGATATCACCAGCTCACTGCCCTGCGCCGCGCTCATCAGCTCGAGTGCCGGCTGGGTCACCTGCCCCAGGGGGTCCGCCAGACGGCGTTCGGGTAAATACAACCCACGGCCACTATTGAGTCCCGCCGCCAGTTCGAAGCGCGGTACAGCCCCACCCCCCGTCCAGTGCCGCTCGACCTCGTCAGGCAGCTGACGACGACAATGCTCGTAAAGCGCGACCAGCTCGGCCAGTTGATGCGCCGGCCCGTGGGTGCCGAAACAGGCCAGCCCCAATCCGCCCGTGGCGCCCGGCAGCCAGAAGCCCCCCAGCAGATGGCATTGACGCTCCAGCCAGCGCATCAGCTCCACTTGCAGCAGCAGGCAGGCATGCCCCTGGGCACGCTCCTGCCAATCGCCATGCAGCTGCAGGCGGATCGCCATGACCGAGAGCTGCCGGTAGTCGATTTCCTCTTCACGAATCGGCGCGCTTTCCAACGCCACGGCCCGCGAGAAAGCCCCCTGGGGAGATTCGGGAGTCACCGGCGAAGCGCCATCGGACCAGTAACGCGCCAGTTGCAGGAACTCGGGCTCCGGCTGCTGCCCCGACAGCGCCAACAACTCGAGGTAGGCGTTGAATTCTTCGTGTGCGGCGGCACTTTGCCCCTGTTCGGCCAGCTGTCGCACGCGCCGCTCGTGAAACGGCCCGTACCCCGAGAAGCGGCTCACCAGCTGGCGGAGCACCTGATCGGACACCACATCGGCGGTTCCCAGCGCCTGTTCGATATAGGCGATCACTCGTTGCCGCCATTCGCTGCGCGTCTTGAGCAGCCAGCGCTGGAACTCGCCGCATTGCGGCAAGTGCAATTCTTCCACCAGGTCGCCACGGTACAACGACAGCAACTCGTCGACGATGGCGATGTCGATGGGGCCCTGAAGCAACGCTTCCAGGCGCCGGACATCGAGCTGCCAGTGGTCCCCGCAATGCAACTCGATGCTTTGCCGGGACACGCTCAGCGCTCGGTCGGCCTCGTCGCCCAGGCTCTGGCGCAGGCAATGCAGGGCGTGACGCAGGTTGGTACGCCCCGAAGAGAGTCCCTGGTCGGGCCACAGCATTTCCGCCAGCCCGGCACGATTGACGGCCTGCCCATTGAGGAGCAGGTAGACCCACAGCGCCTTGACCTTGTCGTAGCTGAACTGGGTCAGCGTCGTTCCGCCCAGCGTCATCGAGAAGTGCCCGAAGAGCGTCAACCGGGGCGGTGCCAGGCTGTCCTGAGTCATCGTCGTCATACCCTGGTTAGGCCGGTGTCCCGGCGAGCCCCTCAGGCCGCTGCCGGAACGCCGCTATGGAAGCGAAAACAGGCATCCGGTGCCTCGATCAACTCGCGCTCGCGTTCGGCGAAGAAGGCGATGCGGGGACCGATATCCTGGGTGGCGTATTGCGTCGCCAGCGCCAGATAATCCTCGTAATGGCGCCCTTCCGACTTAACCAGAGCGCGATAGAACTTGGCAAGCTCGTCGTCCAGAAAAGGAATCAGCCGTGCGAAGCGTTCGCAGGAGCGCGCCTCGATGAAGGCCCCTACGATGAGGATGTCGACCAGGCGCTCGGGGTCGTCGCGGCGCACGTGGCGACGCAGGCCCTCGGCGTAGCGCGAGGCGCTGAGTTGCCGATAGGTGATGCCGCGGTCGCGCATCAACGTCACTACCTGCTCGAAATGCAGCAACTCCTCGCGGGCCAGTTGCGACATCTTGGTCAGCAGGTCGGTATGCCCGACATAGCGATACATCAGGTTCATCGCCGTGGACGCGGCCTTCTTCTCGCACTGTGCGTGGTCGATGAGCAGCAGCGTGGGATGCGCCAGGGCCTCATCGATCCAGGCATCCGGTGTCTCACAGGACAGGAAACTCTGCAGTTCCCGGGGCAGCAAGGCGTTTGCATCAGTGGACATGGCGTTCTTCTATCAGATGGACGGTCGTGAGAGTCAAACGGGAGGATCGGTGGGCGCCGTCGTCAGACGCAGGCTCGCCTCCTGCATCAGCGCCTCGTTCAGCGCCGCATACAAGGCATCGGGCGCGAGATGAGCGACGCTGGCATGACGCCTAAGCCCATAACGGCTCAGGTCCTGCATTCGGGTACGACCGACACGCAGCAGCTCCACGGCGCGTGACAGCGCGGGCTGATCGGCCCGAAAGCGGATTCGGTGACGAACCAGCTGCGCTTCCAGGCACGCCGGATCGTCGACATGCAAAAACCGCGACGCCACACGGGCACGCAGCGTGTCCAGCGCCAGCATGCGCTGTGTCCGCGAATCGGCATCCAGCGCGAACCAGTCGCGGATCTCCTCATCGGTGCGCTGGCAGCCGCGACATACGCGATCGCCGACGGTCGTCGAGCACAACCCCACGCAGGGCGACTGAATGCGTTGCGTCCCGCTCCGATTGCTGGCCATCATCCCTCCCGTTTACCGAGCACCCATGGTAGCGCGACCGCGACGCCTCGGCGACCGTCCCGCATGCCGACACTGCCTTTGACCATCGTCTCAGCCCCGTCATCAGGGGCTTGCTTAACATTGTCGACAGTTTCGAGTAGAATCCCGCTGCTTATTGAGACCGGTGAAACCTGCACCAGGTCGGTGGGGAGGCGGGGACGGCCGAGCGCCTGCCCATGACTCGCCGCCGCCCTGGTTTCGATGACTGATGAGGGTCCCCAACGTGCTTGAAGCCTATCGCCAACATGTCGAGGAGCGCGCCCAGGCGGGCGTTCCGCCAAAGCCGCTGAACGCCGAGCAGACGGCTGCCCTGGTCGAGCTGCTCAAGAATCCGCCCGCCGGCGAGGAAGAGGCCATTCTCGACCTGCTGACCAACCGCGTGCCGCCGGGCGTCGACGAGGCCGCCTACGTCAAGGCCGGCTTCCTGACCGCCATCGCCAAGGGCGAGGCCGAGTCTCCGCTGATCGACCGCGTCCACGCCGTCAAGCTGCTGGGCACCATGCAGGGCGGTTACAACATCGTCTCGCTGGTCGAGCTGCTGGATGACGACGATCTGGCCCGCGAAGTCGGCGAGCAGCTCAAGCACACCCTGCTGATGTTCGATGCCTTCCATGACGTGGAAGAGCGTGCCAAGGCCGGTAACGCCGTGGCCAAGGAGGTCATCGCGTCCTGGGCCGAGGCCGAGTGGTTCCTCGCAAAGCCCAAGCTGGCCGACAAGATCACCCTGACCGTGTTCAAGGTGCCCGGCGAGACCAACACCGATGACCTCTCCCCGGCCCCGGATGCCTGGTCGCGCCCGGACATCCCGCTGCATGCCAATGCCATGCTCAAGAACCCGCGCGACGGCATCGAGCCGGTCGAACCGGGCGTCACCGGTCCGCTCAAGCAGATCGAGGAAGTGAAAGCCAAGGGCCACCCGGTCGTCTACGTCGGCGACGTGGTCGGCACCGGTTCCTCGCGCAAGTCCGCCACCAACTCCGTGCTGTGGTTCTTCGGCGACGACATCCCCAACGTGCCGAACAAGCGCGCCGGCGGCTTCTGCTTCGGCGGCAAGATCGCCCCGATCTTCTTCAATACCATGGAAGACTCCGGCGCCCTGCCCATCGAGATGGACGTCGAGAAGCTCGAGATGGGCGACGTCATCGACGTCTACCCGTATGAAGGCAAGGTCTGCAAGCACGGCACCGACGAGGTGCTGACCACCTTCGAGCTCAAGACCCAGCTGCTGCTCGACGAAGCCCGTGCCGGCGGCCGCATCCCGCTGATCATCGGCCGCGGCCTGACCGCCAAGGCCCGCGAGTCCCTGGGCCTGGCCCCGTCCGACGTCTTCCGCCTGCCGGAGCAGCCGGCCGATACCGGTCGCGGCTTCACCCTGGCCCAGAAGATGGTCGGCAAGGCCTGCGGCATGGACGGCGTGCGTCCCGGCATGTACTGCGAGCCGAAGATGACCACCGTGGGTTCCCAGGACACCACCGGTCCGATGACCCGCGACGAGCTCAAGGACCTGGCCTGCCTGGGCTTCCAGGCCGACCTGGTGATGCAGTCCTTCTGCCACACCAGCGCCTATCCCAAGCCGGTCGACGTGGAGACCCACCACACCCTGCCCGACTTCATCATGAATCGCGGCGGCGTCTCGCTGCGTCCGGGCGACGGCATCATCCACAGCTGGCTCAACCGCATGCTGCTGCCCGACACCGTGGGTACCGGCGGCGACTCCCACACCCGTTTCCCGATGGGCATCTCCTTCCCGGCGGGCTCCGGCCTGGTGGCCTTCGCCGCCGCCACCGGCGTGATGCCGCTGGACATGCCGGAATCGGTGCTGGTGCGCTTCAAGGGCAAGCGTCAGCCCGGCGTCACCCTGCGTGACCTGGTCCACGCCATCCCCTACTACGCCATCCAGCAGGGCCTGCTGACCGTCGAGAAGTCCGGCAAGAAGAACGCCTTCTCCGGCCGCGTGCTGGAGATCGAGGGCCTCGAGGACCTCACCGTCGAGCAGGCCTTCGAACTCTCCGACGCCTCCGCCGAGCGCAGCGCCGCCGGCTGCACCATCACCCTCTCCGAGGACAGTGTCAGCGAGTACCTGAAGTCCAACATCACCTTGCTCAAGTGGATGATCGCCAACGGCTACGGCGACGCGCGCACCATCGAGCGCCGCATCAAGGGCATGGAAGAATGGCTCGAGAACCCGAGCCTGATGCGCGCCGACAAGGACGCCGAGTACGCCGAGGTCATCGAGATCGATCTCGACCAGCTCAGCGAGCCGGTGCTGTGCGCCCCGAACGACCCGGACGACGCCCGCCTGCTCTCCGAGGTGGCCGGCCAGAGCATCGACGAGGTGTTCATCGGCTCGTGCATGACCAACATCGGCCACTTCCGTGCCGCCGGCAAGCTGCTCGAGAAGCAGCCCGCGGGTAGCCTGAAGACCAAGCTGTGGCTGGCGCCGCCGACCAAGATGGACCAGCACCAGCTCACCGAGGAAGGCTACTACGGCATCTACGGCCGTGCCGGTGCGCGCATGGAAATGCCCGGCTGCTCGCTGTGCATGGGTAACCAGGCCCGCGTCGCCGCCAAGAGCACCGTGGTGTCCACCTCCACGCGCAACTTCCCCAACCGCCTGGGCGATGGCGCCGATGTCTTCCTGGCCTCCGCCGAGCTTGCTGCCGTGGCCGCGGTGGAAGGACGCCTGCCGAGCGTCGACGAATATCGCCGTTACATGAGCGAATTCGACGCCATGGCCGGCGAGATCTATCGTTACATGAACTTCCATGAAATCGAAGAGTTCCAGAACGCGGCCTCGAACGTGATTCCGGTCGCCGAGGAAGCCTGACCACTCGTCTCCAATGCTCGCCTGTTGAGAAAGAGTGCAGGTCACCGAAACGCCCCGCCGATGCGGGGCGTTTTTTTGAGCCTGTCGCCATCCGGCAACGCCCGAGTACGTTTTTTAACACTGTTCGACTTGCGAGCCAGCGCGCGAGACGCTTAGATATGAAACGCTCGTTCGCTTCCCCATGCCGCTCGGCATGATGCGAGACGGCAGGACGCCACGACATTCGGCAGTCTTCCGCCGCCCTTTCGGGACGGCATGCGAGGGCCTGGTGCAATGTTCCAGAATTCAAGGAGAGTTTCATGACAATCAAGACGCTGCTGGCGGCCTCCGTGGCCACTTCCACATTGTTCGTCTTCACCCCCAATGCCATGGCAGCGCCCAACCCCGAAGGCCTGTATTTCGGTGTCGGGACCGGCTTCAGCTCGCTGGAGAACGATGACGACGACATCGACGATTTCATCGAGTCCGGCAGCGAGGATTTCGATGTGGACGATGACGACAACACCTTCAAGGGATTCGTGGGCTATAACTTCAACCGCTACTTCGCCACCGAAGCCTTCTATTCGGATCTCGGTCGCGTCGAGCTCAAGGGCAACGGCACCGCCAACACCGATCTCGAATCCGAGGCCTACGGTGTCAGCCTGGTCGGTAAATTGCCCATCACCCATTGGTTCGAGCTCTTCGCCAAGGCGGGCATGGCAAAATGGGAAACCGACATCGACGGCAACCTCGGCGGCGCCAGCACCGACCTTGAAGACAACGATGGCGTGGACCCCGTGTACGGTGCCGGCGCACAGTTCAACTTCAAGCCCTTCTTGGTCCGTGCCGAGTACGAACGCTACGACTTCGACAGCGACTACCAGATCGACTCGTTCACGGCCTCCGTGGGCTGGCAGTTCTAAGAAGCCCTCAGGGTTTCTCGCAGCGATCGAACGCCGGGCAACGTCCCGGCGTTTGTCTTTTTACTAGCGGTCATACCCCCAAGGCAGCACTGGCCTGCCATCCTTGGCGTGGCATGATGGCATCTACGCTTTCCTGACGACTAACCGCAAGGAGACAACATGCCTTCCATGATCGTCACGCCCGATATCT
Source organism: Chromohalobacter sp. (assembly GCF_039830575.1). NCBI lineage: Bacteria > Pseudomonadati > Pseudomonadota > Gammaproteobacteria > Oceanospirillales > Halomonadaceae > Chromohalobacter > Chromohalobacter sp. Next base: position 284,791 of record NZ_JBDOOX010000012.1, on the reverse strand, counting down.
GCGATGCCTACCCGGACGTCAAGGTTCTCGAACCGTTGTTTTTGAACCTCGGCGGCCCCGATGCCTTCTACGGCCCGGTCCGCACGGTCAAGTGCTTCGAGGACAACTCACGCGTCAAGGAAGCCGTCGGCGAACCCGGCGATGGAGCCGTGCTGGTGGTCGACGGCGGCGGCTCGCTGCGTTGCGCCCTGCTCGGCGACATGCTCGCCGCCAAGGCCGCCGACAATGGCTGGGCCGGCATTGTCGTCTATGGCTGCGTGCGCGACGTCGACGTGCTCAACGACACCGCCCTGGGGGTACAAGCCATCGGCACCCATCCCCGCAGGAGTGAAAAGCGCGGCGAAGGGCAGCGTGACGTGACGGTCACCTTCGCCGGCGTCACGATCGCGCCGGGGCAGTGGCTCTACGCCGACAACAACGGCATCGTGGTTGCATCGGAGGAGTTGACGCTAGACGGTTGATAGCAGGCGAGTTGCCAGCGGCGCAAGACGATGCGAGGCTGACGGCGCCGCAGCTCGAACCAAGGAGTCGTCATGCTCGCCACCCGCACGCTGCTGGGTGACATTGCCTCGCAATTGCGCGCCCAGGGACGGGCGCTGCTGGTCTTCCATCTGTTCTTTACCGTCCTGGCCACGGCAGTTCTGGTACCGCTGACGACCTGGACCCTGGCCGGCCTGCTGCATGCCTTCCAACAGCCGGCGCTCAGCAACGCTCAGATCGCCGAGATGGCGCTGTCGCCGCTGGGCCTGGCGTGGGGCCTGGTGGCGCTGGGCCTGAGTTTCCTGCTGATATTCCTGCAGCAGGCCGGCATGATGCGCTTGCTCGCCCTCTCCGGCTCGGGACGCTATCACGCATCGATGAATGCGTTGTGGCAAACCGGCAAGCGCTTGCCGGGCATTGCCGGGCTCACCTTTCTGCAGGTCGGCGCGCATCTGCTACTGCTCGTCCCCTTCGCGCTGCTCATCGCCACGGCCTATGACCTTCTTCTGGGCGAAGCCGAGTTGTACGTGATCATGCGCCTGAAGCCGCCGGCCTTCTGGTACTTCGCATCGATCGGGGGCAGCCTGGGCGCCATCGCGCTGTGGTTACAGGCCTGGCTCTATGCGCGCTGGTTCCTGGCGCTTCCGGCGCTGGTGCTGGATCGGCTCACTCCCGTTCAATCCCTGGCGCGCAGCCGTGAACTGACCCGGGGACGTCATGCCCGCATCACGGCCCTGGCACTGGCCTTCGCATTCGGTGTGGCGGCCTTTCCCATTGCCTTCAGCCTGCTCTTCAATGCCCTCGCGATGCCGTTGATCGAGCACCTGCCGGATCGCATGTCGCTTCTGATTCCCGTCATGCTGATCTATGTGGCGGTATACAGCGTGCTGATCATCGCCGTGACCTTCCTGGGGGTCGCAGCCAACAGCCTGCTGGTGATCAACCTCTACCACCGCCTCGGCGGCAGCACACTGGCGCTCGATGACCTTCCCGCACCGGCACGTTCGGGCTGGTGGGCCTGGACGGCGGAAGCCGTGCTGCTGACCTTCGCGCTGGTGCAAGCCGGCTGGGTCCTGAGTGACTTTCAACTGCGCGACGACGTGCGCGTCACCGCCCATCGCGGCAGCTCGATCGCCGCCCCCGAGAACACCCTGGCCGCCATGCGCCGGGCCATTCAGGAAGGCGCCGACTACCTGGAGATCGATGTCAGACAACTGCGCGACGGTAACGTCGTGCTTTCCCACGACCGCAACCTGGAACGCTTGACCGGCCAGGACCTGGACATCACCGACCTCACGCTGGCGGAAACTCGCGACATCGACATCGGAAGCTGGTTCGACGACGCCTTTGCCGACGAGCGCCTGGCGACCCTCGACCAGGTGATCGGGCTGGCGCACGGCAAGGCACGCCTTTACGTCGAGCTCAAGCCCGCCCCCGGGAACGAAACCGATCTCATCGAGGCCGTCGTCGAGCGCTTGCGGCATCACGGCATCGCCGACAGCGCGGTGGTCGCCTCGCTTTCTCCGACGATCATCCGCGATGTCGAGGCATACGCTCCCGGCATCGACACCACGCTGTTCGTCCAATTCCTGTTGCCCGGCGCGCTGACCGCGACGCCTGCCGACAACATCGGACTGCGGCATACCCAGGCCAATACCGACATTGTGCGTCTGGTCCAGAACAGCGGCCGTGAGCTGCATGTATGGACCGTCAACGACCCGCGCGAGATGTCACGCTACATCGACATGGGCGTCGACAACATCATCACCGACCGCCCCGCGACATTGATCGACCTGCTTACCGAACGCGCCACGCTGAGCGACGGCGAGCTGCTGCTGGTCAAGCTGCGTAACTGGCTGCACCACTGACGCATCGCCCGAAAACGAAAAAGGCGCGCCCGTCATCGGGCGCGCCTGATATCGCATGGCGATGAATCGTACGCTCGGGATCGCGTCAGCCGAGCTTTTCTCCGGCCAGCATGAACCAGGTTTCGAGCACCGCATCGGGGTTCAACGATACCGAGTCGATGCCCTGTTCCATCAGCCATTTGGCCAGTTCCGGGTGATCGGAGGGGCCCTGACCGCAAATGCCCACGTACTTGCCCTGCGCTCGGCATGCCTGGATGGCCATGGCCAGCAGCTTCTTGACCGCGGGGTTTCGCTCGTCGAACAGATGCGCCACGATCCCGGAGTCGCGATCCAGCCCCAGCGTCAGCTGCGTGAGGTCATTGGAGCCGATGGAGAAACCGTCGAAATGCTCGAGGAACTCGTCGGCGAGCAGCGCATTGGCCGGCAGCTCGCACATCATGATGACCTTCAGTCCTCGTCCATCGGGAATGCCGGCCTCGCCACGCACGAGCCCGTTGGCGGCCATGAGCGACACGACCTCGCGCCCCTCCTCCGGCGTACGCACGAACGGCACCATGATCTCGACGTTATCGAATCCCATGACATCCCGGACGCGTTTCAAGGCACGGCATTCGAGTTCGAAGCAAGGACGGAAGGTGTCCGAGATATAGCGCGAAGCTCCGCGGAAGCCCAGCATCGGATTCTCCTCACCGGGTTCGTAGAGCTTGCCACCGATGAGATTCTCGTACTCGTTGGACTTGAAGTCGGACAACCGCACGATGACCCGCTTGGGATAGAATGCCGCCGCCAGCGTGGAGATGCCCTCCACCAGCCGATCCACGTAGAAGCTCACCGGATCGTCATATCCCGCGGTACGCAGGTCGATGGTCTGCTGCAGGTCGGCGGGCAGCGTCGCGTAGTCGATCAACGCCTTGGGATGCACGCCGATCATGCGATTGATGATGAACTCCAGGCGTGCCAGCCCGACGCCGGCATTGGGCAGGCTGGAGAAGCCGAAGGCGCGATCGGGGTTGCCGACGTTCATCATGATGTCGAACGGCAGAGACGGCATGTTGTCGACCGTCGTCGTCTGGCAATCGTAATCCAGCAATCCGTCGTAGACGTGACCGGTATCCCCCTCGGCGCAGGACACGGTCACCTCGCGGCCGTCGGCGAGCGCCTGGGTCGCGTCGCCGCACCCGACCACGGCCGGAATGCCCAGCTCGCGCGCGATGATCGCCGCGTGGCACGTCCGTCCGCCGCGATTGGTGACGATCGCGGAGGCACGCTTCATGATCGGTTCCCAATCGGGATCGGTCATGTCGGTGACCAGCACATCACCGTCGTGCACCTTGTCCATCTGCTCGGGACTGGCGACGATCTTGACCGCACCGCGCCCGATCCGCTGGCCGATGGCACGCCCGTCGACCAGCACCCGGCCTTTCTCCTTGAGCTGGAAGCGCTCCAGCGTGCCGCCTTCCACGTTGGAGACCACGGTCTCGGGACGCGCCTGGACGATGTACAGCTTGCCGTCATCCCCGTCGCGCGCCCATTCGATGTCCATCGGGCGCCCGTAATGCCGTTCGATGGTGACCGCCTGGCGTGCCAGGTCCATGACGTCATCGTCGGACAGGCAGAATCGCTGGCGATCGGCATGCGGCACGTCCACCGTGTGCACCGAACGCCCCGCGACGCTTTCCTCGCCATACACCATCTTGATCAGCTTGGAGCCCAGGGTGCGACGCAATACGGCGGGACGTCCCGCCGCCAGGGTCGGCTTGTGCACATAGAACTCATCGGGGTTCACCGCCCCTTGCACGACCGTCTCGCCCAGGCCCCAGGACCCGGTGACGAACACCGCGTCGCGGTAGCCGGACTCGGTATCGAGGGTGAACATGACCCCGCTGGCCGCGGTCTCGGAACGCACCATCTTCTGCACGCCGGCGGACAAGGCCACGTTCTCGTGGGGGTAACCGCGGTGCACCCGATAGGCGATGGCACGATCGTTGAACAACGAGGCGAAGACCTCATGAACGGCGCGCTTGACGTTCTCGAAGCCCTCGATGTTGAGAAAGGTTTCCTGCTGGCCGGCGAACGACGCATCGGGAAGATCCTCGGCCGTCGCCGAGGAGCGCACCGCCGCCTTGAGGTTCGGATGCTTGTCCTGCAACTGGCCGTAGGCCTCGGCCAGGGCCCGCTCGAATGCCGGCGGCAAGGGCGTGTCGATCACCCATTGGCGAATGCGGGCACCGGCCTCGGCGAGGGCCGTGACGTCATCGACGTCCAGGCGCGCCAGCGCGGTGTTGATACGCTCGTTGAGCCCCTCGTGCGCGAGAAATTCACGATAGGCAAACGCCGTGGTCGCGAACCCGCCCGGCACCGTGACACCGGCGTCCGCCAGGTTGGAAATCATTTCGCCAAGCGAGGCGTTCTTGCCGCCCACCCGCTCGACGTCGCCCATGCCAAGCTGATCGAACCAAACGATATACTCTTCCAAGAGAACCCCCTAGAGTCGGGACGGTCGCGATGACGACGTCGTCACAGCCAATACCGCGCGAGACAGATCGGGGCGCGGCGGATGAACGTACCCTACCAACGAGGCCACACATTCGCCATTGGTCTAATAGCGAACGCATTGGAGTATTTTTACAACAGCCAGGTGTTTTAGGCGATTCTTGTAGTCACCGCATCCGCCGCGCGACGAACGCCCATTTGCGCCGACGGGCAAGCCCCCGGACAATGGAGGCCTCCTTTTCACCACGTTCGGACGCCTTCCATGTCACGCACCGCGTTCTTCATCTCCGACGGCACCGGCATCACCGCCGAGACGCTCGGCCGCAGCCTGCTCGCCCAGTTCGAGGGCGTCGACCTCACCCTGGTGGTCAAGCCGTATATCGATACGCTGGAAAAGGCCCATGACCTGGCGGCCATCATCGCGCAGACCGCCGACCGTGACGGTGAACGCCCCATCGTCATCGATACCATCGTCGACCAGTCGATCCGCGACATCATCGCCGCCGCGCCGGGTTTCAAGGTGGATATCTTCTCGACGTTCCTGGCGCCGCTCGAGGAGGAACTGGCCACGCATTCGACCTACACGGTGGGACGCACGCATGCCATCGGACGCGACGATGTCTACATGCACCGTATCGACGCCGTGCATTTCGCCCTGGACAACGATGACGGCGCACGCACGCATCAATACGACCAGGCCGATGTCATTCTGGTTGGCGTATCGCGTTGCGGCAAAACGCCCACGTCGCTCTATCTGGCGCTGCAATTCGGCATTCGTGCCGCCAACTACCCGCTGACCGAGGACGATCTGGACGAGGACGGCGTCTTGAACATGCCCAAGGCGCTGGCACCCTATCGCCACAAACTGTTCGCGTTGACCATCGACCCGCGACGCCTGGCAGCGATTCGCAGCGAACGCCGCCCCAACAGCCGCTATTGCTCGATGGATCAATGCATGCAGGAACTGCAGCAGGCCGAGGCGCTGTTCCGCCGCTATCACATCCCCTATATCGACACCACACGCTTCTCCATCGAGGAGATATCCACCCGCATGATCGCCGAGACGCATTTGACGCGACGTTTCAGTCCGCGTTGAACGGGCTCAAAGATCCGCCAGTGGATGCGTGTCGGCGTCCCAGAGCGGCATGAAGAAACCGTCGATGTAGCTGGGCGGTACGCTGGCGACATCCGGATACGCCCAACGGGGCGCTTTGTCCTTGTCGATCAGCAGCGCCCGGATGCCCTCGGCCAGCTCCGTGTGTCGGCAGCACTGCACCGACAGTGCCAGCTCGTCGCGGAACGTCTCGGCCAATCCGCCATGTCGGTGCCGACACAGCATGCGCCACACCAGATGCGCCGTGGCAGGACACCCCGCCGCAAGGCGCTCGCGATTGGCGGCGAGCCAGGCATCCTCGCGGGTGTCGTCGAGGATGCGCTGTACCACCGTGGCGATATCCGCGCCGTCGCTCAATGCCTGCAGGTGATCGAGCCGCGGCATGACTTGCGCCTCGGGGGCTCGCGCGCGCGCTTCGAACGCTTCCAGTACCTGTCTGACGGCGTGATGGGGCGAGCGATGATCGGCCCGGGTCAAGGCATCCAGCACGTCCTCGCGCGCCGCATGTGGTATGAAGCGGTCCGCCAGCCCCAGGTCGAGGGCATCCCGCGCATTGAGGTGCGCGCCGGTCACGCCGACGTAAAGCCCCACGCCACCGGGCATGCGCGACAGGAACCAGCTGGCGCCGACATCCGGATAGAGCCCGATGGAGATTTCCGGCATCGCCAGGCGGCTGGTGTCCGTCACCACGCGGTGGCCGGCTCCCTGCAACAGTCCCAGACCACCTCCCATCACGACGCCGTCGCCCCAGGCGATGAGCGGCTTGGGATAATGATGCAGAAAGTGGTCGAGACGATATTCGGCACTGAAATACGCCGTGGCCACGTCGGCGCCACCTTCGTGGGCACCACGCATGGCATGGTAGAGCGCCACGACGTCGCCTCCCGCGCAGAACGCCTTGCCCCCGGCGCCCTGGAGCCACACGGCATGGACCGAAGGCGCCTGGGCCCAGGCCTCGAGCCTGGCGTGGAGGGCATGGATCATGGTCAGGGACAGGGCATTGAGACTGTCCGGTGCGTTCAGCGTCGCCACACCGATGCAACCGCCATCGCGTGTAGGCTTTTCCTCGAATGTCACCATCGGTTCCGTCATTCGACCCCCTGCCACGTCATGTCATGACCGTGAAGCGAGGCGCGATCGTGCCTTAGATCACATGCCCCGCGGCGCGAAGATGCCCGGCGCGTTGCGCCAGTAGCCTTTGTAGTCCATACCGAAACCGAACACGTAGCGGTCGACGACTTCCAGGCTGCAGTAGTCCGCCTGCAACCCCGGCACGGCCTTTCGATCGTGACGTTTGTCGACCAGCACCGCCGTCGAGATACTCGCCGCCCCGGCCTGTCGGCAGTAGTCGAGAATCGCCGCCAGCGTGGCGCCCTCGTCGAGAATATCATCGACGATCACCACATGCCGTCCGGCCATGGGAATTTCCGGCGAGACGCGCCAGAACAGCTCTCCGCCGCGCACGCCGCCACGGTAGCGCGTCGCATGCAGGTAATCGACCTCGAGCGGGAAGCCCAGCCGCGTCAGGAGATGTCCCGTGGTGATCAATCCCCCATTCATGACGCAGTAGAATACCGGCAGCTTATCGCCCAGATCCCGAGTGATGTCATCCGCCATGCGATCAAGGGCACGCTCGACCTCCTGCTGCGAGATGAGGCAGTCGGCATGCGCCATGACATCGCGCATGGAAGCCAGGGACGTCTGGCAAACGGAAGTAGATTGGTTAGGCATCGGATTCCTGATCTTGATCCTGAGAAGCGTCTTTCGCCTCGCCCTGTCGCGCATCGCGCGAACGCTGACGAGACGAGGTATAGGGTACCTCGCGGGAGGACGCCGCCCGCGAGTGCGTGGTGCCGGATGCATCGTCGGTCTCGGCGGTCTCGCCGTCATCCTCGCTGGCGACCGTCACCGGCCCCGCGACATGCAGCTCCGAGGCCGGCAGCGCCAGGCATGCATCGTGTTCGCGCACGATGTCGTAGATGCGCAGCAATACGTCCTGCTTCATCGACTGGAATTCGGACCAGTCGGTGGTTCTGGCGAAGGCATAGACCATGATTTCCAGCGCATGCTCGCCGTAGGTCTGGAAATACACCAGGAGCTGCTCGTCGGTATCGACATCGTCATGCGACTCGAGCATCGAGCGAATCGACTTGACGATCTCCGCCACGCGTTCGATGTCCGTATAGCGCAACCGGATGGTCTCGAACAGACGGCGATTGAACATGCGCGAGGGATTCTCGAGCACCAGATTGCTGAAGGCGGAATTGGGTATGTACAGCGGACGTGACGCGAAGGTGCGGATGCGTGTCAGCCGCCAGCCGATGTCTTCCACCACCCCTTCTATCTCGCGCTCCGGCGACTTGACCCAATCCCCGACACGAAACGGCTTGTCCAGGTGGATGACCAGCCCGCCGAAGAAATTGGACAGCATGTCCCGCGCTGCGAAGCCGATCATCAAGCCGCCGAAGCCACCGAACGCGACCACCCCCGAGAGCGACACGCCCAGGCTGGAAAGCATCAGCAGGCCGGCGAGCACCACCACCACGGCGCCCAGGATCTTGGACACCGCCGAGGCCGTGTCTGCATCCATCGGCTTGGCGCGATGTCCCGCCGGCGGGAATATCAGACGCTTTTCGAGCAGTTTCACGGCGCGCAGTCCGGCCCATGCCAGCAGGAACAGCGAGACGACCGCCCGCGCCTGGCTCAGGTGTCCCGCGATCCAGTCGATCTCCCAGTGCAGACGGATGATCGTCAGGCATAGCAGCCCGCCCATCAGCCAGATCCAGATGCGCAGCGGACGGCGCAGCGACTGGATCAGGATGTCGTCCCAGCGATTGCTGGTTTTTTCCAGCAGCGGTCCCAGACGCCAGAAGACCACCCAGCTCACCAGATCGATGAGCAGCGTCATGACGATGACCAGGCCGATCGCCGCCACCCACAGGGGCACGCCGAGCGTGGCCTGAAACCAATCCATCACGGGAGTGAAAAATTCGAACACGAGGATCCTTCCTTCTAGTGCGAGTCCAGTACCGGGTAGCCCCTCAACGTTGGGACGACATCAACTCGCCGGTGTTTCCGAGAGCGCTTCCAGGCGTGCGTGGGCACGGCGCCAGCGTGCCAGCGCTGGCAGCGTCTCAAGTTCCGGACGGGCGCGGCCGTAGCGCAGCTTGCCCAGGCGCTTCGAGGTCCGGCCGGCCGCGGCGTCCACGATCTCGAGCGCCGCCGCGCGGTCGTTGCACACCAGCACCATGTCGCACCCCGCCGACCAAGCAGCCTCGGCACGCACCGCGGGGGTGCCCGCCACATGCGCCCCCGCCATGCTCAGATCATCGGAAAACACCACGCCCTTGAAGGCCATTTCCTCGCGCAGCATGCCCAGCCAGGAGGGTGAGAAGCCCGCGGGACGTGTATCGAACGCGGTATAGACGACATGCGCCGGCATCATGGCATCCAGCTTGCCGGAAAGCGCCTTGAACGGCACCAGGTCATGCTCGCGCAGAACCGACAGCGGCCGACTGTCCTCGGGCAGCGCATGGTGCGAGTCGAGGGTGACGCCGCCGTGGCCGGGGAAGTGCTTGCCCACGGCCACCATGCCGGCCTCGTGCAGCCCGTCGATGAAGGCATCGCCGAGAGCCGCCACGACTGCCGGATCGGCGGAAAAGCTGCGATCCCCGATCGCCGGCGAACGCTGATCGTCCACGTCGAGCACCGGCGCGAAAGTGACATCGAAGCCGCAGGCAGCCATCTCCATGCCCAGCAGCCACCCCGCCTCGTGTACCCGCAAGCGCACCTCATCGGGCGCATCGGCATAACCGGCGGCCAGCGCGGCCATGCTCGGCAGGCGCGTCACTCCCTCGCGCAAGCGTTGCACTCGACCACCTTCCTGGTCGATCGCCAGCAGCATGTCGGGGCGCAGTTCGCGAATCTCGCGCGTCAGGCGGCGTACCTGCTCGGCATCACGCGTATTGCGTGCAAACAGGATCACGCCACCCACCTCGGGGCGTTCCAGCAGACGACGTTCCTCATCGCCGAGCTGCGTTCCTTCGATGTCCAGCATGACCGTGCCGAGGGGTTGGGTCATCGTCGCGCTCCTGGAAAATGGAGGAAGGATTCTAGGCGGTGAGCGACATGGCGTCGAGCCGCTCAGTCATGCAACCATACCGGCGTACCGGGCGGTGCCGCGGCAAACACCGACAGCAGTGCCGCATCGCGCAGCCGAATGCAGCCATGCGAGGCCGGTACCCCCATCGGCTGATCATCGGGCGTACCGTGCAGGTAAATATAGCGGCGCTGGCTGTCGACATCGCCTCCGCGGTTGACGCCACGCTCGAGACCACATAGCCACAGGATACGTGTCAGAATCCAGTCCCGCTCCGGATACTGGCGCGCCAGGTCGGGGGAAAACACCTCACCGGTGGGACGACGTCCGCGAAACACGCTGCCGCGGGGCAAGCCATCGCCTATCGCCGCACGCACGTAATGCCATCCCACCGGCGTCTGACCGCTGCCATCCTGCTGGCCGATGCCGCGAGCCCCCGAGGAAATGGCGAATGTCTCGCGGCGCTCATCGGCCTCCCAGACCGTCAGCGACTGAGCGCCCAGATCGATCTCCAGCCAGGTCCCCTGCCGGGGCGGCAAGTCGGCCAAGCGAGGCGTGATGGTCATCCCGCCACCTTGAGAGCATCGTCGGGCAGCGGCGCCTGCATGCCGGCCACCACCACCGGACGCAACCGCCGGATCAAGTCGCGCACGCTGACGTGCTCGTGATAATCCTTGTCGGCGATGTCACGCAAGGCATCGAGTCCCGACAACGTGAAGATCACCGTGCCCAGCATGAAATGCAGCCGCCAGAAACGCTCGGCTTCGGGCAGCTCCGGCGTCGCGCGCCGCACGAGACCGCTGAAGCGCGAGAACACATCGCCGTAATGGGTCTGGATGTAGCGGCGCAGATGGCCTTGCGCCTGGGTATACGCCAATCCCAGCAAGCGCATGAACACCTTGAGACTGTTGCGCTCGGCAGGCACTTCGAGCACGGTGCGGGCCAGGGTTTCCAGCAGCACGTCGAGGGGAATCGGGGCATTCGCGTATTCCGCTTCGAGAGCGTCCAGCGCCTGATGAAAACGCTCGGAGAAAGGGTCCAGGTAGCGCGCGAAGACCGCCTGGATGAGCGCCTTCTTGGAGCCGAAGTGATAATTGACCGCCGCCAGATTGACCTTGGCCTTGCTGGTGATCGTGCGTAGCGACGTCTCGGCGAAGCCCCGCTCGGCGAACAGCACCTCGGCGGTGTCGAGAATACGCGTCACTGTGTCGGTTTGAGCCATCGGGGTGCTCCGCGCAGAATAAACGAATGTTTAAAACGAATTCGATTCTAAGCCCTGTCGGCGGTGACCACAAATTCCCGCGCTTACAGCGCAGCGCATTGCGTCTGGACGGTTGCACCACGCCAAAGACTGGATACAATCACATACTGTATACTTGAACACGTCAGTGCCCGCCGGAGGCCCCATGTCTCGCTCGCTAACCTCGCGCCAACAACACGTCTTCGATTTCATCGTCAAGACCATGAACGAGCTCGGCTATCCGCCGACCCGCGCCGAGATCGCCCGCGCACTGGGCTTTCGTTCGCCCAACGCCGCCGAGGAGCATCTCCGAGCGCTCGATCGCAAGGGCGTGATCCGCATGATCCCCGGCACCTCGCGCGGCATCCGGCTGACCGGCGAGGAGGACGCCGCACCGACGAGCACCGACGGCCTGCCCGTGGTCGGCGAAGTGGCTGCGGGCAGTCCGATTCTCGCGGCGGCGCACATCGATCGCCACTGCCCGCTCGCACCGGATTATTTCACGCCGCGTGCCGATTACCTGCTGCGGGTGCGCGGGCTGTCGATGAAGGATGCCGGCATTCTCGACGGCGATTTGCTGGCCGTGCATCGCACGCAGCAGATTCGCGACGGGCAGATCGTCGTGGCCCGCCTCGACGACGAGGTGACCGTCAAGCGCTTCAAGCGCCAGGGACATCACGTCTGGCTAGTGGCCGAGAACGCCGACTTTGCCCCCATCGAAGTCGACCTGCGTCACCAGGACCTGGAAATCGAAGGACTGGGCGTGGGGGTGATTCGCGGCGGCGGCGGCAACGGCCTGCACTGAGGCCCCACTGGCCCACGCCATGCGCAAGATCCTCCACGCCGACTGCGACTGCTTCTACGCCGCCGTGGAAATGCGCGACGACCCGGCGCTGCGCGACGTCCCGCTGGCGATCGGCGGCAGCCCCGAGCAACGCGGTGTCGTCGCCACCTGCAATTATCCGGCGCGGGCCTTCGGCATCCATTCGGCGATGCCCATGGCCCGAGCCATGCGCCTGTGCCCTCACCTCACCCGCCTGGCGCCCGATTTTCCCAAGTACCGGGAGGTGTCGGCGCGCATTCAAGCGCTGTTTCACGAACTGACCCCGCTGGTGGAACCGCTGTCGCTGGACGAGGCCTATCTCGATGTCAGCGAGGTGACGCAATGCCAGGGAAGCGCGACCTGGATGGCTCGCTGGTTGAAGCAGGAAGCGCTGACACGCACGGGTATCGTGATTTCGGTGGGCGCGGCGCCCAGCAAGTTTCTCGCCAAGCTGGCGAGCGACTGGGACAAGCCCGACGGCCTCTACGTGATCGCGCCGGAGGAAGTCGAACCCTTCCTGCTCGAACTGCCGGTCAAGCGCCTGCATGGGGTGGGACCGGCGACGGCGGCCAAGCTCGAAGGCCTGGGCATCGTGACCTGCCGCGACTTGCGTGACTGGCCCCTCGACACCCTGCTCGAGCGCTTCGGAAAGTTCGGACGACGCCTCTTCGAACTGGCCCGCGGGATCGACGAGCGCCCGGTGCAGATCGAGCGCGAGAGGAAATCGGTCAGCGTGGAAACCACCTACCACCGTGACCTGCCGAACCTCGCCGCCTGCCACGACGCCCTGTCGCCGCTGATCGAGCGGTTGCGAGAGCGGCTGGCCCGACATGGCACGCCGGCCATTCACAAATTGTTCGTCAAGGTACGCTTCGACGATTTCAGCAGCACGACGCTGGAGGCATCGGGCCGCGAAGCGCAGACGACGCGCTTTCAGGCGTTGCTGGAGGGCGCCTGGGCGCGGGGCGAGAGACCGGTGCGGCTGCTCGGTGTCGGCGTGCGGCTGGCTCCCGAGGCCCAGCGTCGCCAGATGACGCTCTTCGACTGAGCGGCGTGCCTAGCCCGTCAACCAGCCGGTTTCGATGCACAGCGTCCATAGCCCGATGGCGATGAACAACAGGCTTGCGACACCATGAATCGTCTTGAGGGGAAGATCGCGGCAGAAACGGTGACCGACCCACAGCACCGGGGCATTGGCGGCTACCATGCCCAGCGTCGTCCCGAGCGTGACCGCCAGTACGTCATCGAACCGCGCTCCCAGCAAGACCGTGGCGACCTGTGTCTTGTCGCCGATTTCGGCGACGAAGAACAGCACAAACGCCGTCATGAACACGCCGTAGCGCACATTGTCGGCATCGAGAGCTTCGTCGTCATCGGGCTTGAGCAGCCAGATGCCGATGGCCAGGAAGGCGAAGCCCACCGTGATCGTCAGCGTCTGCGGATCGAGCATGTCCGCCAGTGCCGTGCCCAACCAGGCGGAAACCCCATGGTTGATCAGCGTGGCGACGAGAATTCCCCAGAGAATCGACCATGGCGCAAGAAAACGCGCCACCAGCAGCAAGGCGAGCAGCTGCGTCTTGTCGCCGATCTCGGCGAGCCCCACGGCGGCGACACTGGTCAGCAGAGCATCCAACGACGTCTCCTCACGGCGCCGGCGAGTCACGATCAGAACACCTCGCTGCCGGCACCGGAAGCGGGTGTTCTGAGTCTCGTCAGGCCCGGAGGCTGTTTGCGCCATGGCCGAGATGGCCAAAGGTGTTGACGCAAACCTTTCATTGCATGCGCGAAGAGGCGCGAAACGCCCCGTCGGCGGGAAAGAGACTACTCCCTCAAAACGGGGCGCATCATACCGGCTGCCACGCGCCATGCCAAGCCGCCGGCACACCGCATACACCGCATACACCGCTCAGGCGAAGACGACCGTCTTGTTGCCGTGGATCAACACTCGATCCTGCAGGTGCCAGCGCAGGCCACGCGCCAGCACCGCCTTCTCGACGTCGCGCCCCAGACGCACCAGGTCATCGGCGGTATGGCAGTGCGTCACGCGCTGGATGTCCTGCTCGATGATCGGACCGGCATCGAGTTCCTCGGTGACATAGTGACAGGTGGCGCCGATCAGCTTGACGCCGCGCTCGTAGGCCTGGTGATACGGCTTGGCACCAGCGAAGGAAGGCAGAAAGCTATGGTGGATATTGATCACACGCCCCGCGTAACGCTGGCACAGGTTGGGCGGCAGGATCTGCATGTAGCGCGCCAGCACCACGGCATCCGCGCGAGCTTCTTCGACCAGTGCTTCGACACGCGCGAACGCTGCCGCCTTGTCGTGCGGCTCGACCGGGACATGATAGAAAGGAATGCCGTGCCACTCGACCAAGGGGCGCAGCGATTCATGATTGGAAATCACGCAGGGAATGTCGCAATCGAGTTCACCGGCATTCCAGCGATACAACAGGTCGACCAGGCAATGCGAGGCACGCGATGCCATCAGCACGACCCGCTTGCGCCGCGCGGTATCGCTCAATGCCCACTCCATCGAGAACTCGTCGGCAATGGCGGCGAAATCATCGCGCAGCGCCTCGATATCCAGCGCCAGCGATTCGGCCTTGATTTCGTAACGCATGAAAAACCGTCCGGTAACCAGATCCGAATGCTGATTGGCCTCGGTGATCCAGCCGCCATGGCCGGCGATGTAACTGGACACGCGAGAGACGATGCCCACGCGGTCGGGGCACGAGACGATAAGACGATACGAATGGGACATGCGAGCTACCATCAATCCTGAAATAAGGTGGCGATACGCGCTAGGACATATCGCCGAAGGGCGCCTATTGTAGCGGATTCATCACCGACAAGAAGCCTCGATTGTGGGCACGCCGACGCATCACGTATAGTAACGGGTCATGCCCACGATTAAGGATGACGATGTCCCAGCCACGCATCCAGGTTCGCGCCCGTCGAAAGCCTCCCCTGCATATGCTGCCGCTCGGTGGTTGCGGTGAAATCGGCATGAATTTCACGCTTTACGGCCACCAGGATCATTGGATCGTCGTCGATTGCGGCATGATGATTCGCCAGGATCTCCCGCAGGCACCGCTTCAGGTTCCCAACGTGGACATGCTGGCGTCGCAGAACATCGTTCCCCGGGCCATCGTCGTGACGCACGGGCATGAAGATCATATCGGCGCGATCGCCTGGCTCTGGCCCCGCTGGCAATGCCCCGTGCATGCCACGCCCCTCGCCGCCGGCTTGCTGCGCCTGCGTTTTGCCGAGCAGCAATTGCCCACCAGCGCCATCCAGGTCATCACGCCCGGTGACGCCATGGAAAGCGGACCGTTCGACATTCGCTTCCTGCCGCTGCCGCACTCGATTCCCGAAAGCTGCGCGCTGCTGCTGACGACGCCCCAGCACCGGATATTGCACACCGGCGACTGGAAGCTCGACCCCGAACCTCTGATCGGCAAGCCGGCATCCCCTCAACGCTTCCAGGCGCTTGCCCCGGTCGATCTGGTGGTCGGCGACTCCACCAATGCCCCCGTTCCCGGTCACTCGCGCAGCGAGGGTGAGGTCGCGCGCGCCCTGGAGACCACGATAGGCGCATGCCCGGGACGCGTGATCGTCAGCTGCTTTGCCAGCAACCTGGCGCGAATCCTGGCGCTGGGGCGCGCCGCGCATGCCTGCGGACGGCGCGTGAGCCTGATGGGACGCTCGATGGAACGCATGGTGGGCGTCGCACGCGGGCTCGGCTACCTGGAGGACTTTCCGCCGCTGGTGCCGGTACGCGATCTCGGCTACCTGCCGCCCGAGGAAGTGCTGGTCATCGCCACCGGCAGTCAGGGAGAACCCCGTGCCGCGCTTTCGCGGCTCGCGCAGGGGCGGCATGCCGATTTCGAATTGCACCCCGGCGACAGCGTGATCTTTTCGGCCAAGGCAATCCCGGGCAACGAACTGCTCATCGAACGCCTGCAGGCCGGCCTGAAGCGTGCCAAGGTCACGATTTTCGACGAACGCAGCCACCCCGAACTGCATGCCTCGGGACACCCCGCACAAGCGGAATTGCGCCGTTTTTACGAATGGGTCAAGCCTCGACGCCTGCTGCCCGTGCATGGCGAGCAGCAACATCAACAGGCCCATCGTGCGCTGGCGGAATCGCTGGGCATCGAGGTGCCCTGGATTCCCCGCAACGGCGATATGCTACGTCTCGACGCCGAGGGCCTCCACTGCGAGTCACGTCACTCGCTGGCGCCGCACATCGTCACGCAGAACCGCATTCACCCCCTGGAAGGACTGCGTGCCCCCGAGGCCTCGAGCATGCATCGACGCAGCGGGATTCTGAGCCTGACCCTGCCGGTCGTTCGCCAATCCACTGGATGGGTACGGATCGGACGACTGCTCTGGGATACCAGCCACGACCTGCCTCTGGACGACGTGGCCCTCGCCGACTGGGTCGACGAGCAGCTCGCAGGCCACGACGCGGATACCATCGTCACCTTGCGCCAGCGATTGCATGGCCCCTTGATGCACTGGCTGGGCGACCATCTGCGCCATCTTCCCGACGTGCACCTGCACATCATGGCCGCGGAAGGCGATACCGTTTACGAGACCTGACGCCTCATGAAAAAACGGACCCGAAGGTCCGTTTGCTCATGCAAGACGCCGGTTACTGCTGGCGCTCTTTATCCTTCTTCGGCGGACGACCGCGACGCTTGCGAGGCTGTTCGGACATCAGATCATCCAGAGAAAGTCCCGCATCGTTCATCGCTTCACGGATTTCCGCAAGCTTGCGTTCTTTCGCCGCCTCTTCGGCCTGACGTTTCTGATCTTCCTGCTGCTTCTGTTCGATCACTTCACCGATGACTTCCGACAGCTTGTGGAGCTGTTCCATGCTGAGCTGTCGCGCAGCGGCGCGAGCCACGTTTTTATTTCGCGCAATGCGCTCCAGGGTTTCAGTGGACATTCGCCTCCTCCATTTAAAATAACCAACCTGAAGCATAACGCTTCGGGTTTTTGAAAAGTATATGACGCGAACTTGGTTTAGCAAGAAAATAATGCAGTCGACGCAAGCCGAGTCTTATACTTTTATCGTCAGGAGGCGTAATACGCTACCGCGAATAATCGCATCACGCAAAACATTACCCACCCGTCATATTCATGAACCGCACAATATCGACATCGCCATCGGTACGGAAATGGTGGCGTTCCGGTTTGAGCGGCATCGCCTCGACGATACGCTGCTTGAGACGCGCCATATCGCCGGGATAACGACGCATGACCTCACGCAGATCGACCGAATGCTCATTGCCGAGACACAACAACAAGCGCCCTTCGACGGTGACGCGAACCCGGTTGCAGGTATCGCAGAAATTGTGACTATGCGGCGAGATGAAGCCAACACGCGAGTCGCTGTCCGGCATCCGGAAGTATCGGGATGGACCCAGAGTATTCTCGGTGGTCGGCATCAGAGGATAACGCTGCTCGACGGTGGATTTCACATCGTCGCTGGAATAAAAGGTTTCGCCACGCGAGTGGTCGGATACATCGCCAAGCGGCATCTCTTCGATGAAGCTGATATCCACGCCTTCTCGACGCGCGAAATCGACCAGATCCAGCACCTCATCGTCGTTACGGCCCTTGAGCATGACCGCATTGAGCTTGATCCGCTCGAACCCCGCATCGCGTGCCGCGCGGATACCTGCGACGACATGCTCCAGGTTGCCCGTGCGCGTCAGCTGACGGAAGCGCTCGGGATCGAGCGAGTCGATGCTGATGTTGAGGCGCTGGAGCCCCCCTTCGCGCAATGCCTTGGCGTGCTTCACCAGGCCCGCGCCATTGGTGGTCATGGCGAAGTCCTTGAGTCCCGGCAACGCACCGATACGCCCCACCAGATCATCGATGCCGCGCCGTACCAGAGGCTCGCCGCCGGTGAGGCGAATCTTTTCCACCCCCAGCTCGACGAATGCACGCGCGACCTGCTCGATTTCCTCGAGCGTCAATACCTGGGCACGCGGTAGAAACGTCATGTCCTCGCTCATGCAGTACACACAGCGAAAATCGCAACGGTCCGTCACCGAAATGCGCACATAGCGAATACGGCGCTGGAAGTTGTCGATCAGCTCGGTCATGTAGCCTCCCAACGGGCTGCGTCCTGCGCATCGCTATCACGTGCCGACACCCAGTACGTCCCGCTTGCGGTATGTTCTTTCTTCCAGAATGGCGCACGTGTCTTGAGGTAGTCCATGAGAAAATCACAGGCCTCGAACGCCGCGCGTCGATGCGCGCTGGCCACCATGGCCAGCACGATCGGGTCGCCAGGCGACAAGCGCCCGATGCGATGCACGATGCGTATGCCGTCAAGGGGCCAGCGCGCCGTTGCCTGTCGAGCGATATCGTGCAGGGCAGCTTCGGTCATGCCGGGGTAATGTTCCAGTGACAAGGCTTCGACATCCGGGCGTTCGTTGAAGTCCCGTACCAGGCCGGTAAAGGTCACCACGGCGCCGATATCGTGCCGCCCTGCCAGCAAGCGCTGCTGCTCTTCGCCGACGTCGAACACCGCCGACTGTACGCGTACCTCGATCATACCGTTCTCCTCAACCACCGGTGACCGGCGGAAAGAACGCCACCTCGTCCCCTTCGGAAAGCAGCGATGTATCATGCGCCATGGCCTGATTGACGGCGCAGAGAATGCGCGCTTCCGACAACGCCGCGAAGCGTGAGTCCTGCGCCTGAAGCGCAGCCTTGAGGCTGGCGACATCGCGCTTATCCAGCGTCTCGACAGGCACCTCGATATCAGCGACATCCAGCCGCTCGCGCAATTCGGCGAGAAACTTCACGCGGATCGAAGCCGGTTCGCTCGCGGCCGACGGCAAGGTCACGGGGGCTTCCGGCGGCAATGGTGCCACGTCGCTGTCGCGATGCCATTCGCCGGACTTTCCACCGATCTTGTGTTCCAGCCTGACCGCTTCGATGGTCATGTCCTTGTCCACCGCCTTGCACATGTCGTAAAGCGTCAGGCACGCCACCGACACTGCCGTCAATGCTTCCATTTCCACGCCGGTACGACCGGCCAGACGACAACGCGATTCGACATGGACGCACGAGGCCGCTTCATCGAGGCGAAAGTCGACACTGACCTTGGACAGCATCAGCACATGGCACAAGGGAATCAGCTCATGCGTACGCTTGGCGGCCTGGATGCCCGCAATACGCGCGGTGGCCAGCACATCCCCTTTCGGCAGGCCACCCTCGGCCAGCATGGCAAGCGTTTCCGGGCGCATGACGATACGCCCCGATGCCACGGCTTCACGCTGGGTTTCGGCCTTGTCGCCGACATCCACCATATGGGCTTCGCCCCGAGCATTGAGATGGGTCAGACTCATGTCAAATCACCAAACGGTTGAATCGTTACCGGGGCGCCGACATCCACGGTGGCGCACTCGGCGGAAATTTCGATCAGACAGTTGGCGGCCACCATCGAGCTGAGAATGCCCGACCCCTGGCGGCCGGTGGTGTTCACCCATAACCGTCCCGCCTCGTCACTGGCATAGATGCCGCGATGGAAATCGACACGACCCTCGCGGCTTTTCAGAGATTCGCCCGCCAACGCCGTGAGCCGAGCAGGCTGCCAGGCGTGCTCGCCCTGCATGCGTCGCAACATGGGCTGCACGAATTGCAGGAATGTCACCATCACCGCCACGGGGTTGCCGGGCAAGCCGAAAAACGGCACCGGCGCTCCCGCCTCGCGCCGGATCCGGCCGAACGCCAGCGGCCGCCCCGGGCGCATGGCGATGCGCCACAATCCCAGCTCACCGATGGCCTCCAGTGCCGGCTTGACCCAATCGGCCTGCCCGACCGACACGCCACCGCTGGTCATCACCATGTCCGCATCCCGGGCCGCCGTGGCGAGCGCCCACCGCATGGTCTCGAGATCGTCGCGGAGAATGCCGAGGTCGATGACCTCGCACCCCAGCCGCTCCAGCAACCCGCGCAGCGAGAAGCGATTGGTATCGTAGATGCCCGCGGCCGGCAATGCCTCTCCCGGCGCGGTCACCTCGTCGCCGGTGGAAAACACCGCCACACGCAACGGCCGGAACAACGAGACATCGGCCAGGCCCAGCGAGGCCAGCAGCCCCAGATGCTGCGGTCGCAGCCGCGTGCCTGCCGCCAGCGCCAGCTGACCGCGGGCGAGATCCTCTCCGGCCCGGCGCACGTTCTGCGCCCGCCGCACCCGCTCGGGATGCTCGATACGCACCCGTGACGCGGCGCTCGTCGCGAGCTGCTCGTTCATGATGACGGTATCCGCCCCGTCGGGAAGCGGCGCACCGGTGGTGATACGCACCGCCTGTCCGGCTGCCAGCCGAGCCTCGAAGCGGGTGCCGGCCAGCACCTCGCCCACCACCGTCACCTCGGTCGGTGGCGCCTCGGGCCATGCCAGCGCAATGCCGTCCATGGCCGCGTTGGTGTTCTGCGGGACATCGATCGGTGACACGACATCCGCCGCCAGTACACCGCCCAGCGCCGACGACAGCGGTACGCGGTGGCATGCCACGGCGGGCGGCGTCATCGCCGCCAGTGCGCCGAGCGTCTCGTCGACGTCGAGCATGCGCTCACCCAGTTCGAAACAGGACAGGGTCATGTCGCCTCCCGGGGGCCTCGGCGCATCGCCGGCCAGCGCTCCCGCCATGCCTGCAGCCACGCGACGAGCGCCGCGTGATCGTCCAGGGGCAGGCGTTCGACACCCGTCGGCAGCGCCACGTCGTCCGGGGTCGCCACCGCACGAACCCAGACATCATCCGGCGCCATGAGCGGCTTCCCCAATGCGCGCCGATGCAGCTCCAGCTTGGGCAGTGGCCATGCCTTGAAGCCTTCCACCAGAATCAGGTCCGGCGACAAGGGCAAGACATGGGAAACCAGCGTGGCCAGGTCCGCCTCTTCCTGCTCGGGCGTTTCCATCATCAAGGCAAAACGCTTGCCCGAGGCGACGAGCATCGGTGCCGCCCCGGCCTGGCGCAGTCGATGACTGTCCTTGCCGGGCTGGTCGACGTCGAAGGCATGGTGGGCATGCTTGATCACCGCGACGTGCATGCCGGCGGCGGACAGCCTGGGCAACAACGCTTCCAGCAGGGTCGTCTTTCCCGTACCGCTCCAGGCGGCAATTCCCAATAGCGGCGTCTCCAGCGTCTCGAGCGATAGCGTCATCGCGTCTCGTCATCCTCGTGTCGGTGCATTGCGGCAGGCGTGGCAACCGCGGTTCGGTGGGCGTCTCCGCCAGCGTCGGCAACAGAACATGGGCAGCAGAAAGCACAGGCAACAAACGTGCCGACACGAGGTCGGCGATACGCGCCTGACGCGCGACATGACATGAAAAATTCCGCCATCTTGCATGCCTCGGGTCAAAATGACCCACCCGAACGCCATTGCCGCTCCATATCGTCACGGTCTCCCGGCGAATTGAGATTGGCAAATGCCTGAGGTTGATCGGAAAAATCGACGTGACACCATGGATGACGCGCGTACCAGCGGTCTATCTTGCGCTCGCCCGCCTGCAGGGCATCCGCGAGGTCATCGCGCAGCGAGGTGTCGATCAGGGCCACCACCGGGTGCGCTCGCTGACCGTCGTGCGCGACCGCGATGCGCCGCGATCCCAGATGCGCGTACAGACGCGTCACCAGATCGACAGGCAGTACCGGCGAATCGCAGGGCACCACCAATGTCCAGGGCGTCTCCACGGCACAGAGCGCGCTCCAGATCCCCATCAGCGGCCCATGATACCCCGCCTCGCGGTCGGTCACGAGCGGGTATCCCAGGGTGCGGTAACGCGCCAGGCTGCGGTTGGCGTTGATCGCGATACGCTCGACCTGGGGAGCCAGGCGCGCCAGGACATGCTCGATCAGCGGTCGCCCGGCGACCGGTTCCCATCCCTTGTCGCGTCCGCCCATGCGCCGCCCTTCACCGCCCGCCAGGATCACGGCCGTCACTTCATCGTCGCGCATGTCATTACTCCTGCTGGATTCGATCTCCCACCATCATACTCGGCTTTACCCCGGACACCGAATCAGCGCACCCGACATGCCTTCGCCTCTGCTCGCTCAAGCCGGCAACGGCGCCTCACGGGTCGCCACGCCCAGACGCTGATGGGCAATATACCAGTGTTCGTCGCAGCGCTCGGTCAACTCGCTGGGCTGATGCGCACTGAGGACGACGGCGCAACCGGACGCATGCAGCGCGCCGACGAGAGCCGCAACATCGCGAACGGCCTGGCGATCGAGACTGGCGGTGGGCTCGTCGAGAAGCAGCACGCGCGGCGACAGCAACCAGGCGCGAGCCAGGGCCAGACGCATGCGCTCACCGCCGGACAAGGAGCGTGCCCGCTGCCTGGCATGCTCGGCCAGGCCACAGCGCTCGAGCATCTCGTCGATCCGCCGGTGCATCGCCTCGCCACGCCAGCCGTTCCAACGGGCGATGTAATGCAGATTGCCGGCCACCGTGGTATCGAAGAGATAGGGCTGCTGATGAAGGTAGAGCAGGCGCCCGGGACAGGGCGGAGGCTGTGCGGGCGCATCGTCGAGCGACCAGCGCACCGTTCCCTGACGCGGCACCTCCAGCCCCGCCAGCAAGCGCATCAAGGTCGTCTTGCCACTGCCGTTGTCTCCCTGCAGATGCACGAGCGATTCTCCGCGCCACCTCAAGTGGGGGATTTCCCACAACGCCGGCTGTCGCCCGAACCCATGGGCGAGATGGCATACCTCGAGCATCGACTCTCCTTTCGTCTTCTTCGACGCCTTGCGTTCGGCGGCATCCTGCATGCACCGCCCCGTCTGCGCGGACAGCTCAGACACTCACGGTCTGCTGCCCTCGCCCTCGCATGACGCCCAGCAGCACATTGAGCAACAACGCCAGCAACAGAAGCACCAGCCCCAGGGCCAGCCCCTGGGCAAACTCGCCCTTGAGCGTTTCCAGTGCGATGGCGGTCGTGATGGTTCGGGTGAAGTGCTCGATGTTGCCGCCGATCATCACGGCGCTGCCCACCTCGGCGATGATCCGCCCGAAGGCCGCCAGCAAGGCGGCAATGACGCCGAAGCGTGCCTCCCGAATCAGCATCCACAAGGCCTGGAACCAGCTCGCCCCCAAAAGGCGGGCCGTCTCCCAGGCACGCTGATCGAGACTCTGGAACGTGCTGTGCAGCATGGCCGTCAGGATCGGCATGGCCAGCAGGATCTGACCGACGATCATGGCTCTTTGCGTGAACAGCAGCCGCAGCTCTCCCAGCGGCCCACTGCGTGACAACAGCATGAACAGGACCAATCCCACCACCACGGTGGGAACGGCCATCAAGGTGTTGACCACCGAGATCGCCAGCCAGCGCCCCGGAAACGAGACGCGTGCCAGCAGCAGCGCCAGCAGCAGCGAGGGAGGCAACGACACCAGGATCGCCGTCAGCGATACCCGGAACGAGACGCCGATGATTTCCCACAGCGCGGGGTCGAACGAGACCAGGAGCCGCAACGCCTCTCCGGCCGTTACCATGAGTTCATCCATCGACGCCTCCGGGTGGCCTGGTTATTCCTGGTCAGCGACGCTTTCCGGATCGACGTCCTCTCCGGCGCTGGCATGGAACAGCACCTTGCCGTTGAGTCGGAAATCATCGATCAGTGACTGACCTTCATCGGACACCAACCATTCGGCAAGCGCCCGCGCGCCCTGGGTATTGAGACCATCATAGCGTTCGGGATTGACCAGGATGACCTGGTAGGGATTGAACAGCTGCGTATCGCCCTCGACCATGATCTCGAGGTCGAGCTTGTCCTGCATCGCCAGCCAGGTGCCACGATCGGTCAGCGTGTAGCCCTGCAGTTCGCTGGCCATCTTCAGCACTTCCCCCATGCCTTGTCCGGCGGCACGGAAGCCATCGAAGTCGGGCGTCACGCCGGCTTGCTCCCACAGGATCTTCTCTTTCTTGTCGGTGCCAGAGTCGTCACCGCGCGAGACGAAAAGCGCCTCGTCCTCGGCAAGCGTGGCAAATGCCTGAGTGGCATCATCGCCCCCGGCGATCCCGGCAGGGTCATCGGAAGGCCCCACGATCACGAAGTCGTTGTACATCACTCCGTGCGGTTCGACGCCATAGCCGGCATCGACGAAGGCTTTTTCCGCAGCGGGAGCGTGCGTCAACACCAGGTCGACGTCCCCATCGCGCCCCAGGCGCAGCGCCTTGCCGGTGCCCACCGGAATGACCTGGATCTGGTAGGGATGATCGGCTTCGAACTTGGGCAGCAGATAGTCGAGCAGGCCGGAATTGTAGGTACTGGTCGTGGTTGCCAGCCGCACGGTGTCGGCTGCCTGGGCCACTGACACCAGCAGACAGGAGAGCGCCAGGGCAGCGATCAGCGAGAGTCGACGTTTCAGCATGGGAACTCCTCGGTCATGTGCTTTCAGGAACTGCCCGAGTCTTCTTGCAAGTGGCATGCCTGACGTGACCCATCGCGATAAAACGGCGACAATTGCCGGATTGCATCGCGCCTTTTACCATGAAAATAATCTTGCCGCGCGCCAAGTGTAACAAATTGACCCAATGACGAGACATACTGTCCCGTCGCGCAGGGAAACGTCACCCATGACCGCATCCACCGAATTGCCTACCGCCTCCGTGTTGATCGTCGATGACGAGCCCGGCATGCGCAGCTATCTGAGCAAGGCGCTGGCATCACGATTCGCGCTGATCGAAACCGCCGATTCGCTCACTGCGGCGGAAGCCCTGCGTCAGCGGCTGCACTTCGATCTGCTGCTGGTCGACATCCGGCTCCCCGACCGCTCCGGCATCGAGTGGCACGAGGCACTCGGCCCCGAGCGGCGCAGCGACATCATTTTCATGACGGCCTACGCCGATCTCGACATTGCGGTGAAGGCATTACGCGCCGGCGCCAGCGACTTCATCATCAAGCCGTTCCGGCTGGAACAGCTGCAAAGCGCCGTCGATCGCTGCCTGGCCCAGCGCCGACTGGCACGCGAGAACTTCGTTCTCAAGCGCGAGGCGCAACGTCTGCACAGTCCCGACGAGAGCATGATCGGCGACAGTCAGGCCATGGCACGGGTCAGGACGATCATCGAGCGCGTGGCGCCTACTCCCTCGGCGGTCTTGATCTATGGCGAGTCGGGCACCGGCAAGGAGCTCGTGGCCCGCGATCTGCATCGCCTGTCGGGACGTTTCGGCGCCTTCGTACCGCTAAACTGCGGCGCCATCGCCGGCGACTTGCTGGAATCGGAGCTGTTCGGACACACCAGGGGCGCGTTCACCGGCGCGGTGAAGACCCGTGAAGGGCTGTTCACCTATGCCGACGGTGGCACTCTCTTCCTCGACGAAATCGCCGAAATGCCGCTGGCCATGCAGGCCAAGCTGTTGCGAGTGCTCGAAAGCAAGCGCATCCGTCCGGTGGGCAGCGAGCAGGAACAGCCGGTGGATGTTCGCATCGTCGCGGCCACGCATCGCAACCTGCAGCATGAAGTCAACGAGGGCCGCTTTCGCGAGGACCTGTATTTTCGCCTCAACGTGCTGACACTACCGTTGCCGGCGTTGCGCGAACGTCCCGAAGACATACCCGCTCTGGCACATCATTTCTCGCGACAGTTGTCCCGCGACCTGGGACTCGACGCCCTGCCGTGGCAGCATGCCGACCTCGAGCGCCTGACGCATTATTCCTGGCCGGGCAACATCCGCGAGCTCAAGAACTTCATCGAACGCTGCATCCTGCTCGGCCAATTGCCGAGCGACATGTTCGACGATGCCGTCGTTGCCGAAACCGACCTCAACGCCGACGGCTACCCCACGGACTGGACTCTGGACGCCGTCGAACGGGCGCATATCCTCAACGTGCTGGACGCGCACGCCAACAACAAGTCCAGTGCCGCTCGCGCGCTCGGCGTGTCGCGCAAGACGCTCGATCGCAAGCTCACCGCCTGGCAAGACCTCGACGCATGAACAGCCTGCGCCGCTGGTTGCGCGCCTCGATCCGTCGCCGCCTGCTATGGCTGGCCTTCGCGCCGCTGGTCCTGCTAGCATTGGCGCTCGCCGGGCTCACCGCCTACTGGACCTCCACGTACAACGACCGCCAGCTGTACATGAAGGTCCGTGCCGACCTGGCCGTCGCCTCACGCGTGCTAGACAGCTTGAGTCAGCAACAGCAGGCACGCCTGGAAGAACTCGCGCGCAGTCATGCCCTGGCCTCGTCACTGCAAGGGGATGGCACGCAATCGCTCGATGCCCTGCTCGATGAAACCCAGCGTGCGATGCAACTGGACTGGCTCCGCGTGGTTTCCCCCGACATGCTCGATGGCGACCCGCAGTTGCAACGCCGCCTGCAACCGCCCGATGACGGCAGCGGCATTTCCGGTCTGGACGTGCTCAGTGCCTCACGGCTCGAGGCACTGGCACCGGGTCTGGCCGAGCGCGCACGCCTGCCGCTGCGCGAGACCCCGCAGGCAGCCCCGAGCGAACGACGGCATGAAACGCGCGGCATGGTGCTGCGCACGCTGACGCCCTTGCGTGACGCCCAGGGCCATCTGCGCCTGCTGCTGGACGGTGGCCGCCTGCTCAATGGCGACGCCGGGCCGGTCGACGAGATTCGCGACCTGGTCTACGGACCCGGCACGCTGCCCGAGGGCACCACGGGCAGCGTGACCCTGTTTCTCGACGATGTGCGCATCGCTACCAACGTGCGCCTGGCCAACGGCGAGCGCGCCCTGGGCACTCGCGTCTCGCAGCCCGTCAGCGAGCAGGTGCTGGCGCGCGGCGAACGCTTCATCGACAACGCCTTCGTGGTCAGCGGGTGGTACGTGGCGGCCTATGCGCCCCTTGCCTCGCTGACCGGTCAACGCATCGGCATGATCTACGCCGGCTTCCCCCTGACGCCGTACCAGCGTCTGTACCGCGAAACGCTGCTCCAGATCGGCGGCGTCCTGGCCGTGATCATGCTGATCTCCGGCTTGATGGTGATTCGCGGCGTGGATACCCTCGCCAGCCCCGTGCGCCGGATGCACCGCGTGATTCACGGCATCCGTGAAGGCCGTCAGTTGCGTATCGGGCATCTCGACAGCCAGGACGAACTGGCCGAGCTGGCGCAGGAATTCGATGCCATGCTCGACCGGCTGGACGAACACCAGCATGCCCTGGAACGCGCCGCCCAGACACTCGAGCGTCGCGTTCAGAGCCGCACGCACTCGCTGACCGAAAAAACCCGCGCGCTCGAGGAGCACGTGGCCTTGCTCAAGCAGGCACGGGCCAGCCTCATGACCCAGGAAAAGCTCGCGGCCCTGGGCGAATTGACCGCCGGCATCGCGCACGAGATCAACAATCCCGCGGCGGTGATACTCGGGCACGTGGAACTCATTGCCGATACGCTGGGGCCCGACGTGGCCCCGGTACGCGACGAGGTGGACACCATCATCGCGCAGGTCGAACGCATCCGCGCGCTGATCGACAATCTGCTGCAATACTCGCGCGCCGGCGGCGGTCAGGAACCGGCGTTCCGCGCCGAGGACATCAATGCCATCGCCGCGGACACCGAAGTCCTCGTCCGCCACGCGCTCGACAAGCATGGTCACCGGCTGGTGAGCGCCCTGCATGCCACGCGGCCGGTCGAATGTCATCGTGGTCAGTTGCAGCAAGTGTTGATCAACCTGCTGCTCAACGCCGCCCAGGCCAGCACCGCGCCGGTGACCATTCACCTCGTCACGCGCGACAGCGTGCGCGAGGTGCCGGGACGCGGCGACCTCGACGGCGTGGAAATCCGCGTCGCCGATCCGGGACCGGGCATGTCCGAGGCAGTCCGCCAGCGCATCTTCGACCCGTTCTTCACCACCCGCGAGGCCGGCTCCGGCCTGGGCCTGGCGATCAGTGCCGGCATCGTGCGTCGCAGCGGGGGGGACATAGGTGTCGCCTCGAGGCCTGGCCGCGGCACGATCTTCCATGTCTGGCTGCCATGCCGGGCAGCACCCAGCGGCGCAGAGGAGGCCACGACCCGCAAGTTGCTCGACTCTCTCAGCGATGCCACCGCGCCATCGTCACGCGGCAGTTAAGCTTCGCGCGCCGCCCCGCTATCATGGCCCGCAACGTCTCACAGCATGCCAAGGAACCTTCATGAGTGGATTCGACGTCGGTGCACGTCTCAAGCAGTTGCGCAAGTTGCGTGACCTTTCGCAACGCGAGTTGGCCAAACGCGCCGGCGTGACCAACAGCACCATCTCTCTCATCGAACAGAACAACGTCAGCCCCTCGGTCAGTTCGCTGAAGAAGATTCTCGATGCCATGCCGGTCTCGATCAGCGAGTTTTTTGCCGGCGAAGAGACCAGCCCGCAAGAAAAATTCTTCTATCGTGCCGAGGAGCTCACCGAGATCGGCGACGGCAATCTTTCCTGGCGCCTGGTGGCGGCGCGTCATCCCAGTCGAGGCATGTCGATCATCCACGAACATTACCCGCCCGGCGCCGATACCGGCGAGGAAATGCTCGAGCACGAAGGGGAAGAAGGCGGCGTCGTCATCGCTGGCAGCATCGAGCTCACCGTGAACGGCGATACGCAATGCCTGCATGCGGGCGATGCCTACTATTTCGACTCCCGCCTGCCCCACCGCTTCCGCAACCCCGGCGATGGCGACTGCGTCATCGTCAGTGCCAACACGCCGCCGGGATTCTCGGAGGGCGGCGCCAGCACGCACCATCGCCGTTGACCGTGCCTGACGGCCGCGTTCGCCTTACTCGTGGGTGGCGGCGGGCGGCAGTACCCAGTTGAGGACGATGCCGACCAGGGCGGCCAGGCTCACGCCCTGCAGGGCGTATTCGCCACTGCCGAGCTGCATGCCACCGATACCGAACACCAGGATCAACGACACCACGACCAGGTTGCGCGGCGCCGTCAATGACTGCCCGCCGCGTACCAGGGAATTCATCCCCACCACGGCGATGGAGCCGAACAGCAACGTCATGATGCCTCCCATCACCGGCGTGGGAATGGTCTGCAGCAACATGCCCAGCTTGGAGACGAAGGCCAGCACGATGGCCGTGCAAGCCGCGACGATCATGATCACGGGATTGAAGTTGCGGGTCAGCGTCACCGCCCCGGTCACTTCCGAGTACGTGGTGTTGGGCGGCCCCCCGAACAATGCCGCCACCGCAGTGGCCAGACCGTCGCCCAGCAAGGTCCGCTGCAGACCGGGCTTCTCCAGATAATTGCGACGCGTCACCGAACCGATCGCGACCATGTCGCCGATGTGCTCGATCACCGGCGCGATGGCCACCGGAATCATGAACAGGATCGCCGCGAGATTGAAGGTCGGGGCCACGAAATCCGGCAACGCCAGCCAGGCGGCGTCGTGCACCGGCGAGAGATCGATCACGCCCATCGCCAGACCCAGTGCATAGCCGACCACGATCCCGCCCATGATCGGAATCAGACGGATCAGGCCGCGCCCGAATACCGCCAGCACCAGGGTGACCAGCAGACTGACCATCGACAGCGTGATGGCCTGGCCATAGCCCATGTCGCTGTTCTGTCCGGTGGCCATGTCCACCGCGACCGGCGCCAGGGCCAGACCGATCACCATGATCACCGGCCCCACCACGACCGAGGGCAACAGGCGATGCAGCCAGGCCGTCCCCTTCAAGCGCACGATCTGCGAGATTGCCACGTACACCAGCCCGGCCACGAACAGGCCACCCAATGTGGCAGGAATGCCGTAGCTGGCCACCGACCCTTGAATGGGCGCGATGAAGGCGAACGACGATGCCAGGAACACCGGAATGCTGCGCTGGGTGACGAACTGAAAGAGCAGCGTGCCGATGCCCGCCGTGAACAAGGCCACGCTGGGATCCAATCCCGTCAGCAAGGGCACCAGCACCAGCGCACCGAAGGCCACGAACAGCATCTGCGCCCCCGTGATCAAGGTGCGTAGCGGGGTGTCGGTCGGCATTGTTGCCGTATCGTCGGTGGTCATCGGGAGACTCCTGGCATTGGGGGGAGAAGCGCACGCGCGGCATTCTAGCAACCCTGGTCGTTGAATCGCAGCCTGGTCAGCCAGGTGTGACGCAACCAGCGGCGAACCACCGTTTTCCATGCCGTCGTGGCCGTCCCACGAACGACTGGACGCGTGGCACGCATACCGAAGAGCTGACCGGGCCCTGCCATTACGGCGCCATCCGGATGAATACGCTCCCCTTCCAAGCAAAGGGCCCCGCTCGATACACATCGAGCGGGGCCTCAGCCTCGTTCAGACAACCGTCGGCACGAACTTGAGCAACCCCGGCAATAGCCGGGGCGACGGCGGGCGGATCAGTTGATCCGCCCCGTCATCATTCGCGAGAACCGGCGGCCATCCACGCCTCCATCATTTCGTCATAGGGAACCGTCTTGCCCTGCGGCATCTCGTCGTCGAGCTTCGGTTTCGGCGAACCCGGCTGATCGAGCCAGTACTGCGGATCACGCTCCTCGTTCAGGTTGGGCGCATAGGTATCGAAGACCTTGGCCCGCGCCAGGCGCGCCATGATGTTGTCGAGATCCCTCGCCAGGTTGTCGAGCGCCTCCTTGGGCGAGATATCGCCACTGACCGCCGGCGACAGGTTCTGCCACCACAGCGGCGCCATGCGCGGGTAGTCCGGCACGTTGGTGGAGGACGGCGTCCAGTTGGATTCGTTCGGGCTACGATAGAATTCCACCAGACCGCCCAGCTTGGGAGCCATCTCGGTCATCTGTTCGGAGAAGATGTCCGATTCGCGGATCGGCGTCAGTCCCGCCATCAGCTTTTCCAGCGACACTGTCTTGGAGACGGTGAACTGGGCGAACAGCCAGGCAGCCGTGCGACGATCCTCGGGCGTCGAGTCGAAGAAGGTCCAGGCCCCCACGTCTTGATAACCGACCTTCATGCCCTCTTCCCAGTAAGGTCCCGTCGGGGACGGCGCCATGCGCCACTTGGGGTTGCCCTCTTCATCGGTGACCGGCAGTCCAGGGTCGGTCATGTCGGCCGTGAAAGCGGTGTACCAGAAGATCTGCTGCGCGACATTGCCCTGGGCCGGCACGGGGCCAGCTTCGCCAAAGGTCATGCCGCTGGCTTCGGGTGGGGCATACTTGTCGAGCCAATCGACCATCTTGGTGACGGCGAACACCGAGGCCGGCGAATTGGTGGCCCCGCCACGCGACACGCTGGCCCCGACCGGCTGGCTCTGCTCGTTGACGCGAATCCCCCAGTCGTCCACCGGGTTGCCGAACGGCACGCCGGGGCTGCCCATGCCCGCCATGGAGAGCCAGGAGTCGTGGAAACGCCAGCCCAGCGAGGGATCGCGACGACCGTAGTCCATGTGGCCATAGACCTTCTCGCCATCGATCTCGCCAACATGCTCGGTGAAGAACTCGGCGATGTCTTCGTAGGCGGTCCAGTTGGTCGGCACGCCCAGGTCGTAGCCATAGAGCTCACGGAACTGCTTCTGCAGATCCTCGCGCTGGAACCAGTCGTAGCGGAACCAGTAGAGGTTGGCGAACTGCTGGGTCGGCAATTGATAGACGCTGCCATCCGGGCCGGTGCCATACTGCAGGCCGATGAAGTCATCGAGATCCAGGGTCGGCAACGTATAGTCGGCCCACTCGTTTTTCATGGCGTCGGAAAGGTTGATGGTGGTGCCGTAGCGAATGTGCGTACCGATGGAGTCGGTATCGTTGACGTAGCCGTCATAGATATTGCGACCCGACTGCATCTGGGTCTGCATGTTGTTGACGACGTCCCCCTCGCCGATGATGTTGTGCGTCACCTCGATACCCGTCAGCTCGGTGAACGCTTCGGCCAGCACGTCACGCTCGTAGATATGCGTGGTCAAGCCTTCCGCCACCGTGTTGATCTCCATGCCTCTAAAAGGCTCGGCCGCCTTGGCGAACCACATCAATTCCTCGATTTGCTCTTCGCGCGTCAGCGTCGACTCCTGGAAGTGCTCATCGAC
This sequence comes from Chromohalobacter sp., assembly GCF_039830575.1. Taxonomy (NCBI): domain Bacteria; kingdom Pseudomonadati; phylum Pseudomonadota; class Gammaproteobacteria; order Oceanospirillales; family Halomonadaceae; genus Chromohalobacter; species Chromohalobacter sp. The sequence goes on along the minus strand of NZ_JBDOOX010000012.1, from coordinate 252,710 downwards.
CAGCCGCTCGGCGATGGCGCGAGTATCTTGATCATCGGCGTGCAGTCCCCCGCTTGCCAGCATCACGCCAGCAGCGAGTAGAGAGAGTCGCATTGTTTTATATTTCATATTGACCTCGTGGTTTTGTTGTCGTCCCGTCCTGGACATTTCACTCCATGCATTACCTTTATCCCCAGCGCATCAGTATCAACAACCACAGCACCGACACGCCAAGAGCCAGCCAAATACTGAACGGTGTAAACCCGATCACTATCAAGTGAATATAGGCAGCCGACAGCAGCGCGATGAAAAGGCGGTCACCACGCGTCGTCGAGATTGGCAAGAAGCCCTTGCGCTCGATGGTCGGCGAAACGACTTCCCATGCCGTCATACCGGCGAGCAGGGCCGCGATCACGGCAAAGAAGATTGTGGTGGGCGTGGTCCAGACCATCCAGTCCATGTCACCGTCCTCCTCAGGTACGGCCCAGGGCAAAGCCCTTGGCAATGTGATTGCGTACGAAGTAGACCACTATGATGCCGGGCAGAATGGTCAAGGCACCGGCGGCAGCCAATGTCCCCCAATCGATCCCCGAGGCTCCCTTGGTCTGGGTCATCACCGACGCGATGGGCTGGGCGCCTGTGGAAGTAAGCGTGCTCGCCAGAAGCAGTTCCACCCAGGAGAACATGAACAGGAAAAACAAGGTGACCCCGATTCCCGAACTGATCATGGGGATGAATATCTTTATGAAAAAACGTGGAAAGCTGTAGCCATCGATAAAGGCTGTCTCGTCAATCTCCTTGGGCACCCCGCTCATGAATCCCTCCAGAATCCATACGGCCAGCGGGATGTTAAACAAGCAATGTGCCAACGCGACCGCCACGTGCGTATCGAACAACCCGACGGTGTAGTAAAGCTGGAAGTACGGCAGTAAGAACACGGCCGGCGGCGCCATCAGGTTGGTCAACAGCCAGAAGAACAAATGCTTGTCGCCTATGAACTGATAGCGACTGAAGGCATAAGCAGCCGGCAACGCCACCGCGATGCTGATCACCATGTTCATCAACACATAGATAATCGAGTTCACGTACCCCATGTACCAACTGGATTCGGTCAGAATCTTGGCATAGTGCTCGACAGTGAAGTTCTCGGGCCACAAGGTCAGTCCACCGAGAATCTCGGCGTTGGACTGAAAGGACATGTTCAGCAGCCAATAGATCGGCAGCAGCACGAATACGAGATAGGCTGTCATCAGCCCCCGGCGACGCCACTGCCGAGAAGCCGGACGGGCCCTGCGACGCCGTCGATTGTCGGCTTCCGCCGCGCGCTGGCGCACGGCATCAGGCGTTGTGGGTGATGTGTGGCTCATGTCATGCCCCCTTGTTGTCATCTTTTTGCATGTTCATGATCGCGGTGTAGAACACCCAGGTGACCAGCAGAATGATCAGGAAATAGATCAGCGAGAAGGCGGCGGAGGGACCGAGATCCTGCTGACCGATGGCCATGGTGGTCAGCGACTGGCTAAGGAAGGTGGTTGAGCTGCCAGGGCCGCCACCAGTGAGCACGAAGGGCTCGGCATAGATCATGAAGGAATGCATGAAGCGCAACAGCACGCCGATCACCAGGACATTGGTCAGCTTGGGCAGTTGAATGTAGCGAAAGACGGACCATTTCGATGCACGGTCGATGCGCGCTGCTTGATAGTAGGCGTCGGGGATCGAGCGCAACCCGCTGTAACAGAGCAATGCGATCAGCGGCGTCCAGTGCCAGACATCCATCAGGATGATCGTTGCCCAGGCATCCACTGGGCTCGCCGTGATGTTATAGCCATACCCAAGCTCTCGCAGGCTCCATCCCATCAAGCCGATATCGCCTCGGGTGAACAGCTGCCAGATGCTTCCCACCACATTCCAGGGAATCAAGAGCGGCATGGTGACCAGAATGAGAACCACCGACGCCTGCCATCCCCGCTTGGGCATGAGCAGGGCAATGCCGATCCCCAGTGGTACCTCGATAGCCAGGATGGTCAGCGAAAACGCAAACTGGCGAAGCAGTGCCCCCTGCAGCATGGGATCGTTGAGCATTTTCACGAACCACTCGGTGCCCGTGAAAAAACGCGTGTGGGCGTCGAAAACGTCTTGCACCGAATAATTCACCACCGTCATCAGCGGGATGATCGCCGAGAAGGCCACCAGCAGGAGCATCGGCAGGATCAACCACCAGGCGCGGTTGTTGTAGACTTTATTCATGAGGAAGCTCCACCCGGTAGTCATCGACATATAACCCGATCTTCTCGCTCGGGAAGCGTAGCCAGGCTTTATCGACCGGCGTTATCTGATCCTCCTCGACACGCGCCTTCAGCGAGATCCCACCGAGTGAGGCATACACGATCGAATAGGTCCCCAGATCCTGGGCATGCTCCACCTTCACTTCCATGCCGTCCTCGACCGGTTCCTGGTGCACCTCGATGAACTCCGGGCGAATTCCCAGCTTGACGTTGTCAGAGGTGGCACGCGCGATGCCGTCGTGAACTCTATTGTCGACTAAAAGCTGCGCCTCCCCGGAAAATACCTTGCCATCACGTACCGTGACGTCTAGAAAATTCATTCCCGGGCTACCGATGAAGTAGCCGACAAAGGTGTGGTTTGGCGTCTCGAACAACTCTCGGGGGGTGCCGAACTGCACGACCTGCCCTTCGTACATCACGGCTATCATGTCAGCGAACGTCGACGCCTCTAGCTGGTCGTGAGTCACATAGACCATCGTGATGCGGAAGCGATGGTGAATTTCCTTGAGCTTGCGCCGCAACTTCCACTTGAGCTGGGGGTCGATGACCGTCAGCGGCTCATCAAACAGGATCGCCGACACATCATCGCGTACCAGGCCTCGCCCCATGGAAACTTTCTGCTTCTCATCGGCACTCAAATTCTTGGCCTTGCGCTTGAGCTGGGACGTCAACTCCAGTACATCGGCCACTTCCATGACGCGTTCATGAACACGAGCTTCCGGCGTTTTCATGTTACGCAGTGGAAATGCCAGGTTGTCGTATACCGTCATGGTGTCGTAAATGACAGGAAACTGAAAAACCTGGGCAATATTGCGTTCTTCTGGCGGCAACGAGTTGACAACCTTGCCATCGAAGAGCACCTCGCCGTTCGATGGCTCAAGTAGCCCCGAAATGATATTGAGCATGGTCGACTTGCCACACCCCGAAGGGCCAAGCAGCGCATAGGCACCGCCCTGATGCCAGACATGATTCATCTCGCGTATGGCATAATCCTGTGGTTCTGCGGGATTCTTCGAGTAACTATGCGCCAGGGACTTGAGCGTGATCTCGGCCATGTCAGACTCCTCCCAGGTGCGCCGGGATATGTGCCACTCCGCCATCGCGGTCGAAGACATACAATTTATGTACCGAGAAATAGAGCGTGACTGGCGCATCAACGTCAAACTCGTGCACGCCTTCGAGGTGTACCGTCATGTAAAAATGCTCGTTATGCACATGCAGAAAAGTCTCCGAACCACTGATTTCAGCCAGATCGACTGTCATGGCAACTTCGATGTCGTTCGGGGTCCGGGGAGCCAGGGAAATATGCGAGGCACGAATGCCAAACCGATATTCCCCCTGTTTTAAATGTCGCAGGTCGTCTCCGATGGAAAAGTGGAGGCTGTCCCCGAAGCTGATTTTCGTACTCGAGATAAAACCCTTGACGACATTGATGGGGGGTTCCGAGAACATCTCGGCGGCTTTGATGTCACGCGGACGATGATAGACCTCGTCGGTGCGTCCATATTGCAGAAGCCTGCCTTCATGCAGCACTGCCGTATTGCCGCCCAGAGCAAGGGCTTCGGCAGGCTCGGTAGTGGCATAGACGGCTATGCATTTGCGTTCACTGAATACGGCGCGCAGTTCCTCGCGAAATTCCTCACGAAGCTTGTAGTCCAGATTGACCAGCGGCTCGTCGAACAGCACCACATCGGCATCCTTGACCAGAGCGCGCCCCATGGCCGTGCGCTGCTGCTGACCACCGGAAAGCTCCAGAGGCAAACGATCGAGAAAGGGCTCCATGTGCAGCATTTCGGCGATGCTTCGCACTCGCCGATCCAGCTCGGCACGCCCGACCCTGGCAAGACGCAGGGGGGAGGCAATGTTCTCGTACACCGTCAGGCCTGGGTAGTTGATGAACTGCTGATAGACCATGGAGACATTACGATGACGCACGGAGCGCCCCGTGACGTCCTCTCCATTCATCAGAACCCGCCCCCGGGTCGGCATGTCCAGCCCCGCCATCAAGCGCATCAGCGTGGTTTTACCTGCCAGCGTCCGGCCCAGCAGGACATTGAAGGATCCCGGCTCGAGCGTCAGGTTCATGTCGGCAATATATGTCTCGCCGCCGACAACCCGATCGATGTTTTCTAGGGTCAATGACATACGGATCTCGGCTGTTATTCGTTATGAGACCACGCGGCGTAGGCGTGTGAAATCACGTTAGTCGAGATTCGAATTCAGACACAAATGTTATTTATCGAAAATGACGCCCGGCGCCATCGACGACACGTCCCGATACCAGCAATCTCTTGTTTTTACTAAAAAAAGGATCTGAGTAGAACTTTTGTCTACTTCATGGAGAAAAACGGCATTCGGCGCTTTCCGAGGGAGGAGAAATCATCTTTTCGCTTTCGAACATCAAAGGACTGCATCGACAGCCCTGCTTCCTGGGGGGAACGTGAAGATGAGGGGAAGGAATCCACGCCCGCCTCGGCGCTGCCGATTCGGGCGTGTCGACACATGTCAGCGCGTGCCGAAGATCTTGTCGCCAGCATCCCCGAGCCCAGGGACGATATAACCGTTCTCGTCGAGGCGTTCATCGATGGACGCGGTATAGATTTCGACGTCCGGGTAAGCCTCCTGCACCCGAGCAATCCCCTCCGGCGCGGCCACCAGCACGATGACTTTCACCAGCGGGCATCCCCGTGCCTTGAGCATGTCCAGAGTCGCCACCATCGAGCCTCCGGTGGCCAGCATGGGGTCGATGACGATCGCCAGACGCTCGTCGAGGTCGCCGACGAACTTTTCGAAATACGGCACCGGCTCCAGCGTCTCTTCGTTGCGATACAACCCGACGACACTGACACGCGCACTGGGAATCAGATCGGTCACGCCGTCGAGCATGCCCAGACCGGCGCGCAGGATGGGCACTACCGTCACCTTCTTGCCCTTGAGCAACTCGACCTCGAGCATCTCGCCGCTCCACCCCGGAATCTCGGTCTTCTGGGTCTCGAGATCCTGTGTCGCTTCGTAGGTCAGCAGCTTGGCGACTTCGCTGGCAAGTTCACGAAAGCTCTTGGTGCTGATGCCGGCTTCGCGCATCAGGCCCAGCTTGTGCTTGACCAGGGGGTGTTGAATGGCATGAATGCTCATGTCGGGGGGTATCCTTTCGGCGATGACGAGCCGGACCTCACTCGCCCCGGCTGGGGAATGGCAGCGGCAGAGACGTGGGACGATCCGGATTTGCGCGTATTCTAGCGCGCCAGGGAGCGCGGGTTAAGGGCAGCACGGGTCCTGCTTGCGTCATCCCTCGGGCTGCATCGGCAATTGCCAGTCGATGCCTTGCCGGCCGCGAGCGCTCAAGAAGGCATTGGCCTGGGAAAAATGCCGCTGACCGAAGAAACCGCGATGCGCCGACAGCGGCGAGGGATGCGGTGCATGCAGCACCAGATGTTTCTGACGGTCGACGAACGCGGCTTTCTTCTGGGCATAGCTGCCCCACAGCAGAAAGACCACGCCTTCGCATTGTTCGTTGACCACCTGGATCGCACGGTCAGTGAAGGTCTCCCACCCCTGGCCGCGATGAGCGCCGGCATTGCCCTGTTCCACGGTGAGTACGCTGTTGAGCAGCAACACGCCCTGTCGCGCCCAGGTTTCGAGAAAACCGTGCGGCACCGGCGTCACATCCACGTCCTGGGCCAACTCCTTGTAGATGTTCTGCAGCGAGGGCGGCGCAGGAATGCCCGGGCGTACCGAAAAGCACAACCCGTGCGCCTGGTGAGGCCCGTGGTACGGATCCTGGCCCAGAATCACCACGCGCACCTGATCCAGCGGGGTCAATTCGAAGGCGCGGAACCAGTGTGCGGAATGCGGGTAGATGACCTTGCGCGCGGCTTTTTCACGCGCCAGGAAATCACGTAACGCCTGCATGTAAGGCGCATCGAACTCGGGGCCAAGATGATGCTGCCAACTGTCCGGCAAGACCTGTGACATCGCGGAACTTCCTTGCCTCTGACGGTGGATGATCACGAATCGCGCGAACGCACCTGATCGACCAGCGGCTCGACATAGGCGACGCCCATGTCCCACGGGAACTGGATCCAGCAGTCCTGCGCCACTTCGGTCAGATACTGATCGACCAGAGGACGTCCCTCGGGTTTGGCATAAACGGTCACGAAATGCGCCTCGGGCAGCATCTCGCGCACCGCGCGTGCGGTGTTGCCGGTATCCACGAGATCATCGACCAGCAACCAGCCCGCGCCGTCGTGATCGATCCCCTTCATGACCTGCAGACCACCTTGATCCTGGTGCTCATAGCTCTTGATGCACACGGTATCGACCAGGCGCACGTTGAGCTCGCGGGCGATGAGGGCGGCGGGGATCAATCCGCCGCGGGTGATCGCGACGATGCCCTGAAAGTCGCGTTCGACGAGCTGGTGACACAAGGCACGCACATCGCGATGCAGCTGGTCCCAGGAAACGGTGAATTGCTGATGGTAACGGTCGATACTCATGGGTAGGCCACACGGAAGCGTAAGGAAACCGGCGGGACGCGATGCGCCCCGCGTGCGTCATTCGTTTTCGGTAAAGGTGCACACCGCGAATACACCGTGGCCGGCATCGCGAATCTTCTGCGCGCCACCCAGTTCGGGCAGGTCGATGATGGTCGCGGTCTCGACGACCTGGCCGCCGCTGCGCTGGATCAGCGAGGCCGCGGCCAGCATGGTACCGCCGGTGGCGATCAAATCGTCCATCACCAGGATCCGGTCGCCTTCGCGGAAGGCATCGGAATGCAGCTCGACGGTGGAAGCGCCGTATTCCAGCGTATAGGTTTCACTGATGGTCTTGAACGGCAGCTTGCCTTTCTTGCGCACCGGCACGAAGCTGCAGCCCAGCTCATAGGCGACCGGCGCGCCGATGATGAAACCGCGCGCATCGATCGCGGCGATCGCATCCAGGTTCAGTTCCTGATAGCGGTGCACGAAACTGTCGATGAGCTTGCGGAAAGCGGCGCTGTTCTGCAGCACCGGCGTGATGTCACGGAAATTGACGCCCGGCTGGGGCCAATCGGGAACGGTACGAATGACCGATTTGATGTAATCGCCATAAATGCTCATCTGAGGCTCCATCAGCAATGCTCGCGACTCGCGCCGCGACGGGCAGCGGACAAAGCCGCAAATGGTACCCAATGCCAGGCCAGGAATCGAGAGCGCATGACCGCGCGTTCGTTCATTCGCTGCGACGCGATGCCAGCACCCGCTCCACCGTCTCGACGATCGCCTGGGTCTGCGGGTCGATCTCGACGTTCACCCGCTCGCCCAGCACGCGCTCGCCCAGAGTCGTGCGCGACAGGGTCTCGGGAATCAAGTCGACGCAGAAGCGTGCGCCATCGACGGCACCGATGGTCAAACTGATGCCATCGACGCCAATATAGCCTTTCTCGAACAGAAAGCGCGCGTGCACCTCCGGCACCGCGAACCACAGACGGCGGTTGTTGGGCGCCTCGTCCAGTTCATCCAGTACCGCCTGGCAGAGGATGTGCCCCGACATGGCATGGCCGCCGACTTCATCGCCGACGCGGGCCGCGCGTTCGAGATTGACGCGATCACCCACTTCCAGGGCGCCCAGATTGGTCAGCCGCAGGGTTTCGCGCATCAGGTCGAACGCCACCCGGTTGCCGTCGATATGGGTCACGGACAGGCAGCAGCCGTTGTGCGCCACCGAGGCACCGGTCTGCAACCCCTGAACCATTTCCTCCGGAAACGCCACCACGTGGCGGCGGAACTGCGTCGCCTCCTCCACGGCCACCAACGTTCCCACTCCCTGCACGATACCGGTAAACATCTCGACTCCTATCCCAATACGCCACCTGCCGGTGGCCACGACGACCGTCACTATATCATGGGCCGACCACCCCACACCGAGCAGAGAAATATGCTCTACATCGGCCTCCAGGCAGGTCATCTCGCCAGGCAATTGCCATGGCATGAAAACCTGGCCCAGGCACGTTGACAACGAGAGCCGCCCCGCCTAATATTCGCCGATTCTTGAGCGCCGATTTGTACCCAGATTGCGGGCGCTCCCGGGTCCGTCCCGGGAAAATACCGCTAAAAGGGTGTGTCCAGCGTTGATGGCCACCCGCCTGGGTGGCCTTTTTTTATGGGCCCGCCGACAAATCCCGCCACACCGGCAACCCGACGCCCTATAATGACGGGTTTGCCACACGCGACGTCACGCCGGGCTCGCCCTGCCCCACAAGGGCTCGCTGGCTTGCCGACGGCCAAGACGTCCAACGCATCGACCCGAACGAAGACGATGATCAAACTCGAAGGTGTCTCCAAAACCTATGGCGCCGGCCCCACGGCGGTCCACGCCCTCAAAAACATCGACCTTGACGTCCCGCAGGGCGCCATTCACGGCGTCATCGGCCTTTCGGGGGCCGGCAAGTCGACGCTGATACGTTGCGTCAATCTGCTCGAGCGTCCCACGTCGGGCCGCGTCATCGTCGACGGCCAGGACCTGACCCGACAGGATGCCGAGGCATTGCGTCAATCGCGTCATCAACTGGGCATGATCTTCCAGCACTTCAATCTGCTGGCCTCGCGCACCGTTTTCGATAACGTGGCCCTGCCTCTGGAGCTGATGGGCGTATCGAAGAGCGACATTCGCGAGCGCGTCGAGCCACTGCTCGACCTGACCGGGCTGACCGACAAGGCGCGACAGTATCCGGCCCAGCTCTCCGGCGGCCAGAAACAGCGCGTGGCCATCGCGCGGGCTCTCGCCAGCCGCCCCAAGGTATTGCTGTGCGACGAGGCGACCTCCGCGCTCGACCCCCAGACCACGGCTTCGATTCTCGAGTTGCTGCAGGACATCAACCGCAAGCTGGGCCTGACCATTCTGCTGATCACCCACGAAATGGAAGTGGTCAAGAGCATCTGCCATCGCGTCGGTCTGATCTCGGACGGCGAGCTGGTGGAAGAAGCCGATGTCGGCGATTTCTTCACTGCGCCCGCCACGCGACTGGGACGCGACTTTCTCAATGCCTTCCTCGAGCTCGAGCCGCCCCAGGCCCTGGTCGAGCGCCTCGAGGAGACAGCCGGCCCTCACACCCACCCTGTCGTGCGACTGGCATTCTCCGGCGCCACGGTCGCGACACCGCTCATTTCGCGCCTGGCCCGCGACAGCGGCGTCGACGTCAGCATCCTGCAGGCCAAGGTGGAGTCGATCCAGGGACGCACGCTCGGCCTGATGATCGCCGAGCTCATCGGCTCGCCCGACACGACGTCGCGGGCACTCACACAACTCGAAGCACACGATATCAACGTGGAGGTACTCGGCCATGTCCAGCGCGATGCTTGAACTGATCCTCGAGGCAACGCTCGATACGCTTTATATGGTCGCGCTGTCGGGGGCGGTGTCAGCATTGATCGGCATCCCGCTGGGGGTGCTGCTGTACGTCACTCGCCCCGGCCAGATCCTGGCGCAGCCATTCGCCCAGCGCGTGCTCGCCATCGTGACCAACATCGGCCGCTCGATTCCCTTCATCATTCTGATGGTGGCGATCATTCCCTTCACGCGCCTGATCGTGGGCAGCTCCATCGGCACCAATGCCGCCGTGGTCCCGCTCATCATCGCCGCCATTCCCTTCGTGGCGCGCCTGGTGGAAGGCGCGTTGAACGAGATTCCTCCCGGGCTGATCGAGGCCGCGCAGGCGATGGGGGCGACGCCCTACCAGATCATCACCAAGGTCCTGCTGCCGGAAGCCAAGGGCGGCATTCTCAACGGCCTGACGATCACCGTCGTCACACTGGTCAGCTACTCGGCCATGGCCGGCGCCGTCGGCGGCGGCGGGCTGGGCGACCTGGGCATACGCTACGGCTACAACCGCTTCGACCCCCTGATCATGCTCATCACCGTGGCGATCCTGGTGATCATGGTGCAAGGCTTCCAGAGCCTCGGCGATCACCTGGTACGCAAGGCCGACCACAAATGAACACGTGGTCAGTCAGAAAACGCAAAGCTATAATAGGCGCGTCTTTTATACTCAAAAAAGCATAAATGCTTTCGGGAGCCGGCCCTCCCCGCCGGCGAGACCACCTCGTTCAAGGAGAAACATACGATGAACACCCCTCTGGCTCACGTTCTACGCCCCGCGCGTCTGCTCGGCGCCGCGGCACTGCTGGGTGCCGGCCTGATCGCCGGCTGCGGCGGTGACGATGCCGAGACGCAGTCGATCAAGGTAGGCACCGTGGCCGGCCCGGAAACGGACGTCATGCAAGTCGCCAAGCAGATCGCCAAGGACGAATACGGCCTCGACGTCGAGATCGTCGAGTTCACCGACTACGTCTCGCCCAACGCCGCACTGGCCGATGGCAGCCTGGACGCCAACGCGTTTCAGCATGAGCCCTATCTGAACAGCATGGTCGAGGATCGCGGCTACGACTTCGCCATCGCCGGCAAGACCTTCGTCTACCCGATCGGCGCCTACTCCGAGCGCTACGACGACATCGCCGACCTCCCGGATGGTGCGAGCATCGCGCTGCCCAACGACCCGTCCAACGAGGGGCGTTCGCTGATCCTGATGCACAACGAGGGCCTCATCGAGCTCAACGACCCCGAGAATCTCGAAGCCACGCCGATCGACATCAGCAACAACCCGCATGACTATGAGTTCCGCGAGATCGAAGCCGCGCAATTGCCGCGCGTGCTGCCCGATGTCGACCTGGCATTCATCAACAACACCTTCGCGCAGCCGGCGGGCCTCAGCCTCGATGACGCGCTGATCAAGGAAGGTCCCGAATCGCCTTACGTCAACCTGATCGTGACGCGCGAAGGCAAGCAGGATGACGAGGCGATCCAGAACCTGGTCAAGGCCTACCAGTCGCAAGCAGTCATCGACAAGGCCGACGAACTGTTCAAGGGCGCCGCGGTTCCCGGCTGGAAGTAACCTCCGCTCTGTCCTCGCAACTCACAGGCCGGCCTCGCGAGGCCGGCCTGTTTCGTTACCCCTCGCAAACCTCGCTCCGGAGACACCATGAGTGACTACGCCCTGCTCGCCCGCCAGCTCGAAACGCTGCTGGACACTCGCGACTGGCTGACCAACACGGCGCAAACCTGTGCCTTCTTGATGCACGAAATTCCCGACCTCAACTGGGCCGGCTTTTACCTGCAACGCCAGCCCGGCACCCTGATCCTCGGCCCCTTCCAGGGCTTGCCGGCCTGCAACCCCATCCCGTTCGACAAGGGCGTGTGTGGCGCCGCCGCGACGTCCCGCCGCACGCAGCGCGTCGCGGACGTCCACGCGTTTCCGGGACATATCGCCTGCGATGCCGCTTCGCGTTCGGAACTGGTGGTTCCCATCGAGTGCGGCGCCGAGCTCTGGGGCGTGCTGGATCTGGATAGCCCGCAGCCGGCGCGCTTCAGCGACGCGGACCAGGCCGGCATCGAGCGCCTGGTCGACGTGTTCGTTGCCGCCAGTGATCTGCCGACCCCGGGGGCATAACGCAAAAACCCCCGATGCCAGGCATCGGGGGTTTTCGCTAAAGCTGGTAGGACCGAGCGGATTTGAACCGCTGACCTCCACGATGTCAACGTGGCGCTCTAACCAACTGAGCTACGGTCCTGCAAATCGGATTGTCGGGCAGTCGAAAGCAAGCGTGGAGCAATCTTTCATCTTGCAACGCTTGGTAGGACCGAGCGGATTTGAACCGCTGACCTCCACGATGTCAACGTGGCGCTCTAACCAACTGAGCTACGGTCCTATCTTTCGCACGATGTCCGTCTTTCATTCGACTTTCATCGTCCTTGCCTCGCAACTCGTTCATTTTCATCGAGTCGCGCTTGCCGCTGGCGACGCTCGCCTTGGCAACGGATGCGCATTCTACGCAGATCACCGGAAAATGCAAGCGTCGAAGACAAAAAATCGCCGACGCTCAAACGCTTGACCGTTGTCCGCCATCGATCGTCACCACGGCCATGCCGGCCGCCACGATCAGGCCGGCGCCGCGATGTCGTTTCATGCTCGGCCACGTGTCTCGGCGGAGCACTTGACCCGCTCGATGGCGTCCAGCCAGCCACGATAGAGACGCTCGCGCTCGGCCTCCTCCATGCTGGGCTCGAAGGTGCGCTCGCAGCGCCATAGCCCGGCGATCTCATCGAGATCGGCATACCATCCCAGTTGCAGCCCGGCGAGATAGGCGGCGCCCAGCGCCGTCGTCTCGAGCACCGTCGGCCGATCGACCGGCACGCCCAGCATGTCGGCGAGAAACTGCATCACCCAGTTGTTGCTGACCATGCCACCGTCGACGCGCAACCGACCGGCGCTGGCGTCGATATCGTCATCCATGCAGGCCTGCAGGTCCCGCGTCTGATAGCACACGGCCTGAAGCCCTGCCGCGACGATCTCGGCGATCCCCGTGTCACGCGTCAACCCGAAGATCGCACCGCGTGCCCCCGGGTCCCAATGCGGCGCCCCCAGCCCGGTGAAGGCGGGTACCAGGTAGACGCCGTGCCCTGCCCGCGTCTGACGTGCCAAGGCTTCGGTCTCCGAGGCATCAGCGAACAACTTGAGTCCGTCACGCAACCACTGCACGGTAGCACCGGCCACGAAGATACTGCCCTCCATGGCATAGGTCGTCTTGCCGTTCAGCCGATATGCCACGGTCGTCAGCAGGCGATTATGCGACACCTCCGCCTTCTCGCCGGTATTGATGATCATGAAGCACCCCGTGCCATAGGTGCTCTTGGCCATGCCCGGTGCAAAGCAGGTCTGCCCCACCAGTGCCGCCTGCTGGTCGCCGGCGATCCCGGCGATGGGCAAGGGACCGCCCAGCCAGTGCGGCTCGGCGCGCCCGAAGTCGGCGCTCGAGTCCTTGACCTCCGGCAGCAACGAGGCCGGAATCTCGAACAGCGACAACAATGCCTCGTCCCATTGCTGGGTATGAATGTTGAACAGACAGGTACGCGAGGCATTGGTGGCATCGGTGGCATGCTCGCGGCCACCCGTCAGTCGCCACAGCAGGAAGGTATCGACGGTACCGAACGCCAGCTCGCCACGTTCGGCCCGTTCGCGTGCGCCGGGCACGTTCTCCAGCAACCAGCGCAGCTTCGTCGCCGAAAAGTAGGGGTCGATCAACAGCCCCGTGCGGGATTGGATGAAAGCCTCATGGCCGGCGTCGATCAGCGACTGGCAGTAGGCGCCGGTGCGTCGATCCTGCCAGACGATCGCACGATGCAGGGGCTCCCCGGTACGCCGATCCCACAGCAAGGTGGTTTCGCGCTGGTTGGTCATGCCGATGCCGGCGATTTCCTCGATCGACGCCCCGGTACTCTCCATCACCTGCCGGCAGGTGCGCAGTACCGACTGCCAGATATCCTCGGCGTCGTGCTCGACCCAGCCGCTGGCGGGAAAATGCTGGGCGAATTCTTCCTGCGCCACGCCCGCGACCCGCCCCTGGCGGTCGAAGAGAATCGCCCGTGAACTGGTGGTGCCTTGATCGATCGAAAGCAGATAGGAGTGCATGTCCATTCCTGTTCATCGAAGTTCGTTTTTGTCGGAAAAACCTATGCCTATTTTCGCTTTACAACAATCTATAATGGCTTTTTCCCTACTAGACCATGGTTTAACATGACTCATCCGACCCCATTGCAGCACCATTGCGACGCTCTCGACTCATGCTTCGACGCGCTTCGCACATCCGCTGCTTTCTGCCCTTTGTGACGGGAGTCCGCATGACACAACAAGACCGCCATGATGCCATCGTCACCCTCGTCAAACGCCAGGGATACGCGTCCATCGAGCAATTGACACGGCATTTTTCCGTCACCCCGCAGACGATTCGCCGCGACCTCAATCAACTGGCGGACGAAGGCGCCATCAAGCGCGTGCACGGCGGCGCAGGGCTGGAATCGAGCACCGTCAACACCGCCTACCATACACGCAAGACCCTCAACGCCGATGCCAAGCAACGCATTGCCGAATGTGTCGCTGCCCAGATTCCCGACCGCGCCTCGTTGTTCATCAACATCGGCACCAGCAACGAGATGGTCGCCGAAGCCCTGCGCGGCCACCAGGGGCTGGAGGTCATCACCAACAACCTCAACGTCGCGGCCATCCTGCAGCACAAGGAAGACTTCAACGTCATCATTGCCGGGGGACAGGTGCGCTCGCGAGATGGCGGCATCATCGGCGAGGCCACGATCGACTTCATCAACCAGTTCAAGGTCGATTACGGCATCATCGGCATCAGCGGCATCGACGACGATGGCTCACTGCTCGAGTTCGACTATCAGGAGGTGCGTGTCGCTCAAGCCATCATCCGCAACTCGCGCCAGGTGTTCCTGACCGCCGATCACTCCAAGTTCCACCGCAACGCCGTGGTCCGCCAGGGCAACATTGCGCAAATCGATGCGCTATTCACGGACCGCCACCCCCCGGAAGGCATCCAGCGCCTGCTGCGCGAGCATGACGTAACCCTCCACCTGGCCGATACCCCTTCCTGATACTCCCTGCCTGATACGGCTTTCCGAACATGGCGCTCTTCGTGGCGTCATGTTCGCATTGCCCCTTGATGTTCGTTTTCGACTACGCTATTTTCACAATCGAATACTGCAGTCGTCATCGACGATCACCGACCTGCGACATCAACCTTGCGGAGCCTGCCATGAACGCCTGCCCCCGACAGGACATACTCGATCTCTTCGTCATCGGCGGTGGCATCAATGGCACCGGTATCGCCAACGATGCTGCCGGTCGCGGCCTGCGTGTCGCCCTGAGCGAGCAGCGTGACCTGGCCAGCGCCACCTCGTCGGCGAGCAGCAAGCTGATCCACGGCGGACTTCGCTATCTCGAACACCGCGAGTTTCGCCTGGTCAGGGAGGCGCTGCACGAACGCGAAGTCCTGTTGCGCAAGGCGCCGCACATCGTCTGGCCGCTGCGTTTCATCCTGCCGCATCAGCCGCACCTGCGGCCGGCATGGATGATTCGTGCGGGCCTGTTTCTCTACGATCACCTCAGCCAGCGCGACAACCTGCCCGCATCACGCAGTCTTCGTTTCGGCGCCGACAGCCCGTTGCAACCGAGCATCAAGCGCGGTTTCGAATATTCGGACTGCTGGGTCGACGACGCACGACTGGTGATCCTCAATGCCATGCAGGCACGCGAAAAAGGCGCCGACATTCAAGTCGGCAGCCGCTGTATCGGCGCAAAGGCAGAAGATGGCATCTGGCATATCACGCTGGAAGACGTCACCACCGGCAAACGCCAGACACGCCACGCCAGGGCTCTGGTCAACGCCGCCGGCCCCTGGGTGGAGAATGTGGTGCGCGAAGGCGTGCAACGCGATTCACGTTACGGCGTGCGCATGATTCAGGGCAGCCATATCGTGGTTCCGCGCCTCAATGGCGACGAGCGCGCCTACATCCTCCAGAACCGTGACCGGCGCATCGTCTTCGTTCTGCCCTATCAGCAAGACTACAGTTTGATCGGCACCACCGACGTGCGCTATCAGGGCGACCCCGCCCAGGTCAGCGCCAGTCGACAGGAGATCGACTATCTCCTCGAGGTGGTCAACCAGCACTTCACGCATCCCCTTACCCACCAGGATGTCATCGCCACCTTTTCCGGTGTGCGTCCATTGTGCGATGACGAGTCCGCCGACCCGTCGGCGATGACGCGTGATTACACGCTCGATCTCGACGCACGCGACGCCCCACTGCTTTCCGTCTTCGGCGGCAAGATCACGACCTATCGCAAACTGGCCGAAGCCGCGCTGGAGCAACTGTCACCGTACTTCCAGGATATCGGCGAGGCCTGGACCGCCGGCGCCGTCCTGCCGGGGGGCGACATCGATTCGCGTGAAGCCTTTGCCATGCGACTCGTGCGTGATTACCCATTCCTTGGCGAAGCACGCGCACGACGATTCGCTTCGAGCTATGGCTCGCTCTGCCTGCGCTTTCTGCACGGCATGACCCACGAAGCTCAATTGGGCGATACCTTCGGCGCCGGGCTGACGCAGGCCGAGGTCGATTATCTGGTCCGCGACGAATGGGCCCGCTCGACAGACGACATCCTCTGGCGGCGC
This sequence comes from Chromohalobacter sp., assembly GCF_039830575.1. Classification (NCBI taxonomy): domain Bacteria; kingdom Pseudomonadati; phylum Pseudomonadota; class Gammaproteobacteria; order Oceanospirillales; family Halomonadaceae; genus Chromohalobacter; species Chromohalobacter sp. The sequence continues at coordinate 236,383 of NZ_JBDOOX010000012.1, read as the reverse complement.
ACCAAACTCGGTCTACGCCTCGACGCTGCGCAGCAGGAGCGGCTGACCACTTATCTCGAGCGTCACCGCCGGGAACACGCCGCCTGAGGCGCGACGCAGCAAGAATCTTGGCCCAACGGCCGCCTGGCCTGATACGCTCAAGACTCACGCTACCAGGGACGGTAACGCACCGCTCGCTGTCGGGAGCCGGTGCCGTCGAGAACGAGGCCATGACCATTACAACGATCATCGAGACGACGCTGGCACTGCTGGCACTACTGCTCTTCGCGGCGACGGCGATTCCGTGGCTGAACCTGCGCTACTGGTGGGTACGCGGTTTCGACTTTCCCCGCATGCAACTGGCGATTCTCGCCGCCGTGACGCTCCTCGCCCTGCTGACCACCCTGCCATGGGGCGTCTGGGGATGGGTCGGTGCAGTCGCCGCGCTCATCGTCATAGGAGTACAAGGCGGCAGCATTTATCACTGGACACCGCTCGCCAGGTGTCATGTGGTCGATGCCGACGGCGAAGATGCCTCGCGGCAATTCTCGCTGCTGGTCGCCAATGTTCTCACCAGCAACCGCCAGTCGGCATCCCTCATGCGCCAGATCCGCGAGGCCGACCCGGATATCGTGCTGACTCTGGAATCGGATGCCTGGTGGCAGGAGCGCCTCGACGAGACGCTCGACGAGAGTCATCCGTATGCCACCCGGATTCCGCTCGACAATCTTTACGGCATGCACCTGTATTCTCGCCTGCCGGTACACAACCCTCAGATCGAGTGGCTGATCCAGGATGACATCCCCTCGATCCACGGCTGGTTCGAACTTCCCAGCGGCGACCGTGTGCGGTTTCACGCCGTCCACCCAAGGCCGCCTGCGCCCGGCGAAAGCGATGAATCCTTGTGGCGGGATGCCGAACTCTTGCTGGTCGGTCAGACGATTCGCGACTCGGGGCTCCCCACTCTGGTGGCCGGCGATCTCAACGATGTGGCATGGTCGAAGACGACCCGTCTGTTCTGCCGCATCAGCGGGATGCTCGATCCACGCCGGGGTCGCGGTCTCTACAGCACCTTTCATGCCGAGTATCGATGGCTGCGCTGGCCCTTGGATCATGTCTTCGTCAGCGAACATTTCACCCTGGTGGCCCTGCAGCGCCTCTCGGCCTTCGGCTCCGATCATTTCCCGATCCTCGCCACCTTTCGCTACCACCCGGCACGCGCCGACGAAAACGACAGTCCCGAGGCCGATCGCGAAGAACGCCAGGATGCCGAGGAAACCATCGAGGAAGCCCACGAACGACGCGGCGAAGCGCCCGTCAAGCACGACGACTGACGTCCACACGACATGGGCGCCCCGGGGGCGCCCATGTCGATGCCGATGCTTCTCGCCACGCGCCTGCCGACGACAGGCACCAGGGCGGCTGTCTCCTGCCTTATCCGGGGATCCCGCCATGCGTCAGTTGCGCGGGGTCGAGCAGGCGTTCGAGTTCCTCGCGCGACAGGTCGGTTTCCTCCTCGGCCACGTCGATGATCGGCCGCCCTGCCTGATAGGCTTTCTTGGCAACCTGCGCCGCCGCGTTGTAGCCGATCACCGAGTTGAGTGCCGTGACCAGGATGGGGTTGCGCGACAGCGGTGCCTCGATGTTGTCGCGACGCACGTTGAACGTGGCAATGGCACGATCGGCGAGCAGCGTGCTGGCCCGTGACATCAAGCGCACCGAGGTCAACAGGTTGCTGGCGATCAACGGCAGCATGACGTTGAGCTGAAAGTTGCCACTCTGGCCTGCGACCGTGACCGCGCTATCCAGCCCGATCACCTGGGCCGCCGTCTGCGCGGCCGCCTCGGGAATCACGGGATTGACCTTGCCCGGCATGATCGAGCTGCCCGGCTGCAACGCTTCGAGCTCGATCTCGCCCAGCCCGGCCAAGGGACCGGAGTTCATCCAGCGCAGGTCGTTGCTGATCTTCATCACCGCGCAGGCGTAGGTCCGCAATTGCCCGGAGAGTTCGACGGCGGCATCCTGCGAGCCCAGGCTGGCGAAGAAGCTGTCGTTGGGGCTCAGACGCAGTCCCGCCTGCTCGCTGAGCGCCTTGGCGACGCGCTCGGCGAATTCGGGGTGGGCATTGATCCCCGTGCCCACGGCCGTGCCCCCGAGCGCCAGACGCGCCAGACGCGACTGCGTGCCTTCCAGCCGCTCGATGGCCTGGGCAATCTGATTGGACCACCCGCCCAGTTCCTGGCTCATGCGGACGGGCATGGCATCCATCAGGTGGGTGCGCCCGGTCTTGACGACATCGTCGACGTCGCGCGCCTTGGCATCGATGGCCGACTGCAGATGGCGCAATGCAGGCAGCAGGTCGTGCTCGACCGCCAGCGCCGCCGACAAGTGCAGCGCCGTGGGAATCACGTCGTTGCTCGACTGCCCCATGTTGACGTGATCGTTGGGTCCCACCTCGGTGCCCGCCCGAGCCGCCAGGTGCGCAATCACCTCGTTGACGTTCATGTTGGTCGAGGTGCCCGACCCGGTCTGGAACACATCGATCGGAAACTGGTCGGCATGCTCGCCATCGACGAGACGCTGGGCAGCGGCGGCGATCGCCTCGGCACGCTCGTCATCGAGCAGGCCGAGATCGCGATTGACCTGCGCTGCCGCCAGCTTGATCCGCGCCACGGCCTGGATGAACTCAGCCGGCATCGCCTGGCCGCTGATGGGAAAATTGTTGATGGCACGTTGCGTCTGTGCGCCATACAGCGCGTCGGCGGGAACCTCGAGCTCCCCCATGCTATCGCGTTCGATGCGCGTCTCGCTCATGACAGCCTCCTCTCGGTTGAGGTCACCAGTGTGCGGGCCGCATCATGGCGATGCCAATCGATGTCGGCGATCATGACGATAGACACGCCGAGGCACGCACGCCCGGTGACTGTCGATATAGGATTGTGCTGCCCAGGGCGCCTTTCAAGGCGCCGACCACCACGCATCGGGAGGAATGAACATGTGGTACCGCACCACGCTGACCCTGCGTCCCCGTCGGCAAGGCTTTCACCTCGTCACCGACGAGATCCTCGAGCAACTGCCGGTGCTCGCCGACGTGCGTCTCGGCCTGCTCCACCTGCAGTTGCTGCATACCTCCGCCTCGCTGACCCTCAACGAAAACGCCGATCCCGACGTGCGTCACGACATGGCACTCTACGCCGAACGGCTCGCTCCCCAGGGCATCGACGGCATGCAGCACACGCTGGAAGGGCCGGACGACATGCCGGCACATGTGCTGGCCAGTCTCTTCGGCACGCAAGTCACGCTCGCCGTCGACAATGGCCGATTGGCCACGGGCACCTGGCAGGGCATCTGGCTGGGCGAGCACCGTCGGCAGGGTGGCGCACGCCGGCTCCTTGCCACGCTCAACGGCGACGACGCATGAACCGTCGCGCTACCAGCCCAGCGCCTGCTTGACGAAGGGAATGGTCAACTTGCGCTGGGCGGAGAGAGAGGCACGATCGAGCCGCGCCAGGGCATCGAACAACGCCGGCAACTGGCGCGGCCCACGATGCAGGATGTAGCGCGCCACTTCGTCGGGCAGCTGCATGCCACGCACTCGCGCGCGCAGCTGCAGGGCCTCGAACCGCCCCGCATCGTCCAGCGGGGCGACGTGAAAGGTCACGCCCCAGGTCAGGCGCGAGGCGAGATCGGGCAGTACGGTGGAGAGCTGGCGTGGCGCGGCATCGGCAGCGATCACCAGACGCTTGTCGGCATCGCGCATGCGATTGAAGAAGTGAAAAAGCCCTTCTTCCCAGCGCTTGCGGCCCAGCACCGCACTCAGATCGTCGATCGCCACCAGGTCGAGGCGCTCGAGATCTTCCAGCATGTGGGGCGGGAAATGACCGAGGTCGTGCAGAGGCAGGTACAGCGCGCGGTCGCCGCGATCGCCGGCTTCGTGACACGCCGCCTGCAGCAGATGGCTGCGTCCGCTGCCCGGCGCGCCCCACAAGAAGAGAAACGGCTCGCCGTCCACGTCGAGCTGACCGCGCAAGCGTTCGAGCAATGGCGCATTGCCACGCGAGTGAAAATTGGCAAACGTTGCGTCGTCACTCAGCCCCACTCCCAGTGGCAGCTGCGCGGGCCCGGTCATGACGTTTCCTCATCGCCTCCGTTCGAGGCGCCAGCGTGGCGGGAATTATCGTATAAGCGACTGTTTTTATAGCGCTCATGAAGGTAGCGCAATACTACCATGACGATGGCGGCGACCGGCAATGCCAACAGGATGCCGGTGAATCCGAACAGCTGCCCGCCCGCCAGGACCGCGAAGATGACCGCAATCGGATGCAGACCGATCTTGTCTCCCAGCAGGACCGGCTGAAGCAATGTGCTTTCGACGACCTGACCGACGCCGAACACGAGGGCGACGCCCAGCAGCGGCAGCCATTCACCGAACTGGAAGAATGCCACCAGCGCGGCGATGCTGATCCCCACGATCACGCCGAGATACGGCACGATGCTGGCCAGCCCCGCCACCAATCCGATCAACAACCCGAAACGCAGGCCGAGCAGGCTCAAGCCCACGGCGTAGATCACCGCCAGACTGAGCATCACCAGCAGCTGTCCGCGCAGGAAGGCCGACAGCACCTCGTCGCACTCACGCCCCAGGCGCGTGATCGTCGGCTCGACATGACGCGGCATCAGATCACGCAGACGCGCCTTGAGCCGATCCCAGTCGAGCAGGAAATAAAAGGTCGTGACGGGAATCAACGCCAGGTTGCCCAGCCAGACCGCCACTGCCATGCCCGACTTGGATGCCTGTGCCAGAACGGCCGCCGCCACGGTACCGGTTTCCCGCCAGTTGTCCATCAAGGTGCTGCGCAGCTGATCGAAGTCGGCGCTGAGATCGACGCCGGTCAGCGACTGGACTTCCGGCAGCACCGTGGTCTGCACCCAATTGAAGATGGCCGGGAACGATTCGGCCAACTGCGCCAACTGGCGCCCCAGCAAAGGAATCAAGACCAGGCACGCCAGGACGATACTCAACGCCAGGACCAGAAACACCACGCTCACCGACAGACGCCGGGAAAGACCGCGCGCCTCCAGCCAGTCGGTCACCGGATCGCCCAGGTAGGCCAGTATCATGCCCACGAAAAACGGCATCAAAATCGGCTCCAGCAGGACGAGCAGCCAAACCAGCCCCGCCGCGCCCAGCAGTCCCCACCATTGTATGCGTGTCATTACGATGCCATCTCCGATTTCATTGATACCGATTCTACACGCCCCGGTGGGCGATGCGCCTCCCGTGGGGCAATGCTACAATGCGGGCTTCCCTTATTCCGCTCTGGCCTCGGGCGCCAGGCGGCGCCATCGGCTTCGCTCGGTCGCCTCCGCGACCGGCTCACTGTTGACAGGAATGCCCATGACTCGCAGTTCGGACACGCCCTCCTCTTCCCGCGCATCGCTCAGCTACAAGGATGCTGGCGTGGACATCGACGCCGGCAACGCGCTCGTCGAACGCATCAAGGGCGTCGCCAAGCGTACCTCCCGCCCCGAAGTGATGGGCGGTCTGGGAGGCTTCGGCGCGCTGTGCCAATTGCCCACCGGTTATCGCGAGCCGGTGCTGGTCTCCGGCACCGACGGCGTCGGCACCAAGCTTCGTCTGGCCATGGACCTCGCACGCCATGACACCATCGGCATCGATCTGGTGGCCATGTGCGTCAACGACCTGGTCGTCGCCGGCGCCGAACCCTTGTTCTTCCTCGACTACTATGCCACCGGCAAGCTGGATGTCGATATCGCCGCCGACGTCGTCACCGGCATCGGCGAAGGTTGCGCCCAGGCCGGATGCGCGCTGATCGGCGGCGAGACCGCGGAAATGCCCGGCATGTACGCGGGCAGCGATTACGATCTGGCCGGCTTCTGCGTCGGCGTGGTCGAGAAGTCCGAGATTCTCGATGGCAGCCGCGTCGCCGAGGGCGACGTGCTGTTGGGCCTGGCGTCTTCCGGCCCGCATTCCAACGGCTACTCGCTGATCCGCAAGATCATCGAGCGGGGCCAGGCCGACCTCGAGCAGGAGATCGACGGCGTTCCCCTGCGCGACGCCCTGCTCGCGCCGACCCGCATTTACGTGAAGTCGCTGCTGTCGCTGATCAAGGACAGCGACGTGACCGTCCACGCGCTCTCCCACATCACCGGCGGGGGCCTGCTCGAGAACGTGCCCCGCGTGCTGCCCGATACGCTCGCGGCACGCATCGATGCGGCCAGCTGGACGCGTCCCGCGGTCTTCGACTGGCTGCAGCGCGAAGGCAACGTCGACGAACACGAAATGCATCGCGTGCTCAATTGCGGTATCGGCATGGTCGTCGTCGTCCCCGCCGCTCAGGCCGAGCGCGCCCAGGCCGCGCTCGAAGCGGCCGGCGAAACGGTGCATCGTCTCGGCGAGATCGTCCCGCGCCAGGATGAGGAAGAACAAGTGCGATTGGAGAACGTCCGCTGATGAACGACATGCCTCACGCCGATAACGCCGAAGCCGACACCAACGGCTTCACCCCCGAACCGGTGGACAAGCGTCGCGTCGTGGTGCTGATTTCAGGCAACGGCAGCAACCTTCAGGCCCTGATCGATGCGCAACGACACGACGAGCTGGGCGGCGAGATCGTTGCCGTGATCTCCAATCGCGGCGACGCCTACGGCCTGGTGCGCGCCAAGGAAGCCGGCATCGACGCCGTGGTGTTGCCCCATCAGGAATACGACGACCGCGAGGCCTATGACCGAGCGCTGATCAAGGTCATCGATCGCCATGCGCCCGACTTGATCGTCCTGGCCGGCTTCATGCGCATTCTCACCCCGATGTTCGTCCACCGCTATGCCGGTCGCGTGCTCAACATCCACCCCTCGCTGCTGCCCGCGTATCAGGGGCTGCACACGCATCAGCGAGCGCTTGACGATGGCGTCGCCGAACATGGCGCCAGCGTGCATTTCGTCACCGAGGAACTCGACGGCGGCCCGGTCGTGATGCAGGCCGTGGTCAAGGTCGGGGAGAACCAGTCCCTGGAGACGTTGGTCGAGAAGGTCCAGGCCCGCGAGCACCTGATCTATCCCATCGCCGCGCGCTGGTTCCTCGAAGGCCGCCTGCGGCTCGGCGCCGAGGGCGCCCTGTTCGACAACATGCCGCTGCCGCCCACCGGACTGCGGATGTCGCACGAGGATGCCGCGGAAGAGCTCGACGAGGATATCGACGCGTAAACGCTTGCGGAGATCACTGCAAAACGCCCCACGGCCGCTGGCCGTGGGGCGTTTTGCTTCCCGCGTCAGAGGCCTGGACAGCCCCGACGGATACGCTTCCGATCAAGTACGTGGCAGGGTCACGCCACGCTGGCCCATGTATTTGCCGCCGCGATCCTTGTAGGAAACGTCGCAGACTTCATCGGATTCCAGGAACAGCATCTGTGCCACGCCTTCGTTGGCATAGATGCGTGCGGGCAGGTTGGTGGTGTTGGAGAATTCCAGGGTCACATGCCCTTCCCACTCCGGCTCCAGCGGAGTGACGTTGACGATGATGCCGCAACGCGCATAGGTGGACTTGCCCAGGCAGATCGTCAGGACGCTGCGCGGAATACGGAAATACTCCACGGTGCGCGCCAGGGCGAACGAGTTGGGCGGAATCACGCAGACATCGCCCTTGACGTCGACGAAGCTCTTCTCGTCGAAGCCCTTGGGGTCGACCACCGCCGAGTGAATGTTGGTGAACACCTTGAATTCATCGGCACAGCGCACGTCGTAGCCATAGCTGGACGTCCCGTAGGAGATCACCCGCCGCTCGTTCACGTAGCGGACCTGATCCTCTTCGAACGGCTCGATCATGCCCTCACGCTCGGCCATGCGCCGAATCCATTTATCGGATTTGATGCTCATTGAAATTTCCTGCTCGGTGCGTGCGCTGACGCGGTGGAGTCGGCGCGTAACCGCCAACACGAAGGGCCGTTATGATAACGGCCCTGTCGCATCACGCCAACGCGGCGCTCATCACATCATTCGCCGAAGCTGATCGTCGGCGACTCATCGGCCTGGGCGTCGATGCCTTCGGCGACGGCACGCGCCACCTGGCGAAACGTCTGCGCCACGCTGCCCTCGGGGTCGGCGATGACGCTGGGCTTCCCGCCGTCGACCTGTTCGCGGATCGTGCCATCCAGGGGGAGCTGGCCCAGCAGTTTCGTCTGATAGCGCTCGGCGATTCGTTCGCCGCCGCCACTGCCGAAGATCGGCTCCTGGTGGCCGCACTGCGAGCAGACGTGCAGGCTCATGTTCTCGACCACGCCCAGCACCGGCACATTGACCTTGCGAAACATCTCGATGCCCTTCTTGGCATCCAGCAGCGCGATGTCCTGCGGCGTGGTCACGATCACCGCCCCGCTGACCGGCACCTTCTGCGCCAGCGTCAATTGCACATCCCCCGTGCCGGGCGGCATGTCGATGAAGAGGTAGTCGAGGTCCTTCCAGTCGGTCTGATTGAGCAGTTGCTGGAAAGCGCCGGCCACCATCGGGCCACGCCAGACCATGGGCTCGTCGATATCCACCATGAACGCCATGGACATGGCCTGCAGACCGTGCGCCTCGAGCGGCGCGAAGGCATTTTCACCCGCCGGCTGCGGACGCACCCCCGGGGCGATGCCCAGCATCTGGGCCTGGCTGGGGCCGTAGATATCGGCATCGAGCAACCCCACCCGGTACCCCTCGGCCGCCATCGCCAGGGCCAGGTTGACGGTCACGGTGGACTTGCCGACGCCCCCCTTGCCCGATGCCACGGCGACGATATGCTTCACGCCCTCGATCACAGCAACTCTCCTTTCAACGGTATGCCTTGTCTGCCTGGCGCCGGAACGCGACGCCATCTGCCGCCCAGTATAACGTCCGGCGAGGGCACTTACCCAAGCGTTTCAGTCAACTTTTTGAGCGACGCATCAACCGTCGGGCATCACCTCGAGCTTGGTGCGAATGAAATCGCCGTGACTGACGTAAAGCAGATCCGCAAGGCGCCGGATGCGGTGCTCCTCCAGGGCATCGAGCTCGCCGTCGGCGAAGGCCAGTTGCCACATTTGCGCGACCAGGGCCACGCGATCCTCGTAGTCGTAATGCTCGCGAATCAACCTGACGAACTCGTAATGGTCGACGGCCTGCTCGACCTCCGCCTCGGCCAGCGCCATCAACTCCTCGACTTCCTCGGCGCTGACGCGCAAGCGCGCGGTCAGAAGCTCGCGCAATAGCGCCTTCTCGCGTGGATCATGTTCGAAGTCGGCACGCATGATTTCACACAACAGCGCCGCCACCGCCAGCTCCAGCGTGACCTGACGTCGGGACGACTGCGGCGCGTCCAGCATGCGTTGAAAGAATTGCTGAATACCTTCGAGACTCAAGGCTCGCTCCTGTGACTTGGGGATGACATGACATGTGACAGGCCAGACGCACGAGGGTTGCACCCTTGAATCGAGGCAGAGACCGCGGGGCGAATGCAGCGGCCCTCAGCCGGTCGTCGCGGAGTGCGCCTTGAGGCTCATGAACTGCTCGACGAAGGCATCCATGACCGGCGGGTCGTACTCGCGCAATCCGCTGACCACCAGCTTCTTGGAGCCATGGCCGATGACGGTGTCGCCATCGGTCATCTGGAATTGCAGCAAGGCATCGCCACGCTTGCCGGTGACATCCAGCGTCGCCCCCGTGAAGGCAACGCCCGCCTCGGCGACATCCAGGCGCGACAACGAGAAGCCCATGCTGTCGTATATCACCAGGGGGCGCTGGGGGTTGAACATCACGCCCTGCTCTTCCATCAGCGGCTTGAGATAATGCGGGAAGTTGCGCCCCGAAAAGGCCACATAGCGACGCGTGAAGGCTTCGATGACACCTGCGTCACGGGTAATGTCGCCTCCGCGCTCGACCTCCAGGTACACCTTGCCGTGGTGATCGGTCACGCTGACCGTATCGCCGTGCTGTGCGAAGCACAACGGCACGCTGTCGCCGACCATGCCCTTGAAATGGAAGGTCATTCGCTGCGCCAGACCGAAGCGCGCCATCACCAGCGCGAACAGCAAATCGCCCGGCACGCAGAACCGGCGCGCGTCCGGGTCGTGAATGGGATTGTAATCGCCAGCGATACACTTGGCGAAGCGGCTCGCCTGCTCGGCGGTGATGCATAGCCGGTCATCGGTCACGGTGTAAAAATCGTCGAGAAACATGCGCTTATCCCTGCCCATAAAGAAGCGCCCACCACGGCGCGGATCACGAACGTGTCGATGGTATCAAATTCATGTGCGCTCGGGCGTGGCGACAGCACACATTTCTCAACATAGCGCCACCGGTCGGTAACATCGAGCATGATCGTCACGGCCCCCCTGCGCCTCCGGGGACAACTGGCGAGCCCTCCGGCACCTTGCTACCATGGCGCGCCCATCGTCAGTCGACATGAATCACATGCGGTATCGCGTCAAGCTGTTCCCCGAGATCACCATCAAGTCACGGCCCGTGCGCAAGGAGATGGTCCGCTGCCTGCGCACCAACCTGCGCAACAGCCTTGCGCCCCTGGTGCCCGATGTACGCATCGCCGACTGCTGGGATGCGCTGGAGGTACGCATTCGCCGCCCCATCGACGAGACGACCCGCGAACGGGTGGAAGGCGTCTTGTCCCGCACCTCCGGCATTCACGAGACGCTGGTGATCGAGGCCTATACGTTCACCTCTTTCGGTGACACCGCCGCACACCTGGCGGCGTTATGGCAGGAGGCACTGGCAGGCCAGCGCTTTCGGGTCAGCGTCAAGCGCCGAGGACAACATGACTTCACCTCGGCGGAGCTCGAGCGTTACCTGGGAGGCGCCCTTCTTGCCGCCGCTCCGCAGGCCAAGGTGGATCTCACGCAGCCCGACGTGGATGTCACTCTCGAACTGCAGGACCAGCATCTGCGCCTGGTCACACGGCGCCTTCCCGGCCTGGGCGGCTATCCGCTGGGTACCCAGGGTCAGGCGCTGGCGCTCATCTCGGGCGGCTACGATTCCCCGGTAGCCGCCTGGCGCATGATTCGCCGTGGCCTCAAGACCCACTACCTGTTCTTCAATCTCGGCGGGGCCGCGCATGAACGCACCGTACGCGAGGTCGTCCATCGCGTGTGGCAAGGCTATAGCGCCTCTCATCGCGTGCATTTCATCAGCGTGCCGTTCGAGGAGGTGCTCGACGAGATCCAGCGACGCGTGCCTGCCGGCCTGGCGGGGGTCGTGCTCAAGCGGATGATGCTGCGCGCCGCCAATCGCGTTGCGGCGCGGGCACGCATTCCCGCCCTGATCACCGGGGACGCCCTGGCCCAGGTCTCCAGCCAGAGCGTCACCAACCTGGGGCTGATCGATCGCGTCAGCGAGCGCCCCGTGCTGCGTCCGCTCATCGCCGATGACAAGCAGCGCATCATCGAGGATGCTCAGCGCATCGGCACGGCCGAGCATGCCGAACGCCTGCCGGAATATTGCGGCACGATTTCACGGCGCCCCAACACGCGCCCCAAGCTCGCCCAGATCGAGGCCGCCGAGGCCGATTTCGACATGGGCGTCCTCGATGCCGCCCTGGAGGCCGCGAGTCGCACCCGGGTGGATCGCCTCCTCGATGCACCGCCGTCACGGCCGCTGGATGTTCCCGTGATCGCCTCCGCCGACGCGCTGCGCGCAGCCGAGGACGTCACGGTGATCGACATTCGCCACCCCGACGAACGCGATGCCGCACCGCTGAAGCTGCCGCATGGCGAGCCGCTGGCGATTCCGTTTTACGAACTCGCCGCACGCGCCGCGCAGCTTTCAGGCCGGCAACGCTACGCGCTCTATTGCGCCCAGGGCGTGATGAGCAAGATGCAGGCGCTTCGGCTCGCCGACCAGGGCCTCGACAACTTCCTCGTCTATCGGGACGACGCTCACGCCGAGCGCTGAACCCGCGTCGCCGTCAACGCAAGGTCGCCATGCATTCACCCGCTCTCGCCATTCGCCGCACACCGCTGGTCGCCGTTTATGGCACGCTCAAGCGTGGTCTGCACAATCATCACTGGCTGCAGGACGCCGAGTACCTCGGCCGCGACACCCTGACCCATATCACCCTCTACGACCTGGGCCATTGCCCCGGTGCCAAGCAAGAGCCGTCGCGCGGCATCGAGGTGGAGGTCTATCGGGTCAATGCCAGCGGCCTGGCAGCGCTCGACCGGCTGGAAGATTACCGCGTGCGCGCCCCGTCCCGGGGCACCTATGACCGCAGCGTGCATGCCACGACGTTCGGCCCCGCCTGGCTATATCTCTACAACCCCGGCGTCGCCGGCCGCCCGGCCATACGTCAAGGCGGCTGGCCGGCGAACTGAGCACGCGCCACCCGGGCGTCGCGTGGCGCCACGGATGCAGCCAAGCGCCAAGCGGGCTACAATCGCCTTTTCGTCGATGTCGTTCGAGACACCTTTTCTTGTTCCCGATTTCAGTCACTAGAGCCGCCATGCCGACTACCGCCAACGCCAAGCGCAAGATCCTGGTCACCAGTGCCCTGCCTTATGCCAACGGCTCGATCCATCTGGGCCACCTGCTCGAGTACATCCAGACCGATATCTGGGTGCGCTTCCAGAAGAGCCGCGGCCACGAGTGTCATTACGTGTGTGCGGATGACGCCCATGGCACCGCGATCATGCTGCGCGCGGAGCAAGAAGGCATCACTCCGGAACAACTGATCAGCAAGGTCAGCGCCGAACACCAGGCCGACTTCGCCCGCTTCGGGGTGGCATTCGACAATTACTATTCCACCCACTCGGAAGAGAACCGTCAGCACAGCGAGCGCATCTACACGGCGCTGCGTGACGCCGGCCATATCTCGACGCGTGACATCGAGCAGATGTACGACCCGGTGAAGGGCCTGTTCCTCGCCGACCGTTTCATCAAGGGCACCTGCCCCAAATGCGGGGCGGGCGATCAGTACGGCGACAATTGCGAGGCGTGCGGAGCCACCTATACGCCGGCCGAGCTGATCGATCCGGTCTCGGCGATCAGCGGTGCCACGCCCGAGGTGCGCAGCTCGACGCACTTCTTCTTCAAGCTGCCCGACTTCGCCGACTTCATGAAGGGCTGGATCGACGGCGGCCACGTCCAGCCGCAGATCCGCAACAAGTTGCTCGAATGGTTCGAATCGGGCTTCAACGAGTGGGACATCTCGCGCGATGCCCCCTATTTCGGCTTCGAGATCCCCGACGCGCCGGGCAAGTATTTCTATGTCTGGCTGGACGCGCCGATCGGTTACCTGGCCAGCTTCCAGAACCTCTGCGAGCGTGAGGGCATTGACTTCGACAGCTACTGGCGCCGCGACTCGGACGCGGAGGTCTATCACTTCATCGGCAAGGACATCGTCTACTTCCACGCCCTGTTCTGGCCGGCCATGCTCGAGGGCGCTGGGCTGCGCACGCCGACCGGCGTCAACTGCCACGGCTTCGTCACCGTCAACGGCGCCAAGATGTCCAAGTCCCGCGGGACCTTCATCAAGGCGCAGACCTATGCCGAATACCTCAACCCCGAGTACCTGCGCTACTACTTCGCCGCCAAGCTCACCGCTGGCGTCGACGATCTGGACCTCAACCTCGAGGACTTCGCCTCGCGCGTGAACGCGGATCTGGTCGGCAAGGTCGTCAACATCGCCAGTCGCTGTGCCGGCTTCGTCAAGAAGCTGGGTGCCGGCCGACTCGCCGCGCACTGTGCCGAGCCCGAGCTGGTAGCCCGCTTCGTGGAGGCCGGCGAGGCCATCGCCGCCGATTACGAGGCGCGCGAATTCGCCCGCGCCATGCGCAAGGTCATGGACCTGGCCGACGAAGCCAATGCCTACATCGCCGACAAGGCGCCCTGGGTGCTGGCCAAGGAAGAAGGCCGCGAGCAGGAGGTGCTCGACATCTGCTCGGTGGGCATCAACCTGTTCCGCATCCTGATGGTCTACCTGCAGCCCGTGGTGCCGGCGATGGCCGAGCAGGCACGCGACTTCCTGCAGATCGAGTCGCTCGACTGGGAAAGCCGCCGCACCTTGCTCGAGGACCACGCGATCGCCAAGTTCAAGCCGCTGATGACACGTGTCGATACCGACAAGATCGCGTCGATGACCGAGGCGTCCAAGGAAGTCCTCGCCGAAGAGCAGAAGCTCAAGGAACAGGCCAAGGGCCCCCTCGCCGACGATCCGATCGCCGACGAGATCGGCTTCGACGATTTTGCCAAGCTCGACCTGCGCATCGTGCGCATCGCCAAGGCCGAATACGTCGAGGGCGCCAAGAAGCTCCTCAAGCTGACGCTCGACCTGGGCGGCGAAACGCGGACGGTCTTCTCGGGCATTCGCGCCGTCTATGCGCCCGAGGCGCTGGAAGGCCGCCTGACCGTCATGGTCGCCAATCTGGCACCGCGCAAGATGCGTTTCGGCGTTTCGGAAGGCATGGTGCTGGCCGCCGGCGACAAGGAGGGCGGCATCTATCTGCTGTCACCTGACAACGGGGCGGAGCCCGGCCAGCGGGTGTCCTGAGGAGGCATGGTGTCCGCTAACGCCGCGCTCATCGAGACGCTGGATGCCGCACTGCCGCAGACCCAATGCGGCAAGTGCGGGCATCCCGGCTGTCGTCCCTATGCCGAAGGCATCGCCGCCGGCGAGGCGATCAACAAGTGCCCGCCCGGCGGCGAGGCGACCGTGATACGTCTGGCCGAGCTGACCGGCCAGACGCCACAGCCCCTCGCGCAGCCCGCGGAGTCGCCCAAGGTCGCCTTCATTCGCGAAGCGGAATGCATCGGCTGCACCAAGTGCATCCAGGCATGTCCGGTGGATGCCATCCTCGGCGCGGCCAAGCAGATGCACACCGTCATCGCCGGGGAATGCACCGGCTGCGAGCTGTGCGTCGCGCCCTGCCCGGTCGACTGCATCGACATCCTGCCGCACCCCGAATGGGTCGCGGCAGAAACTCGCGCCCAGCAGGACGCCTACCTGACCAGGCGTGCCGAACTGGGCCGGCAACGCCACGAGGCGCGTCAGCGACGTCTCCAGCGCCAGGCCGAGGAGAAACGCCGCAAGCGCGAACGTCGCCAGGCGGCCCTGGCGGCAAAGACCACACGCGAGACCGCCCCTGCCAAGCCGACGCCGCAGGAGGCCACCGCCGGCGTGGATGCCACGTCTCTCAAGGCGACGCGCGCCACGCTGGTCGCCGGCCTCAAGCGTGTGGAGCGCCAGCGCCAGCGCGATCCACTGGACGCGGAGACACGCCGGGCGCTCGATGAACGCGCCGAGACGCTGACATCGCGCCTGACGGACATCGACCGGCAGCTCGGCAACGCCCAGACAAGGCACGCCGACACCTCCGTTACGCATCATCGGCGCATGGCCGTCAAAGCCGCCGAGCAGTCATTGCGCAAGGCCCGCCAGCAGGTCGCCCACGCCGAGCGACACGGCGATGCCGCCAGCCGCGAGGCCGCCCACGGCCAGGTCGAAGAGGCCCAGCGCATGCTCGATGCCGCCCGTGACGCCCTCGATTCCTCTTCATCGCCTTGATTCGCTCATGAACGCTCAAAAACGCCACGAGATCTTTTCGCGCCTGCGCGATCACAACCCCACGCCGACGACGGAGCTGCATTGGCAAACGCCATTCGAGCTGTTGACGGCGGTACTGCTTTCCGCCCAGGCCACGGACGTGGGAGTCAACAAGGCCACCGCGCGCCTGTTCCCGGTGGCCAATACGCCGCAGGGCATCCTCGACCTGGGCCTGGAAGGTCTCAAGGACAAGATCAAGACCATCGGCCTGTACAACAGCAAGGCCGATAACTTGATGAAAACCTGCCACCTGCTGCTCGAACGGCACGGTGGCGAGGTGCCGGATACCCGCGAGGCACTGGAAGCGCTACCCGGTGTCGGCCGCAAGACCGCCAACGTGATCCTCAATACCGCCTTCGGGCAGCCGACCATGGCGGTGGATACGCATATCTTCCGGGTCGCCAACCGCACGCGCATCGCGCCAGGCAAGAACGTGCTCGAGGTCGAGCAGAAACTGATGCGCCACGTCCCCAGGGAATTCCTGCACGATGCGCATCACTGGCTCATCCTTCACGGGCGCTACACCTGCGTGGCTCGCAAGCCGCGTTGCGGAAGCTGCGTGATCGAGGATCTCTGCGAGTACAAGGACAAGACCGAACTGGCCTGATCCTTTTACGCACCGCGCAACACGTCGCGATACGCCGCACGCCACGCCGGCCATTGCCAGGCACGCGCATCGGGCAAGGCGGGGCGCGTCGCCGGCTGAGTCAGCCACTCGGCCAGGCGGGCCTCGAGCGCGGCCTGGTCGCCGGCGTACCGACATTCAGGCGGGTAATATTCGGGAAAGCACAGGCGCTCCGGCACCAGCGGCACGCAGCCATGGGTCACCGCCTCCATGACCGCCAGCCCCTGGAATTCATGATCGGTCGTGGACACCACGATATCGGCACCGTCGAGGACCTCACGGTAGGCATCGCCGGGCTGCTCGCCCCAGCTGACCACGCGATCTCCCAGCCAGGCCCGCGCCGCCTCGAAGATCGGCGGTTGATCGCGGAACTGCTGCCCCACCACCGCTACCTCGAACTCGATGCCGCGGTTCGCCAGTGCCTGCAGCGCGGCGAAAAACATCTCGGGGTTCTTGTCGTATTCCCAGCGGTGATTCCACAGCAGACGCCGCCCGCGCCCCGCCGGGCGTGGTGTCTGCTCGGGCAAGGGCACGGGAAGAATCACGGCCTTCTCGGCCAGGCGCGACAACAGTGCCGACAGCGGTAGCCGTTCGGGCATGCGCGACAGGAAAGTGCGCGCGCCGACGAGGAAGCTGTCGCGGTTGTGGGCACTGTTGAACACCACGACATCCGCCGCCAGAGCCGCATAGAGGTTGACCATCAGGGGTTCCGCCTGCACCCGCTGCCCCTTGGGCAACGGGTAAGCGAACTGATTTTCATGGAAATACACGACCTTGCGCGCCCGCCCCAACGAGGGAAACAGCCCCACCAGGGTCGCCAGATCGACCATCGACGTGGCCACGACCAGATCATGCTCGTCGGCAAGGCATTCACTCGCCTGCCCGAGCCACGTCAGCGGATTGCCGCGAATCCGCCAGGAAAAGTGCCGAGGCGGCAATGCCAGGCATCGCCAGTCGAATTCGGCGAACTGCTGCTGCAGCCCCTCCGCCCAGTGGCGATGACTCATGGCGGCATAAGCGGAAAGCAATAGGGCCTTCACGGCAGACTCCTGCTGAAAAGGCCTCATGGTAGCCAACCGCGGCGATGGGCGGGAAGTGGCGTCGACGATTACGGTGACGGGGCCTCGGCAGGCCGTGTATCGCCCTCTCCCGGCTCGCTGCTCGCCTCCCGGGGCGGCAGCGCGGCATCCTCGCTGGACATCGCCCCGCTGCCTTGCGCGCCGCGCCGATAGATCACCTTGCGTGAGCCGCCATCGCAGCTGCCCACCACCTCGCCCCCGGCCAGCGGATCCCCTTCGCGGACCCCATCCTCGTCGACACGCGCGCTGGCGATGAGATCGAGCTGGAACTCGTCGACACCATTGGCACGAATCTTGGCTTCGATCTCATCCTGCAGGACATCGCAGTCCATGACGCCGGGCTCCCCGAGAGCGCCGTCGTCATCTCGGTGCGACGTCGTCTGGGCGACAGCGATGGCGGGAAGCGCGAGCACCATCAAGACCGCCCCATACATCCAACGATGACTTGTCATGATCGTTCACCTCCTCTCAGCGTGTCGCACTCAGGTTCAGCTCGCCGGTCTGCTCCACGGCGCGCTGATAATCGGCCCGGGCACGTATGCGAGTCAGCCACTCGCCGATGGCCGGAAAGCCCGCGAGCCCCCGCCGCGACTCGACCGCCAGCACGGGGAAGCTCATTTGAATGTCCGCCGCCGTGAACGTCGATCCCGCAAACCAGGCATGCTCGCCGAGCGTCGTTTCCCAGAAAGCCAGATGGCGCTCGATTTCGGGGTCGAGGAACTTGGCTTGCACGCCCTGCCCCAGCTTGCCCGCCAAGGGACGCAGCAACGCCGGAACCGGTGGCTTGCCCAGGCGGGAAAACACCAGATGCATCACCAAGGGTGGCATGGCGGACCCTTCGGCGTAATGCAGCCAATAGCGGTAATCGCGATGCTCGGGCGTGCCCGGAGCGGGTGCGAGTCGACCGTCGTCATAGCGTTCGATCAGATAATCGATGATCGCGCCGGACTCGGCCACGGTCAGCCCCTCATCGACGATCAACGGCGCCTTGCCGAGAGGATGAAGCCGCTTGAGGCTTTCCGGGGCCAGCAGCGTCTGGGGGTCGCGATGGTGCGTCACCAGTTCATAGGGTTGCTGCAGTGCTTCCAGCAGCCAGACGATGCGCAACGAGCGGGAATTGTCGAGATGATGCACGGTAATCATGCGCAGCTCCATCGGAAAATACAGGGCCTTAGGCCATCGCCCCGGGGGCGAGTTCCAGGCACGAGCGGGTCGGTGGTGGCGGATACCAACGACAACGCCGCCACCTCAAGGGTAGCGGCGCTATCGCAAGATGCCGCTTTTATTGCCACGACGGCCTGACACGCTCGACGTCTCAGCGCTCATCGAACATGGCGTCACCCGTATCATCGATGAAACGCTGGGCCTTGCGCAGCGTGAGCTGGATGCAATCCTCGCGGCTGGAGACGACATCCGAGCGCTCGAAGCGATGCTCGCGCGTTTCGCCTCCCTCGACGGGCTTGCGAATCCAGCCGCTGACACGGTACTGACCGCCGACATCCTGCGGGTCCGGGGTGATCAGGAAACCTTCATAGTCGGTGGCGGGAATCTCCTCGTCGTTGACGTTGCCGCTGCGAAACAGCCCGTCGATCAACTTCTTGAGCATGACATTCTCCCTGCGCGTGGAGGCCGGCGCGACACGCGCGCGCCGGCCCGAAGACGATCAGTCGGCCTGACGCCCCTTGCCGGCGGCGATCCGCAGGCGAAGCGCGTTGAGCTTGATGAAGCCCTCGGCATCCTTCTGGTCGTAGGCGCCGGCATCGTCCTCGAACGTGGCGATCGAGGCATCGAACAACGACTGCTCCGATTTGCGCCCCACGACCGTGGCGCTGCCCTTGTAGAGCTTCATCCGCACCACGCCGTTGACGTTGTCCTGCGTGGCATCGATGGCAGCCTGCAGCATCTTGCGCTCCGGGCTCCACCAGTAGCCGTTGTAGATGACCTCGGCGTACTTGGGCATCAGCTCATCCTTGAGGTGCGCCGCCTCGCGGTCGAGCGTGAGTGACTCGATGGCGCGATGCGCGCGTAGCATGATGGTGCCCCCCGGCGTCTCGTAGCAGCCGCGCGACTTCATGCCCACGTAACGGTTCTCGACGATATCGAGACGCCCGATGCCGTTGTCGCCGCCCATCTGGTTGAGCTTGGACAACACTTCGTGCGGCTTCAGGGGTTCGCCGTCGATGGCCACGATATCGCCCTTGTCGAAGGTCAGCTCGACATAGGTCGGCTGCTCCGGCGCGGCTTCCGGCGAGACACTCCAACGCCACATGTCTTCTTCCGCTTCCGCCCACGGATCCTCGAGGATGCCGCCCTCGTAAGAAATGTGCAGCAGGTTGGCGTCCATGGAGTACGGCGATTTCTTCTTGCTGGTGGAGAAATCGACCGGGATGTCGTGCTCTTCGCAATAGTTCATCAACTTCTCGCGCGAGTTGAGGTCCCACTCGCGCCACGGGGCGATGACCTTGACGCCGGGCTTGAGTGCATAGGCCCCGAGCTCGAAGCGCACCTGGTCGTTGCCCTTGCCGGTCGCACCGTGCGAAATGGCGTCGGCACCGGTCTCGTTGGCGATTTCCACCAGGCGCTTGGCGATCAGCGGACGGGCGATGGAGGTCCCCAGCAGGTACTCTCCCTCGTAAATCGTGTTGGCGCGGAACATCGGGTAGACATAGTCGCGCACGAATTCCTCGCGCAAGTCCTCGATGTAGATTTCCTTGACGCCCAGCGCTTGTGCCTTGGCGCGCGCCGGTTCGACTTCTTCGCCCTGACCGATGTCGGCGGTAAAGGTCACCACCTCGCAATCGTAGGTTTCCTGCAACCACTTGACGATGACGGACGTATCAAGGCCGCCGGAATAGGCGAGGACGACCTTTTTCACATCGGACATGCGGGACTCCTGAACAGATGGATGTTGATCGAGTGGGTCGGCTGCGCGAACACAGCATAACGCGTGATCCGATTATAGCGCCGAGCGCCGTTCAGTAACACCGAGCGGCGGGACGTCGGGGGGCGAAAATGCTACACTCGCTGCCACTTTGTCGCCCCCACCCGGGCGTGGCGACGCTTATCGAGACCGCATTGGGATGGGAGCAAAAGCATGAGCGACGGCCAGGCACGCGATTTGATGGCTCAACGTTTTCGAGGCTTTCTCCCGGTGGTGGTCGATCTGGAAACCGGTGGCTTCAACGCCCAACGCGATGCCTTGCTCGAAATCGCCGCCGTGACCTTGACCATGGATGCCCAGGGCAACCTCATGCCCGATGACACGCACGCCTTTCATGTGCGCCCTTTCGAGGGTGCCAACATCGAACAGGCAGCACTGGACTTCACCGGCATCGACCTCGACAGTCCGCTGCGCCAGCAGGTCGCGCTGAGCGAACACGACGCGCTCGGCGAGATCTTCAAGCCGGTCCGCAAGGCCATCAAGGCCAATCAGTGCACGCGCGCCATACTCGTCGGCCACAACGCCGCTTTCGATCAGGGCTTTCTGAATGCCGCCGTCGAGCGCAACGGCATCAAGCGCAACCCGTTTCATCCTTTTTCCTGCTTCGACACCGCGACGCTCGGCGGGCTGGTGTATGGCCAGACCGTCCTGGCACGCGCCTGCCGAGCGGCGGGAATCGAGTTCGACAATGCCTCCGCCCACTCCGCGCGCTACGATACCGAACGCACCGCCGAGCTGTTCTGCGCCATGGTCAACCGCTACAAGAACCTGGGCGGCTGGGATCTGGCCTTGAAGGAACAGGGCATGGACGAGGACTGACGCTCAGGTCCGACAAACGAAAGCCCCGCCGGTGTGAGCCGACGGGGCTTTTGCTATACCGCCCCCTCCCTTCGGAGCGGGCCGCGGATCAAGGATCCACCTGCTTGCGCCTCATTCCTTTTCGGTTTCGGCGCTGGCCGCGGCATCCTTGATGAGCTTTTCCAGCTCGCCGCTTTCGTACATTTCCACGATGATGTCGCAGCCACCGACCAGCTCGCCGTTGACCCACAGCTGCGGGAACGTCGGCCAGTTGGCGTACTTGGGCAGTTCGGCGCGAATGTCCGGATTGTCGAGGATGTTCACGAACGCGAAGCGCTCGCCACATGCCATCACCGCCTGGACAGCCTGCGCGGAAAATCCGCACTGCGGCAGTTGGGGCGTGCCTTTCATGTAAAGCAGAATCGTGTTTTCGCCGATTTGCTGCTGAATGTTTTCGAGAGTCGTGCTCATCTCAGTTTCCTCACGCGGGGCGACTTGCCCATTGGCCGGCGCCTCCGCAAGACGTCGGGTGAATGTAGGCCCATTCTACTGATGGCGAACGCCGAAAACAGCCCTCGTGACGACGACATTGCGCCATCTCGGCAGGCTGGCTAGGATGGTCGACTTTCCGTACGGCCCGCATGTCGCCCTGCACGAGGCCGGGTGCGCGAGGACGAGCCCCGATCGGGGCCCGTCGCGCCCCGTTTCTTTTCGTTGGCGAGTGCCGTCGATTTCATCTGCAAGGAGCGTCGCCATGGCCACACGCCATTTCTTGACCTTACTCGATCTGACACCCGAGGAGCTCAGCCACCTCATTCAGCGTGCGATCACCATCAAGAACCGCCTCAAGGCACAAGGGCCGACCTACACGCCCTTCACCAACCGCACGCTGGCGATGTTTTTCGAGAAGTCCTCGACGCGTACCCGGGTCTCCTTCGAGACCGCCATGGCGCACTTCGGCGGCCATGCGCTGTTCCTTTCTCCACGGGACACGCAACTGGGACGCGGCGAACCGATCGGCGACACCGCCCGCGTGCTCGCCGAGATGGTGGACATCGTCATGATTCGCACCTTCTCGCATGCCGGGCTCGAGGAATATGCCGCCGCCAGCGTGGTTCCCGTGATCAATGCCCTGACGGACGATTACCATCCATGCCAGCTGCTGGCCGATGTCATGACCTGGACCGAATGCCGTGGCTCGGTCAAGGGCAAGACGGCGGTGTGGATCGGCGACGGCAACAACATGTGCCATTCCTGGATCAACGCGGCACGGCAGTTCGATTTTCGGCTGCGGGTGTGCTGCCCGCCCGGCTACGAGCCGGATGCCGACATCGTGGCCGCGGCCGGCGAACGCGTGGAAATCCTTCACGACCCACGGCAAGCGGTGCAGGGCGCGGATCTCGTCACCACCGACGTCTGGGCCTCGATGGGTCAGGAAGAGGAGCAGGCCCGGCGCGAGCGGGATTTCGCCGGCTTTCAGGTCACCGAGAAGCTGCTCGATCATGCCGCCGATAACGTGCTGTTCCTGCATTGCCTGCCCGCCCACCGTGGCGAGGAAATCAGCACCACGTTACTCGACGACCCGCGCGCCGTGGTATGGCAGGAAGCCGGCAACCGCCTGCACGCCCAGAAAGCCCTGATCGAATTCCTGCTGCTGGGCAAAGTCGAATAACGCCAAGACCGAGACCGGCCAGAACGATGCCGCGCCATCTTTCTGGCAACGATCTGGCCGGTTCATGCCCTCCACAAGCGCCGTCTTCGGCCTGTAGTCGGCTCGCTTGTAATTCGACTACGCCGACGAAAACGCCCCTGCTCTCTCGACTTGCCCGCCACATGAGTTTGCGCGCCGACATCGACCGCATTTCCGGTTGATTTTTTACTACCCGGACGTCGCCAATGTCTACGTTGACGTTGTCCGGCCAAACGCCGACTTTTCACTCTATGAGCCGCGCGCTCACAGGCTTCGTGCCTTGCCGTCACAGCACGGCGAACATGCTTCATATCGAGTCGAGACCACGGCAGGAGAGCATCATGTTTCTCATCGAGCAGAACGACAACGAACGCACCATCGAATGTCCGGCGTGCAGCCTCAGCGAGACCATCAGCGATGACGAACGTCTTCAGGCATTCGAGGAGCGTCATGCCCAGGACGGCATGCAATACCGCTGTCTGGAATGCGGCGCCAGCGGCCCCGCCAGCCCGTAATCTCCGGACCATCACGCACGACCGGCCCGAAGCGGTCGCCGACGCCCACTCCACCCACACGAAAAAGCCGCCGACGCATTGCGTCGGCGGCCTGGTATTCGAGCGGAATATGGTGGAGCCTAGCGGGTTCGAACCGCTGACCTCAACACTGCCAGTGTTGCGCTCTCCCAACTGAGCTAAGGCCCCGAATCATCGATGCATGTCGCATGCATCTTTCACTGCCAAGGACGCGATTCCGCCACAGCGCCCCTGGAACGCTGCGTATACTACGAACCTCCTTGCCTCGTGTCAAGACGCGTTTTTCTTCCTTCCTGGCACGCCATATCCACCGCCGCAGAAAGCGCGGAAATGCAAAATCGATGGCAGCATAACGGGAACATTGCTGTTACGTTGATTTTAGGACGTCTTGATATGAAGACGACGACGCTCGCACATAGCGAAACGCATCGCGACCTCCCATAATAACGTCACAATGGCCTTCGCCAGGGCCATCGAGGTCACCATTCCGCTAACCGGCGATTGATTGCAGGAGTTCCCTTGATCAAGGTTCTTGTCGCTGACGATCACCATTTGGTACGTACTAGCATCGCCCGCATGCTCGACTCCGAGGACGGCTTGAAGGTCATCGCCGAGGCCGTCGATGGCGAGGAGGCCGTCAACATGGCGCGTGAATTGCGCCCCGATATCGTGTTGATGGACATCCGCATGCCCGGCATCGGCGGGCTCGAAGCCACGCGCAAGATCATGCGCGGCATGTCGGATATCAAGGTCGTGATCGTGACCGCCTTTCTGGAGGAGGCCTTTGCGCAACGCCTGATGGACGCCGGTGCCGCGGGCTTCATCAGCAAGGGCACGGAGCTCGATGAAATGGTGCGTGCCATCCGCGCCATTTTCGACGGGCAGCGCTACATCAGCCCCGACATCGCGCAGAAAGTCGTGCTTTCCAAGATGGGGACACAGGACAATCCCTTCGATCAACTCTCGCATCGCGAACTGCAGGTCGCGATGATGATCGTCAATTGTCAGAAGGTCAGCGATATATCCGATCGCCTGTTCCTGAGCCCCAAGACGGTCAACACCTACCGCTACCGCATTTTCGAGAAGCTCAACGTCCAGTCCGACGTCGAACTCACCCACCTCGGACTGCGCTATGGATTGATCGACGGCTACGAGGCGTCGTGATACCAGGCATATCGGCATCGCAGGGCGCGCCGGGCCCCGTCCTCCTTTGATACACTGGCGGGCATGATCCATGCAACGATTCCCCCGCGCCCATGAGCTTCGATGCCAAGCACTTCCTCAAGACGGTTTCCGAGTCACCCGGCGTGTATCGCATGCTGGATGCCGAAGGCAACGTGCTGTACGTCGGCAAGGCCAAACGGCTGAAGGCCCGCCTCGCCAGCTACTTCCGTGGCGCGCTGAACGCCAAGACCCAGGCCCTGGTCAGCCGGATCGAGGACATCCAGGTCACCATCACGCGGACCGAGACAGAGGCCCTGCTGCTCGAGCAGACGCTCATCAAGGAGCAGCGTCCGCCGTACAACATCCTCCTGCGTGACGATAAATCGTACCCGTTCATCTTCGTCTCGGACCGGCACCCCTACCCCGCCCTCGAATTCAAGCGCGCGCGGCAGAAACGTGGCGACGGCCGTTACCTGGGGCCGTTTCCGAGCACCACGGCGGTGCGTGAAAGCCTGTCGTTGATGCAGAAGATCTTTCGCATCCGCAACTGCGAGGACAGTGTCTTCGCGCACCGCACCCGGCCCTGCCTGCAATATCAAATTCAGCGCTGCAGCGCTCCCTGTGTCGACTACATCGGTCGCGAGGAATACCAGCGCGATATCGACCACGCCATCATGTGCCTGGAAGGGCGCAGCGAGCAGGTCACCGCGCAACTGACCCGCGACATGGAAACCGCCAGTCAGGCGCTGGATTTCGAGGAAGCCGCACGCCTGCGCGACCAGATCCAGCAACTGCGCCGCCTGCAGGAACGCCAAATCGTCGATACCGGGGACGGCGATGCCGACATCTTCGCTCTGGCCGAGCGCCCCGGCGGCCTCTGCATCAGCGCACTGGCCGTGCGTGGCGGCCGCATGCTCGGCGCTCGCCACCATATGCCCCAGAACGGCCTGGATCTCACGGCGGAGGCGCTTCTCGGCGAGTTCATCAGCCATTACTACCTGGGGCATGAGCGCGAGATTCCCGCGGAAGTCATCACGGCCCTGCCCCTGGCGGACAGCGACGTCATTCAAGCCGCCCTCTCCGAGCGTGCCGGCAAGCGGATTCGCCTGGCCCATCAGGTTCGCGGCCACCGTGCCCAGTGGCTACGCCTGGCGGAAACCAATGCCGAGCAACACCTCACCACGCAACTGGCCAATCGTTCGCAGTTGGCCAAGCGTTTCGCCTCCCTGCGTGACGCCATGCAGCTGCAGGAGACACCGACACGCCTGGAATGCTTCGACATCAGCCATAGCCATGGCGAGGCGACGGTCGCCTCCTGCGTGGTGTTCGACCAGGACGGGCCGGTCAAATCCGATTACCGACGTTTCAACATCGAGGGCGTGGCAGCGGGGGACGACTACGCTGCCATGCGACAGGCCCTGACTCGACGCTACAAACGCCTGACTCAGGACGACAGCAAGCTTCCCGACATCCTGATCGTCGATGGCGGCAAGGGACAGCTCAACATGGCACGCGAGGTGCTCGAGGACGTCGGCATCACCGGAACGCATCTGCTCGGCGTGGCCAAGGGCACGACACGCAAGCCCGGACTCGAGACGCTGTTTCTGGAAACCGTCGACAACAGTCTGGCACTGGACAGCGCATCGCCGGGGCTGCACCTCATTCAGCATATTCGCGACGAAGCCCACCGCTTCGCGATCACCGGTCATCGTCAGCAACGCGACAAGCAACGCCGTACTTCGACCCTGCAGGACATTCCCGGGATCGGGCCCAAGCGTCGCCGGGAGTTGCTGCGCTTCTTCGGTGGGCTGCAGGGCGTGCGCCAGGCCAGTCGCGACGAGCTGGCGCGTGTGCCCGGCATCAGCGCCCAAATGGCCACGACCATCCATCAAGCCTTGCATGGATGAGCCATGAGCGGAAAGATAGAATAATGCGGTTACCTCATTCACCAGCCAGGACTTACGTCGCTCGATGAACATTCCCAACCTATTGACGCTTGCCCGAATCGCGTGCATTCCGTTGCTGGTGATCGCCTTCTATCTCCCTTATGCCTGGAGTTTGCTGCTGTGCGCCGGCCTGTTCGGGCTCGCCGCCGTTACCGATTGGCTCGACGGCTATCTGGCACGTCGCTGGAACCAGAGCACTCCCTTCGGCGCCTTCCTCGACCCCGTGGCGGACAAGCTGATGGTCGCGGTGGCACTGGCATTGCTGATCGAACGCTTCGATACCGCCTGGCTGACGCTGCCGGGGCTGGTGATCATCGGCCGCGAGATCGTCATCTCTGCCTTGCGCGAGTGGATGGCGGAACTCGGCAAACGCGGCAGCGTCGCCGTTTCCTGGATCGGCAAGCTCAAGACCACGCTGCAAATGGTCTCTCTGCTGCTGTTGCTGGGCTTTGCACCGGGCACCATGATCGCCAACGTGGGTGTGGTGCTGCTTTACGTCGCCGCCGCGCTGACCCTGTGGTCGATGTACCAGTACATGCGTGCCGCCTGGCCGGAGCTCACGCGCTCCATGTGAGCATCCAGGATGAGGCGCATAAACGTTTGACATTCACAGACTTATCCTTATAATGCGTCCTCGAGTTCGGCGGGAATAGCTCAGTGGTAGAGCATCGCCTTGCCAAGGCGAGGGTCGCGAGTTCGAATCTCGTTTCCCGCTCCAGAACTTGGTGGTATTGGAACGGCCAATGAGGGTCGCGAGCTGGAACGCCAGCCCGGACGAATCTCGTTTCCCGCTCCAACTTTTGGAAGCCCTGCATGTCTTGTGTCAGGCTTTCAAGCCAAGTGGTTGGCCTGTTCTATCAGGCGCTCAGAGGCTGGATGGCAGAGTGGTTATGCAGCGGACTGCAACTCCGTGTACGCCGGTTCGATTCCGACTCCAGCCTCCATCATTTCCCCGCGGTGTTCTCTTCCACATCCGTTAGCCCGGATGGCGAAATTGGTAGACGCAAGAGACTTAAAATCTCTCGGTGGTAACACCGTGCCGGTTCAAGTCCGGCTCCGGGCACCAGCATCATGACGTATTTGGCGCCCTTTCCACCAAGCCCTTGCCACGATCGCCCGCCTTCTTTGTCGACATCCTTCCGATCGTTATCGGTGTCGTTTCCACCTCAATGCGTGGACATGGATGCCATCCGTTCGGGTGCCTCATCGGCAGTATCCCAGATCGAGTGACGCGAACGCCCATCCGCCAGTGCGGCCAATGCCTCCAGGTCATCGATGCGAATTTCTCGCCCCTTTGCCGTCAACAAGCCCAGGTGTTGAAAACGTCCCAGCAGTCGACTCACGGTCTCGACGGCCAGTCCGAGATAATTGCCGATATCGCTTCGCGACATGGAGAGACGGAAGCAGAAAGGTGAGTAACCTTGCTGGCGAAAACGGCCCGACAATGCGAGAAGGAAACTCGCCAGTCTCACGTCGGACGTCCGATTGAGAAACAGCCGTACCATCATCCTTTCTTGATGCATGGCTCGACTCATGACACGCAAGAAACATCCACCGACGCCACGCTCGGTACGATCGCCATGGGCGAGCTCTTCTATCGACTCCGGACCTATTTCGCAAACGGAGGTGGTCTCCAGGGCAATCGTGGCACCGGGATGAAAGCCACTGCTCAGGGCGTCGAGTCCCACGACTTCGCCGGGCAGATAGAACTGGGTGACATGTTCTTCGCGCGTGGTATCGCGATATACCTGCTTCAAGCTTCCACAACGCACGATATAAAGACTTCTGAACGCCTCGCCTTGCTCGAAGAGTGTATGGCGCTTTCTCAGCGGCGAGACTTGTCGGCTGATGGCGCTGAAAGTTTCCAATTCCCCCATGGAGAGAGGCGCTGGCAAGCATACGTTGCTCAAGCGATAAGTCTGCTCCGGCATATCGCGCGGCGTGGCAAACCGAGAGGCTTTGTATTGTGATGTCATGGTTGACTCCCCGCGTCTGAATCGAGTTTCAAGTATGCGGGAGAGCCTCTTTGAGAACAGTTTGATATTCGTGTTTGTGTGACTGATTTTTCTCATGCGGTATACGAATTGTCACGGCGCATGACACTCATCAAAGTCATGTGAGGCAATTCGCACTATGCTGTCTCCATTCGGTCATATCCTTGTCGTGTCGACGCTGCACAGGGAAGTCGACGCGCATGCGATCACACAAGAATGCCTTTGTCCGGCTCGCCGAGGAGACCCGAGATGCAACACGCCCGCGCTCAGGACGTCATGGTTGGCACCCCCGTCGCTCTTTCGTGTTCTCTACTCATGCATGAGGCGGCGACGGCGCGTGACTATCGGCGCCTGGCGCTTCGCCTGTTGACGCATCACCGCGGAATGAGCCGGCTGATGGAGGTGCTCGCTGACGAATGCCAGCAACGCTGCGAGACCTTGCAGCGACACGACGCCCTCGCCCGGCTCCCGCTTCCACGCACGCTACCGGTGTCGGATCGGGCGACGCCACAGTTTTTCGTCACCGAGAACGTCATGGCCTATCGACTGCTGTGGGCATGTCAGCAACGCGCACGCCATGCCCTGCAGCACTGTCGCGGCGCACTGAACGTCATGCTTGCCGATACCCGACCCCTGCTGGTTTCCCTGGTGGAGCAGAAAGAGGCCGAGTACCGGATCCTTCAGGAGAGTCACTTCTGACAGGAAGGCATTCGTGTAGCGCCTTCAAGCAGCACGCTGCTGCCCCTCGACCTACATGGAAGCCAAGCGCTCGCTGTCGTAGACACCCGACATGCGTACCAGCGCGATCGCTTCGTCGCGAGACGCGACACGCTCGACTCGCACCAGTTCGTCATCGAGTCGCACCGGCTGACCGGCCTGCTCCGCCAGCATCGACTCGAGCGTTCGCGCATCCAGTTCGTCATCGAAATGCAGCGTATTCACCGCGGCGGTATCCCGACTCGGTAGATAGATCGTGCCATTGGAGAAGTCGATGGCGTACGCGATGACACCGGGGATGATGTAAAACAGCAGGCCCACCCCGTCGGCGATCGCCACCGCCGGGTCGATCCGGCCGCTCGGCTGCCCCTTGCGCTCGGGATAGAAGATGCTCCCGCAGCCCGCCAACGTCGTGGTGGTGGCCACGATGGTCAACCCGGCGATCCAGCGGCGGGCCCTGGGAGACGTCCAGCGGTTCATGGCGTTCATCATCCTCTCCTCTTATCCTATGCATTATGCGTCACTGTCGGAAAAGGCGACGTCGCCACGACAGCGGGCGTGGAGACGTACGCTGTGCGCGAAAGCATATCGCAAAGCGCGACGACGTGTGAGCGGCAATCGCCCGCACAGCAGAACCCCTTCGATCAGGAGATGTCATGGCAGCGGTCACGCTGAAGGTCTGTCAAGGTCGCGACATCGCGCCGTATCTCGACGCTCTCGCCGCACTGCGCATTCAGGTGTTTCGTGACTACCCCTATCTTTACGATGGCGATGCGGAGTACGAAGCCCGCTATCTGGCCCGTTACGCCGACAATCCCGCCAGCCTTTTCGTGCTGGCCTTCGCGGACGATACCTTGATCGGCGCCGCCACGGGCCAGCCGCTGGCCGACGAATGCGAGGAGTTTCGTGCCCCTTTCGAACGCCAGGGACCCGCGCCAGCGCGCGTGTTCTATTACGGGGAGTCGGTATTGCGTCCGGAATATCGAGGTCGGGGCATCGGCAAGGCCTTCATGCACGAACGCGAGTCACATGCCCAGGCCCGAGGCTTCGACGTGGCGGCGTTCTGTGCGGTGGAGCGCGACCCGGCGCATCCGCGACGCCCGGTGGATCACCGCCCCCTGGCCCCCTTCTGGGAACGCCATGGCTATCAGCGCCGCCCCGACCTGTATACCCACTTTGCCTGGAAGGACGTGGATAGCGAACAGGCCACCGACAAGCGCATGGTATTCTGGCTCAAGGCATTGGCCTGATGTCCGCCACCCGAGCGATCGCCCCCATGAGCGGCGTCGAGTCATCGCTTTTGCCGCGTTAACGCCTTGACCGTACAATAGCCTCATCTGCTGCGCCGCTTTCGAGCGACGCGATGTTAGGCCTCGAATCCAAGGAACCGCTTGTCCATGCGCGCCAGTCAATTGCTGATCTCCACCCTCAAGGAAACCCCTGCCGACGCCGATATCGTCAGCCATCAGCTGATGCTGCGCGCGGGCATGATCCGCCGCCTGAGCTCGGGGCTCTATACCTGGCTCCCCCTGGGACTTCGCACCCTTCGCAAGGTCGAGAACATCGTGCGCGAGGAAATGAATCGCGCCGGCGCCCAGGAAGTGCTGATGCCGTCGATTCAGCCGGCGGAACTGTGGCAGGAGTCCGGACGCTGGGATCAGTACGGCAACCTGTTGTTGCGCATTCGCGACCGCCACGAGCGCGATTTCTGCTATGGTCCGACGCACGAGGAAGTGATCACCGACCTGGTGCGCAACGAAATACGCTCGTACAAGCAGTTGCCCTCCAACTTCTACCAGATCCAGACCAAGTTCCGCGACGAGACGCGCCCGCGTTTCGGTGTCATGCGCGCCCGCGAGTTCATCATGAAGGATGCCTACTCCTTCGATATCGACCAGGCCGGCCTGCAACGCTCCTACGATGCCATGTACGACGCCTACATGCGCATCTTCACGCGCCTGGGGCTGGATTTCCGCGCCGTCGAGGCAGACAACGGCGACATCGGCGGCAGCGGCTCCCACGAATTCCAGGTGCTGGCCGACTCCGGCGAGGACGCGGTCATCTTCTCCACCGGCTCCGACTACGCCGCCAACATCGAGAAGGCCGAGGCACTGCCCGCGCCCTTGGGCGAGACACCTGAACGCCCCGCTCCTCAGGAAGAACTGCGACTGGTCGACACGCCGAATGCGCGCACCATCGCCACCCTGGTCGAGCAGCACGGCCTGCCCATCGAGAAGACCATCAAGACGCTGATGGTGCACGGCACCGAGGGTGGACTGGTCGCCCTGCTGGTGCGCGGCGATCACGAGCTCAACGAGGTCAAGGCCGAGAACCTCCCCGAGGTCGCCGCTCCCCTGACCATGGCCAGCGAGGAGGAAATTCGCGCGGCGGTGGGCGCCGGCCCCGGCTCACTCGGCCCGGTGAACCTCGATATGCCGCTGATCATCGACCGCAGCGTGGCGCTGATGAGCGACTTCGGCGCCGGCGCGAACATCGACGGCCAGCACTACTTCGGCATCAACTGGGAGCGCGACGTCGCCCTGCCCAAGGTGGCCGACCTGCGCAACGTGGTCGAGGGCGATCCCTCGCCGGACGGCAAGGGCACGCTCTCCATCGCCCGCGGCATCGAGGTCGGCCACGTCTTCCAGCTGGGCACCAAGTATTCCACGGCGATGAATGCGACCGTGCTCGACGACAACGGCCAGGCCGTGCCCCTGCTGATGGGCTGTTACGGCATCGGCGTGACCCGCGTGGTCGCCGCCGCCATCGAGCAGAATCACGACGCCGGCGGGATCATCTGGCCGGATGCCATCGCCCCGTTCGAGATCGCTCTGGTGCCCATGAACGCCCACAAGTCGGAACGGGTACGCGAATACGCCGACACCTTGTATCAGCAGCTCAGCGATGCCGGCTTCGATGTCCTGATCGACGATCGCGACCTGCGACCGGGCGTCAAGTTCGCCGATCAGGAACTCATCGGCATTCCGCACCGCGTCGTGATCGGCGATCGCGGCCTCGATAACGATGAGCTGGAATACAAGGGACGGCGCGACAGCGACGTCACCATGGTTCCCACGGAAGGTCTGCTGAGCTTTCTGCGTGAACGCATCGCGAAGTGAAGCCTCCGCGCGTTGACGACCGTCGGGGTGCACAACCGCACCCCGACCGTGCTTCCCTCCCCCCCTGATTCACTGACAAGATGGATCTGCGGCGGGCGATGCATCGCCAGGCCACCGACGAGTGCGGCCCCTTTCGACACAACGCAGGATGGCGCATGACGGTTTCCCTCTTCCCCGACCACGACCGGTGTCACGCATGATTTCCGACATCGTCCGTCGGTTGCACCATTTGCGTGGCGAGCATCGACGCAATATCGCGCTCTTCTGCGCCCTGGTGGCGGGCAGCGGGCTGGCCGTGCTCATGTCGCTGTTTTTCGATGGCAGCATGACGGGGCTGCTCATCGTGATCGGCGGCGTGATCCTGCTGGCGACATTGCTCCTGCGGCGCATGGCCCGCCAGACGCGGGACAGCATTCGCCAGTGGCAAGCCTTGCTGAACGCCCAGCAGCGCCAGGCGGATCAGCAGGAAGCCTGGCGCCGCATGCGCGAGCTTCTGCAACGCGATCTGGACGAGGATGCCTTCCTGCGGGCCTTGCTCGATACCACCGCCGAAGTGCTCGGCGTCGAGCGTGCCGGCCTGTGGTTCCTCGACGAAGACCGCGCCCTGACCTGTCGCATGTCCCTCATCGACTCACTCAATGGCTTGCGACTGCCCCCCAACGGGCTGGATGGCTATCTTGCATCGCTGACGTGCAACCCTTGTCTGGTCACCTCCGACGCTCAGCACGACGAACGGCTAGCCGGCCTGCGCGACTACCTTCGGGACAATCGCATTCAGGCCATGCTGGACGTCGGCATTTTCGTCGGCGGCGAGCTGCGCGGCGCGATTTGCTGCGAATCGACGCATCCGCGTGAATGGCAGGGCGATGAAATCACCAGCCTGATGGGCTTCGCGGGATTGTTGTCGCAATTTTCCGAATCCCTGCGCCGGCGCGAGGTCGAACACGACCTGTATCGTCAGTTGCACCATGACGAAGTCTCCGACCTGGCGACGTTGAAGGGGTTGCTCGAGCGTCTTCACGCCCTGATCCGGAGCCATGATCCCTTCCATCTCCTAGTGATACGCCTCGGCGGACTCAGTCATATCAACGAGACCCTGGGGCAGCAGGCCGGGGACGAAGCGATTCGTCAGGTGGCGGCCAAGCTCAAGGAGCGCCTGACCGAGCTGCAAGGCGAGATCCTCATCGGCCGCCTTCCGGCCAACCGGCTGTTGATCGCGATTCCCGGCCAGACCGACGACTCGTTGCGCCGTTACTGCCTGCAGCGGCTGCTGACCCTCGGGGATGGCACCTGGCGCGTCTTCGGCACTCCCTGCCAGTTGCGCTTCAACATCGGCGTGACGCGCTACCCCTACGACGCCAACGACATCGAATCCCTGCTGCAACGTGCCGAACTCGCCGTACAGCATGCCCGCGAAACCCTGCCCCACCACCTGGCCTTCTACACCAGCCAGCTGAGTGACTGGGAGCATCGCCTGAGCCGTCTGGAACGCGAGCTGCGTACGGCGCTCGACGCGCAGCAACTGCGACTTTACCTGCAGGGACAATTCGATACCTCGGGCCGGCTGGCCGGCGCCGAGGTGCTGCTGCGCTGGCAGCACCCGCGCGAAGGCCTGCTGGCGCCCGGCAGCTTCATCGCCGAAGCCGAGCACAGCGGGCTGATCCGCCCCATGGGGCAATGGGTCCTCGAACAAGCTTGCGCCCTGCTCGGCGGCGTGCTGCGCGACAGCGACCTGACCCTCTCGGTCAACGTCTCGGTGCAGCAGCTGCATGACGATGCGTTCATCACGACCCTGACGCACCTGCTCGACCGGCATGGGTTCGCGCCTCACCGGCTGATCCTGGAGGTCGTCGAGTCCCTGCTGGTGACGCCGGGCGTCGCCAGCCGGCTCAACGCACTGCGGGCACTGGGCATTCGTCTTGCCCTGGACGACTTCGGCACCGGCTACTCGTCGCTGCGCTATCTGCAGGATTTCCAGGTCGACGAGATCAAGATCGACAAGATCTTCGTCGACGCCATCAAGGAACGCCAGGACGCGCCCCTGGTACGCTCGATCATCGCGCTTGGCAAGGCTCTGGAGCTGCGCGTGGTGGCCGAAGGCATCGAGAGCGCATTTCAACAGGACTATCTGGTCACCAACGGCGTCGATTTCCTGCAGGGGTATTACCTGGCGCGTCCCGAACCGGTAGACGCCTTCCTGCGTCGCCTGGACGCGCCATCGAGGCGATGACGCACGCCGCCCCAAGCATCACGCCTTGCGATCCTCCACCTCCGCCGCCGTCACGTCGGCAGCTAGCGGATGCCCCTTGGCCAGTTCCGCCCGGGTCGCCGGACGCACCTCGAGAATCTCGACCTGATAGTCGAGTGACTGACCCGCCAGGGGATGGTTGGTGTCCACCTTGACCTGGGTGTCTCCTACCTCCAGCAACGTCACCGTGCGCGGGCCATCCGGCCCCTGGGCCTGAAAACGCATGCCGGGCGACAACTGCTCGACGCCAGGAAACGCCGTGCGCGACACGCGCTGTACGCGCTCGGGCAAATGCGGCCCGTAGGCGTTCTCGGGAGCGAGATGAATGGCGCATGCATCACCGGCAACCCGCCCCGCCAGCGCCGCCTCCAGGCCGGGCAGGATATTGTCATGGCCGTGCAGATACTCGAGGGGTTCCTCGCGGCGTCGCGAATCATCGAGAAGCTGGCCTTGTGGGTCGCGCAACGTATAGTGCAGACGAACGACGTGTTGCGGCGAGATACGCATGCTGACTCCTGAACTGGATGGCGATGTGAGGATGAGGTGACGGGCGCGATCGCGGATCGCGCTTCAGGTCGAACGGCGCAGATGCCCCACCGGCAACTCGAGACGTTGCTGATGGTGCAGCATATTGAGCAGCACGATGGCCCGTTCATCGCCCTGCTGGGTATCGAATACGGCCTGCAGTGCCTGGAAGGGACCTTCGGTGATCTCGACGATCTCGCCCGGCCGGAAGTAGGCATTTCCCGACGTCCGGCTCGCCTCGTCGAGATGGGCACGCGCGGCCAGCGTCTCGATCAGCGCATCCGGCACCGGCAGCGGCTCATCGCCGAATCCCACCAGCTTCAGCACACCACGCGTGGAGCGGATGGGGCGCCAGTTGCTCGCCACCCGGTCGAGATGGATGAAAAGGTAATGCGGAAACAGGGGCTCGGCGATCCATACCAGCTTGTTGCGGCGTTTCTTCTGCACCTCGAGCACCGGATGGAAGACGCGATAGCCTTGATTGGTCAAGTGCTCGCCGGCGCGAAAGGATTCGCCTCCCTTGCACTGCACCACATACCAGCGTGGGCGCGCCGCCGTATCGTCGGAGGCAACGGGGTCGAGCTGATCGGTCATGTCCTCTGGCCTTCATCGTCGGGGTATGCCACGGTACGCAACCAACGGTTCCGGCCTTCGCCTGGAACGCAGGCCACCGCAGTGCAAACTGCCGCATTCTAGCATTGTGTCGGGTTCATGTCCGAGCCGCGCCCGGCGGCTCGCTCACGGGAGGAACGGATGACTCACCCTGTCGAGCGCCGCCGCTGGCGCGACGCCTTGGCGACCTATCTGCAGGCGCCGGTCATCACCATGCTGTTTCTCGGCTTCGCCGCCGGCCTGCCCTTTTTGCTGGTGTTCTCGACCCTCACCGCCTGGTTGCGCGACGCCGGCGTGGAAGTCGCCGCCATCGGCTTCTTCTCGTGGATCGGGATCCTGTATTCGATCAAGATCGTCTGGGCGCCGGTGGTGGACCGTCTCGCCCTGCCCGTGCTGTGTCGCTGGCTGGGACAACGCCGTGGCTGGATGCTGGGCGCGCAGATGACGATCGCCGCCGGCTTGCTGGGCCTCGCCGGCCTCTCGCCCCTCGGTCATCTCGGCTGGATCGCCGGCCTGGCTCTGGTCGTGGCGTTCGGCGCGGCGACGCAGGATATCGTCATTGACGCCTATCGCATCGAATCCGCCGAGGAAAGCGTCCAGGCCGCCATGGCCTCGATGTACATCATCGGCTATCGGGGCGGACTGCTCGCCGCCGGCGCAGGGGCGCTATATATCGCCGACGCGTTTTCCTGGCATGCGGCCTATGCCAGCATGGCGGCACTCGTCGGCGTAGGCATGCTCACCACGCTGATCAGGCCGGAGCCGCCGCGCTCGCCGCTGGGAGCGCAGCTCGCCAGCGAACCGCGCGTGCGCAGCTTTCTCCACCGTCACCGGCACGCTCCCCGGCACCGCCGTCGCCTCGGAGCCTGGGTGATGGGCGCCATCGTCTGTCCG
Source organism: Chromohalobacter sp. (assembly GCF_039830575.1). Taxonomy (NCBI): domain Bacteria; kingdom Pseudomonadati; phylum Pseudomonadota; class Gammaproteobacteria; order Oceanospirillales; family Halomonadaceae; genus Chromohalobacter; species Chromohalobacter sp. The sequence continues at coordinate 199,939 of NZ_JBDOOX010000012.1, read as the reverse complement.
TTCACCGACTTCTTCACCCGCCACGGGCGCACGGCACTGTGGCTGCTGCTGCTCATCGGCCTGTATCGCATCAGCGATCTGGCCATGGCCGCGATGGCCAACCCGCTGTATATCGATCTCGGGTTCAGCCTGTCGGAAATCGCCAACGTGACCAAGGTGTTCGGCATCGCCATGAGCATCCTGGGCGGCGTGGCCGGCGGTTTGCTGGTGGTGCGTTACGGGTTGGGACGCATGCTGGTGATCGGTGCGCTGGCCACGGCGTTGACCAACCTGCTGTTCGTGGCATTGGCGAACCTGGGGCACAACCTTCCCATGCTGATCGTCACCATCATGAGCGACAACCTCGCCAATGGCCTGGCCAGCACGATCTTCATCGCCTTCCTGTCGAGCCTGACCTCGCGCGCCTACACGGCCACCCAGTACGCCCTGTTCTCGTCGCTGATGACGCTGCCGGGCAAGTTCCTGGGCGGGTTTTCGGGACTCGTGGTGGATAGCGCCGGTTACGCAGGCTTCTTCACCCTGAGCGCCGCGATGGGCATTCCCGCCGTGCTGCTGGCGCTGTGGATCGCCCGTCGCCGCTGGCCGACGGCGCGGGCATGAGAGCGACCGGCGCTCAGCGCTGCTCCGCCAGCCATGCCAAGGCGCCCGGCGTCGCCAGCCACTGGTCGCGCATCAGCTGCCGGTACTGCCAGGCTTCCGCGCGCGTGCCCGGCGCCGGCGCATCGACGGCCAGTGCCACCGGGCGCGGGCGCTCATCGCACAGCATCGGCACGAGATAGGGGTTGGCGCGCTGCGCGGCGGCCAGCGCACGGGCCGCCTCGTCGCGCCGTGCGAGGCGATACAGCGCCAGTACGCGCGCCATCGCCACGCCGATCACCTCCTCGTCGTCGACCGGCCCGCTCAACTCGGCCGCTTCGTCGTCACGCCCTTCACGCAGCAGTTGGTCGAGGACCAGTTCGCGCAGCCCCAGGTCGTCTTCTTCGTCGAGCTTCAGGACACGCTCGGCGAGATGCCGCGAACGCATCCGCGCGCCGCGCTCCATCCCCACGATCAGCGACAGGGCGCAACGCAGCAGGATGGCATTGTCGGCATCGTCCCAGGCGAAGGTCCCTCCCAGCGCCTCGACCTGCGCCAACCACGCCTCGAAGCGTGTCGCCAGCGGCGCGAAGAAGCTGTCCGCCATCCACGGCAGGCTTCCGAAGCGGCTGGTCAAGGCCAGGCTCAACGACTGCAGCACCGCCGGGGCACCCAGCCATTCCGGGTGCGCGCACAGCGCAGGTAGCCATTCGGCGGCGTTTTCCCACGGGTCGGCGGCGAAACTCAGTGCGGCATCTTCATCGATGGCCGCCTGAAAATGCTCGAACCAGGCCGCAAAGGCCGTATCCTCGCGTGCCGTGGCGTGATACTCCACGCGTCCTTCGGGCGTCAGCGTCAACGTCAGCCGTGGTGGCGCCTCGAGCGTGTCCAGCAGGGCCGACAACGACGCCAGCGGCTCGGCCAGCGCCTCCTCGGAGTGAATCATCTGCTCGGCCAGGGTCGCCTCGGGGTTGGCGGCGAGATCGGCCAGGAACTGCAGCTGCTCGGCCTCCAGGTCGGCGCGCTTGGACAACCGGCGCCACCAGAAATGCGCCCGCGCCCGCGCCTCCTCGGGATGACCTTCGTGCAACAGCAGCATGGCCTCGATATAGGCCAGTGTCGGGGAGTCCGGCAGCGTCTGCTGGGCACGCACGAACGCCTCGCGTGCGCTGGCGAGATCGTCGCTGTCGAGGTGCATCAGGCACAGGCGCTCGAGTGCCACGCCGCGCAGGAACGTGGGCCCGCGTTCCAGCACTTCATCGAGCAACGCCGCACGCTTGCGATGAAACCCCCGCGCCTGATAGAGATCGACCAGGATCTCGAAGGCCGGCTCGGCCTGTTCCGGCAGGCGCGACCAGTCGCGCTCGGTGGCGAACAGGCTCTCGAGTATCTGCTGAGCCCGACCGCGCTGACCGCTTTCCGCCGCGATCAAGCCGGCTTCGAGAAGCGCCTGATCCGGTGCCTTGCCGCTCGCCAGCGCCGCCTTGAGCGTCTCGCCGGTCCATTCCTTGAGCGACAGCATCCACATCAAGTGCGGCGGTATCGCGCCGGGCAGATCCACCGCACCGCAGCATTGCTTGGCCTTGCGCCCGGAATCGCACCAGCACGGCTCGTTGCGCCCCGGCCAGGCCAAGGGTTCGGGATCGAAATCGAGCCGTACCAGGGGCGTCTGGTTCCACAACAAGGGCGCCAGTGCCTGGGCCACACCCAGCTCACCGCCGACACGCATGGCACCCTCGTCGCGTGCCCACGTCATCAGCGCCGGATAGTGTTCATTGTCGCGTATCGCCTTCAACGCGCCGCTGGCATACCCCAGCAACTGTTCTACCCATGCGGCCAGCATCGCGACCCTCCTGAAAAAATCGCCTTATTCTAGCATGTCCGACGAGCCGCCCTCATCCGTCGCACCGCTTCGTGCACCATCGTCGCTTTTCGGGTATTGTCGCCGCTTGTCCGAGGCCCGCCATATCAAGGGATGTCATCGTGCTCCTGCCGTTGCCGTTTCAGCGTAAATCATCGACCACTCAAGAAACCTCGCAGGTACGCCTCGAGCGCGAGGGGCGCAACGAGATCCGCCGCATCACCGCGGCGGTCGACAAGGTGCCATGGTCGGTCAGCCTGATGCAGATCCTGTGGACCGCCGGTCCGGTGACCCTGCTCGGCGCCTGGGGCGGTTATCTCCTCGGCTATGGCAAGGCACCGACCATGGAGAACTACGTGTTCTTCATTTCCTACACGGTGATCACCGGCGCCGCGGGGATCCTGGCCAACCTCGGCTATCACCTCACACGCGGGCGCAAGGCCGAAAAGACCTCGGGCCAGATCGAACAGGTCATCAAGGCCCTCCCCGAGCTGCTGCTGGTGACGCGGGACCTGATCGTCGACAACCTCGAGGGCGACGCAAGGCGGCGCGAAGCCGCCGCCATGTTGCTGCGCAAGCACGATCTCTCGCCGGAAGGCGTGGAACTGGCCGCCATCGAGCTCCTCGACGACCGTGAAAGTGCCCGCCTCATCGGCCAGATCGACGTCTATCGCCGAGTCGGTCTGCATGCCCGGATCCGCGACCTGGTCGCTCAGTACCGGGACACCCTGGAGCCCCAGTTCAATGCCCTCTACGAAGCCGCGCCGATCGCCACGCACCTGCTGCGGGAACGCTTCGAGGGACGCGCCCCCGATCTGCATCAGGGCGTGCCGCGGGATGAGAACTTCATCGAGCGCGTCATGGCCGCCATCGAGCAGGACAACGACCTGCTGATGACGCTGCAGGACGTCGAGGAGATGCTGATCCTGGCATTCGAGCTGATCAGCGGCCGCGAGATTCCCGTGCTCTCCTTCGAATACCGCGGACGCTGGCGGCTCGCCCAGGCGTTCGACAACCTGGAAGAGGCCCGGGCACGCCAGCGCATCGCGCAGGCGACGGGACTGTCGCGTCTCAAGGCACTCAACGTGTACCTCGCCGAGCAGTCCGGCACCCTGGTCGAGGACGCCGCCTCGGGGCTCCGCGCCGAGTTGCTGCTGGAACGCTCGGTGAAAGCCATGGATGCGCTTGCCGAGCAAATCGTGCACCTGGCCCAGGCCGTGGAAGCCGGCCAGGAAGAACGCAAGCGCGCGCTGCGCACCAAGTCGGACATTCTCGCCAACGCCATTCAGCTCTACAAAAGCGTGTCCAGCGCTTACGAGCAGGTCGGCCGCAGCCACGCTCAGCTGCTCAAGTCGGTGGACCGCTGGGAGCGCATCACCGCGAGTCTCTCCGACGACACCACCCGACTGCGCCTGGGACCGGGGCGCCGCGGTCTGCGCATCCGCGAGCGCACCATCGCCCTGGATGACGAGTCCAAGGCGCGCGTATGCAAGCATCTGGCCCGCTATTTGACCCAGGCGGGGATCACCTCGCGTCATCGCGACACCCGGCTCAGCGTCGGCGTGGATGCCGCCAAGCGCCTGGCGATCGAGATTTTCATTGCCCTGGAACCGCACGTCGGGCTGTCGCAACCAGCCACCCAGCGGGCCATCAACAGTTCCAACGCCGCCGACTTCGGCCAGATCGAACCCAACCTGTCGGCGGCCGCCAAGGCCGCGCTGGGAGCCTCCATGGTCCGCGAGGTCGACACCGAGCTGTCGCGCGCGGCGGAATCGCTCGCCCTGGCCCTGGTGCGTCACTACCGTGTCGAACTGGAGCCCGCGGCCATCGAGTTTCTCAAGCGTCAGTACGGCGCTCGCGACAGCACCCTGAAGATGCTGTCCAACATCAACCTCTCGGGGCGTGGCGACTCGCGCAACGTCAGCTTTCTCAGCCATCGCCCGCCTGCCGTGGGCAGCCCGCACCGCGACTGGTATCGCGCCCTCGTCCGCGCGCGCCGACTCTTCGGACGCCGTTGAGACCTCGCGCCCCGTTTCGCCACGTTCCGGGGGACGTGGCAAACTGATCGCCCGATAGCCGGAAATCGTCTCCATGCGCTTGATCATCGCCGAAAAACCCAGCCTGGCACGCGCCATCGCCGATGCCCTGCCAACGGCGCCGCAGCGCCATGAGGGCTACCTGGTGTGCGGGGAGACCTGCATCAGCTGGTGCGTGGGACATCTTCTCGAGCAGGCACCGCCCGACGCCTACGACGCCCGCTATCAGCAATGGCGTCTGGATCATCTGCCGATCGTGCCCCGGCAATGGAAGCTGATCCCGCGTTCCAAGGCGCGCGCGCAGCTGGCGGTGATTCGCAAGCTGCTCAAGCGTGCCGACACCGTCGTGCACGCCGGCGACCCCGACCGCGAGGGGCAACTGCTGGTGCAACAGGTGATCGCGCATCTGGGCTGGCGCGGCTCGATCTCGCGCCTGCTGGTCAGCGACCTCAACCGCCCCGCCGTGCGCCAGGCCCTGCAGCGCATCGAGGACAATGCGCGTTATCAATCGCTGTTCGAGGCCGCCGAGGCCCGTTCGAGGGCTGACTGGGTATATGGCATCAACCTGTCTCGCGCCTGGACCCTCACCGGTCGCCAGGCCGGCTATCAGGGCGTCCTGTCGGTCGGCCGCGTGCAAACCCCGGTGCTGGGGCTCATCGTGCGCCGCGATCTGGACATCGAAGCCTTCACGCCACGCCCTTTCTACCCCCTGTGGGCGGACCTGAAGGTCGAGCACGGAACCCTGCGTGCCTGGTGGCAACCGCAAGCCCCCCACCCACTCGACGAGCAGGGCCGGCTGCTCGAGCGCGCCCCGGCCGAGGCCCTGGCAGCCCGTCTGCCCGGCGCCGAGGGCCACCTGAGCGAGTTGCAGAGCAAGCGGCAGACGCAATCGGCACCGTTGCCGTATTCGCTTTCCGCCCTGCAGGTCGATGCCGCGCGCCGCTACAAGTTGCCGGCCAAGCGCGTGCTGGATATCTGCCAGACGCTCTATGAGCGCCACCAGTTGATCACCTATCCGCGTTCGGATTGCCGCTACCTGCCCGAGGGGCATTTCGCCGCGGCGAAGACGACGCTGGACACGGCCTGCGCCAAGGACGCCACCCTGCGCGGGTGGTATCAAGGGGCGGATTTTTCGCGCCGTTCGCGGGCCTGGAACGACAAGCAGGTCGGCGCCCACCACGCCCTGGCGCCCACCGGGCGGACGTTCGACGCCTCACGCCTGACGGGCGACGAGGCCAATGTCTTTCGTCTGATTGCGCGCAACGTGCTGGCGCAGTTCTATTCACCGCTGGTGACCCGCGACGTCAAGGCAGCGTTCTCGATCCACGGCGAGTGCTTTCGTGCTCAGGGGCGCGAGATTCTCGAGCCTGGCTGGAAGCCGCTCTTCACGACGCGCGACGAGGCCCCGCCCTTGCCCGCGCTGCACGAAGGCGAGGCGGCACGGGTCGTCGACTGCGCGGTGGAGGATCGTCAGACACGGCCGCCGGATCCGTTCACCGATGCCAGCCTGATCAAGGCCATGATGAACATCGCCCGCTACGTCGACGACGCCACGGTCAAGCGTACCTTGCGGGATACCGACGGGCTGGGGACCGAGGCCACGCGCGCGGGAATCATGGAAACCCTCGTCACGCGCGGTTATATCGTGCGTCAACAAGGCGCGTTACGTGCCACTCGCACCGGACGCGCGCTCATCCAGGCCTTGCCGGATACCGCCACCCGTCCCGAGCGAACGGCACTCTGGGAACAACGTCTTGCCGACATCGCCGAGGGCCGCGGCGATGCGGATGCCTTCCTCGACGCGCTGGTGGGTGATGTCCGCCAACTGCTCGACCAGGCGGATGCCGCACGCATGCGCCAGGCGCTGGCCACCACCGGCGGTGCCGAGCCGAGCTCGCCCTCGCGGGGCAAGAAGCGCGGCACCCGGCGCGGCAGCGGCGACGCCTCGTCCAGCCCCCGACGCCGCGCCGGGAAGTCCACGGCCAGGCGTCGCACCTCCTCCAAGAAAGGCCAGACATGATGCCCGCCTCGTCTCCTTGGTGGCTGCTCGGTGCCGGCGCCATGGGGCGCCTGTTCGCCGCCCGCCTGAGCGTCGCGCGTCCGGTGTGCCTGATCGGCCGCCGCGACGCCCCGAACGTGCTGCATTATCGCGACCCAAGCGGCGTCGATCACGCCTTGGACGTGCCCTGCTGCACACTGACGTCACTGGCGGTATCGGATCCGACACCACCGGGCCTGGTCGTGCTCGCCACCAAGAGCCACGACACCCAGAGCGCCCTGGACGCGTTGAGCGCGCGTGTCGACGCCCGGACGCCATTGCTGCTGTTGCAGAACGGCTTCCGCGTCCAGCCGATCGTCACGCGTCAGTGGCTGGGTCCCGTGCTCTGTGCCAGCACCACCGAGGGGGCCTATGTCGAATCCACACCCGACGGCGGAACGCGCGTCGTCCATGCCGGAACGGGCGTCACCTGGATCGGCGACCTCGACCACACCTGGCCCGACCTGGCGCATGGCGTCGTCGAGGCACTCACGGCAGCGGGGATGAGGGCGCAGGTCGATGACGACATCGCGCAGCGCCTGTGGCACAAGCTGGCCGTCAATGCCGCCATCAATCCTCTCGTGGCACGCCACCGAATTCGCAACGGCCAGTTGCGCGATCGGCCGTTTCGACGCATGGTCGACGCACTCATCGACGAAATCGGGCCGCTGATCGAAGGTCAGGGTGTCGAGCCTCCCGCGGCCGGCTGGTCGGCACTGATCTGGCAAGTCATCGAGGCCACGGCCGACAATCGCGCCTCGATGCTGCAAGATGTGCTTGCCGGCCGCCCCACCGAACGTGAAGCGATACTCGGCCCGCTGCGGGACGCGGCCCGGCGCCAGCAGCGTTCGACCCCGTCCCTGGATGCGCTGTATCGCGACACGCCTTCGTGATGGCGACGCAACTGGCACGGGGCAGGCCCAAGGTAACCATCATCCTCAAGGAGACGTCATGCGCCACCGCCTCTTCATCACGTTACTGCTGGCATTCCTGCTGCCGGGGCTCGGCCACCTGTTCCTGCGCCGCTGGGGCTGGGCGGCACTGTGGCTGGCGGGCTTCGGCGCACTGCTGACCTTGATGACGATTCCCATCCGCTGGTTGAGTTTCATCTGGCTGCTGCTGTTGCTGCTGCTCTGGGCCGCCAGCATGGTCCATGCGGCGAAACTGGCGCGCGGCAAGGGGCGTGGCGCTCGCCCTTCCCCCACGCCACGCTGACGCGTCGCGACGGGACAACACCTCGGGCGCTTGGTTACACTGGGCGCCCGACACGGCCATCCCGACCGCCTGGTGACGACGACGCATGTTCCCGACCTTTCCGCCACCCCTATCGAACGCTTACTTCGCCACGCCAATCGACACCCCCACGGAGGCACGCTCACGGTGATGTCGCTTTCACGCCTCCGCGATCCGTATTTCATCTATCGCTATCGCCATCGTCTGCACGTGTTGCGCACATCGCTGGCGCTGGCCATCACCTATGTCATCATCCTGACCCTCGAGATTCCCCACGGCAGCTGGGCGCTGGTCAGCACGATGATGGTGATGGGCAACCTGCCGCATATCGGCGGCGTCATCGACAAGGGGGGACAGCGCCTGCTGGGCACGGTACTCGGCGCGATCTGGGGCGTGTTGCTGGTGCTGATCCCGGCACCGGCACCCTGGGTGATTCCCGCCTGGACGCTGATCGGCATCGCCGTGGCCACGCACACCACCTTTGCCACGCGCTATGGCTACAGTGCGCTGATGTTCGGCGTGACGCTCCTGATGGTCGTCGGCGATGGGCATCAGGATCTGGGCATCGCGCTGTGGCGCGCCTTCGACGTCCTGATCGGCACGCTCGTCGGCATTCTCGCCACGCTCTTCATCCTGCCGCAGAAAGCCACCGACTTGCTGCGCTTTTTGCTGGCGGACAACCTCGACAAGCTGGCGCGCCTTTATCATGCCCATACGAGCGCCGCCCAGCAGGAAGACGTCGATACGCGCCAGTTGCTCAAGACCACCTCCACGCAACTGGTCAAGCAACGTGGCCTGGTGGACGCCATCCACAGCGAGCGCCGCCTGCACCGCGACGACCTGGAACGCATCCTGTCGCTGGAAAGACGCATGCTGTCGACCATCGAGCTGTTGCTGGAGACGCACTGGGCGACCCGAGCCGGCCACGACATCATCGCCGGCCTGGAAGGCTTGCGTGACGAGCAGCACCGCCTGGCCCGCGCCTTGGGCAGCCTGGCCTTTCAAGTGCGCACCGGGCAGAGCATCGACCTCACGGTGGTCGCCTTCGACCTGCAGCGTCACGCGCAAGCGACCTTGAGCGTGCATGCCGACGACGGTCGCGCACTCTTCAGCCCGAGCGGCTATCTATGGCTCAACCGCGAGCTGGCACGCCTCACCCAGGCGCTGATCGACACGCTGCAGACCATCAACCGCTTGCCCAGTGCCCGCTTGCGTCGACGCGCCTCGCGCCAGGCCTTGATCCGCGACCGCCTGGCCATGCCGCTGGATCCGTCCCAGGGGCGGCGCGACGGCGACAAGGACAAGCCCAACTGAGCGACACCTCCACGCACTGCCATGCCCCACGGCCACGCCTTCTCCCAGCAGGTTACCAAGCGCTCGCGATCGACGTGCGCTTCGTCTGCCACGGTGACGCGTCAGCGCCGAGCCTGCGGCATCGAGGCCAGAAGCCGTACACGCAGCAGGCGGCGCGACGTCGCCGATGCGCTGTCCGGCCACAGCCACAGCGTGCGATGCCCGATACGCAGGCCGGTCAGCCAGGCGCCCACGCGTACCGGCGCTGGATGCACCACCTGCCACGACTCGCCGGGACGACGCCATTGCCAGGTGGCGTGCCGTCCTTCGACGCTTTCGCGCAGTTCCCAGCGGCGCTGGCCGCGCCACCAGCGTCCCATCAACAGGCCCCCGCTGACCATGATCGAGCCGGCCAGCCAGGCGCTGCCCAGGGAAACGGCCAGCCCGCTCACCGAGGCCCAGACTCCCAGATGCGCCGTCAGCGCCAGCCTAGAGGGTGCGATACTGAGCGTTGGAAGTGGTTTCGGCATAGTCGACGATCATCTGCACGATACGCCGCAATTCCGGGTCGGAAGGCCAGTCGCGACGCATCAGCCATATGAAGAGGTCCTGGTCCTCCTGGTCGATCAAGGCCTGATAGTGTGCCTTGTCCGCATCGTCGAGCTGGGGGTAGCGATGCTCGAGAAAGGGGATCAACAGCAGGTCCAGCTCCCACATGCCGCGCCGCGAGTGCCAGTAAAGTCGTTTGGTGGTGGCGTCGTCTTGCATGAAAGCTCCCAGTGCGAAGTCGTGAACAGGTCACGAGTATACCCGAGGGCCTGACGTGACACATCGTTTCCCCTCTTTGCCGAAAACCGGCTAAGCTAGACTTGAATTGTGCTAGTGCGTTGTTTTATCAAGGTTTGAGCAGTATGCTGAAATCACAACAATATCGCGCTCGCCCTGCTGCTTGCCGCAGCGGAGCGATGGTATCGCTTGGAGGCATCCGATGACCAAGTCCGAGTTGATTGAGCAAATCGCCATACGCCAACCCGAGTTGTCGGCCAAAGAGGTCGAAGCCGCGGTCAAGATCATTCTCGAAGACATCACGCAATCGCTGTCCAGCGGCGGACGTGTCGAGATTCGCGGGTTCGGCAGCTTCTCCCTACACTTTCGGGAGCCGCGTACCGGGCGTAATCCCAAGACCGGCGACCCCGTCGATCTGCAAGGCAAGTACGTACCGCATTTCAAGCCCGGCAAGGAGTTGCGCGAACAGGTCAATGCCAGTCGCGCGCTCGGCTATTGACGGACACGCCGGGGAGGCGAGAAATGGGACACGACACGGCGTGCTATCATCGCCACCCATCAGGTCCGGAATCGACAACGATCGCTGAATGTCACGGTGAAGCCGCCTTATCGAACGCGATCCGATACCGGGCGCCATCCCTCATGCAAAAGGAACCTGCCCATGCGTTGGTTTAAAGGTGTCGTGCTGGCCATTCTCCTTCTGGTCGTCCTGTTGCTCGGCATCCTGTTCGCCGTCAATAACCAGCAGGCCATGCCCCTCGACCTGATCTGGGTCGAATTGCCGCCTGCGTCGCTATCCCTGTGGTTACTGCTCTCGCTGGCCTGCGGGGTGATCCTGGGCATGCTGGCGATGACCGGCATCTATCTGCGTCTGCGGACCCTGTTGACCCGCGCGCAACGCCATAACCAACAGCAGCGCAAGGAACTGGATCGGCTTCGCACCCAGGAGTTCAAGGAAGCGCCCTGAATGCTTGATCCACTGCTGCTTGGCCTGCTGGTCGCGGCGATCGCCATCGGTTGGTGGCTGGGACGGCGCGAGCGCCGGCGCGCTCGCGAACAACCCGCTCCCGGCGTGTCCCTGCCCCGGGACTACTTCATCGGCCTCAACCACTTGCTCAATGAGCAGCCGGATCGTGCCATCGAGACGTTCGTGCAAGCGCTCGAGGTCAACAGCGACACCATCGAGACCCATATCGCGCTGGGCAATCTTTTCCGCTCTCGCGGCGAAGCCGATCGTGCCGTCAAGATTCATCAGAACCTCCTGGCCCGCCCTACCCTGACCCCCCATCAGGGCGGCCTGGTGCAGCTGGAACTCTCGCGCGACTTCCTCCACCTCGGCTTGCTCGACCGCGCCGAGCGTCTGCTGCAGAGCCTGGTCAAGGACGTCCCCGATGAAGGCCTTCGCGATGCCGCCAAGCGCTTGCTGGTCGACCTCCTGCAGCGCGAGAAGGAATGGCAGCAGGCGCTGGATGTCGCCACGCCGCAGCTCGTCCGCCAGGACGCGGACATCCAGCGCGCCGCAGCGCACTGGCTATGCGAACTCGCCCAGCGCGACCGGCACAATGCCAGCCCCGGCATGGCACGCAAACGCCTGCGCCAGGCCCTGTCGATCGACGAAAGCTGCGTACGGGCCACTTGGCTGCTGGCCGAGCTGGAACGGGATACCGGCCACTACAAGGCCGTGATCCGCCATCTCAAGCGCATCCCCGAGCAGGACCCGGGCTTTCTGCCGGTCATCCTCGAGCCCTTGCACGAGGCCTATCGACGCCTGGAAGACGAGTCGGGCTGGCGCGCGTTTCTCGAGACCAAGCTGCAGGAAACGCACTTCACCAGCGTCGTGATCATGCTCGCGGCGTCCCGACTCAATACCGAAGGCCAGGACGCGGCCATCGAACTGATCAGCGAACAGCTCCAAGCGCACCCCAGCCTGCGCGGCGTCGATTACCTCATGGACCTGTACCTGATCGGCGAAAATCACGGCGACCGCGAACGCCTGCTGCTGCTCAAGCAACATACTCAGAAACTGCTGGCAGCACGCCCCCGTCATCGCTGTCATCGCTGTGGCTTCGGCAGCGCACAACTGCATTGGCAATGCCCGCGCTGCCAGAGCTGGGGCACCACCAAGCCGATCACGGGACTGGAAGGCGAGTAGCCGCGTCCTTACGACGACTCCGCAAGCTCGCGTTCGATGGTCGCCAGCGCCGCCATCGGATCCGGCGCCTGCGTGACCGGGCGTCCCACCACCAGATGCGTACTGCCGGCCGCCATCGCCTCGCCCGGGGTCAGAGTACGGCGCTGGTCGTCGGCACTCGACGCACGCGGCCGGATGCCGGGCGTGACCTTCAGGAAGTCGTCGCCGCACGTAGCACGCAACGCCGCCGCTTCCTGCGCGGAACACACCACGCCCGCCATGCCGCTCTGCTGCGCCAACCTCGCCAAACGCTCGACCTGTGACAGCGGTTCGGCCTCGACGCCCACTTCGATCAGGTCGTCACGTTCCATGCTGGTCAACACCGTGACCGCGATCAGATGGGTACCGAGCCGACGACGTTCCAGTCGCTCCCGGGCCGCCTCCATCATTCGGCGCCCGCCGCCGGCATGCACGTTGACCATCCATACGCCGTGATCGGCAGCGGCCTCGACGGCGCCGGCCACCGTATTGGGAATATCGTGAAACTTGAGATCCAGAAAGACCTCGAACCCCAGCCCGTGCAAGGCCTCCAGAACCCGGGGCCCGGTGCGGGTGAACAGCTCCTTGCCGACCTTCACGCGACACCGCGACGGGTCCAGGCGCTCGGCCATGGCGAGTGCCTGGTCGAGGCGTGGGTAATCGAGTGCGATGATCAGCGGCGTATCGAGGTCCGACGACATGGGGTCTCCTGCATAAACGGCGAGATAAAGCCGGGATTATACCGTCGTGGTCGTCGCGCCACCTAGGCCCGCATGTTTTGCGCGGCCAATAAATCATTGCTAAATAAGATTGTTTTAATTTTAAGCGTTTCACCTACACGTTTTGTACGTAAAGGCTTACACGCCGAGTGCGCGGATCTGGATAGGGTAAAGCGGCATGTATTAGAAATGATGCAAGGGAGGTTCCAATGAAGTATCTGCTCAGCTGTACCCTGCTGGCGCTCTCACTGAGTGCCGCTCCGCTGGCCCTGGCGCAGGAGAACGCGCCGCAGGCCATCGACATCAATCATGCCACCGCCGAGACCCTGGCCGAATTGCCGGGTATCGGCGAAGTCAAGGCACAGGCCATCGTCGAGGATCGTGAAGCCAACGGGCCGTTTGCGTCTCTCGAGGACCTGACCCGCGTCAGCGGTATCGGCGAGGGAACCGTGCACGACCTGGAGAACCGCGTGACCTTCTGATCGCACCGACGGTCCGGCATGCCCGCGCGCCGATGCGCGGGCCATGTCGCACTCCCTGCCCCGGCTCGCCGGACACCGGGCCCTAGACCCTCAGGCCACCATCGCACTCCAGCACCCGGCCCGTGAAATAGTCATTCTCCACGATGTAACGCACGCTGTGCGCGATATCCGCTGGCTGGCCCAGATGCCCCAGTGGGATGCCACGGCTGATTTTCTCGAGCACGTCATCGCGCATCGAGGCGGTCATCTCGGTGCGGATGAATCCCGGCGCCACCGCCGCCACGCGTATTCCCTGGCGCGCCAGCTCTTTGGCCCAGGTCACCGTCAGCGCGACGACCCCTGCCTTCGAGGCACTGTAGTTGCTCTGCCCCATGTTGCCCGCCCGGGAAATGCTCGACACATTGATGATCACGCCACCACGCGCGGCCTCGGTCATCTGGGTCGCCGCCTCGCGACCGCACAGGAAAACCCCCGTCAGATTGACATCGAGCACTTGCTGCCATTGCTCGAGGCTCATGCGTGACTCGACATGTCCGTCCCGGCTCTTCACCAGCAGGCCATCGCGCGTGATGCCGGCGTTGTTGATCAGGACATCGAGCGGTCCGAGCAGCGCATGCTGCTGAGCAAATGCCCGGGCCACGGCCTCTTCATCGGCGACATCGACCGCGAAGGCATGTACCTCGACATCCGCCTGGCTCAGCGTCGTCACCGCCTCCTGCATGATCTCTTCATCGCGATCGAACAACGCGATACGCGCCCCCTGGGTCCCGAGTTCGGCCGCCATCGCCAGCCCCAGCCCCTGTGCGCCTCCCGTTATGCCCACTACCGCACCATCAAGCCGCATGGCCTCTCCTCCTCATGAACCGGTGGCTTCCACCCACGCCACCCGTTTTGTGCGTTGCAGCATAAAGAGTCTAGCATGCACCTCACGCCCTCTCCATCTCGTCGCCATGCCTCCCTTGCAATTCACACTCGTGCCACCATTTATTGCCTAGTCGATCTTACGGAGCCGTCATGCCACTGTTACTTTTCATTACGCTTTTCGGTCTGCTCGATTTCGTGATCCTGTTCGCCATCGGTGGACAGATCGGCCTGCTGCCTACGCTGGCGCTGGTCCTTCTGTCCGGCGCACTGGGACTTCATCTGATCCGCCGCGAAGGCGTCCAGACGCTGCAGCGTGCCCAGGCACGCTTTGCGCAGGGGGAAATCCCCTCGGACGAACTGATTACCGGTGCCGCGCTGATTTTCGGCGGGGCGCTGCTCGTCGCCCCGGGCTTTCTGTCCGATGGACTGGGGCTCTTGTGCCTCATTCCCAGCAGCCGCCGCCTGCTCGGCAAGGGGCTCAAGCAGGGTGGCTGGCGGGCCCGCATGTTCTCGATGGGCGGTCACGCCCAGCGCCCCGGCCCGCATGCGGACGACGCCTGGCACGAGCATGCGCGTCCCCGGGAAGACGCCCATGACAGCGGAACGCAGCGCGATCGCCCGATCGAGGGCGATTACATAGGGAAGGACGATTCCCGGCATTGAAAAATTTCATCAAGGCCCCTTGAAAGTGGTGACGTCGACCCAATCAAGGGCCTTAACAGACGATTCGGCCGTAACGCATTGATGCGTCGGCTTTATAAACAGAAGGCCTAGCCTTCACCCCGTGCGCCTGGCGTCACGGGATTACCACATGACCCATGTAACCATCAGGAGAACGTGAGCAATGAAAATCCGTCCTTTGCACGATCGCGTCGTCGTCCGTCGCGTGGAAGAAGAGCAGAAGACCGCTGGCGGCATCGTGCTCCCGGGTAATGCTCAAGAGAAGCCCACTCGCGGCGAAGTCCTCGCCGTGGGTAACGGCCGCATTCTCGAGAGCGGCGAAGTGCGCCCGCTGGACGTCAAGGTGGGTGACACCGTGATCTTCAAGGATGGCTTCGGTGTCGAGAAGCAGAAAATCGATGGCGAAGAAGTCCTGATCATGAGCGAAAGCGACATTCTCGCCGTCGCCGAGTGATCTTCACGCTCGCCGAGCACATTTTCGTTTCACGTTTGCGCGATGCATCGCGCCTACTACCTACTAATGGGAAGAGTTAGACATGGCAGCTAAACAAATCAAATTCTCCGATGATGCCCGCAAGCGCATGGCGCGTGGTGTTAACGTTCTGGCTGATGCGGTCAAGGTAACTCTCGGTCCGAAGGGACGTAACGTCGTACTGGAAAAGTCCTTCGGCTCTCCCACCGTGACCAAGGACGGCGTATCCGTCGCCAAGGAAATCGAACTCAAGGACAAGTTCGAGAACATGGGCGCGCAGATGGTCAAGGAAGTCGCTTCCAAGACCTCTGACGTGGCCGGCGACGGCACCACCACGGCAACCGTCCTCGCGCAGTCCATCGTCACCGAGGGCATGAAGGGCGTCACCGCCGGCATGAACCCGATGGATCTCAAGCGTGGCATCGACCAGGCCGTCGACGCCGCCGTCAAGGAAATCCAGTCGCTTTCCGTGCCCTGCACCGATGCCAAGGCCATCGCCCAGGTCGGTACCATTTCCGCCAATGGCGACAAGCGTATCGGCGAAATCATTGCCGATGCCATGCAGAAGGTCGGCAAGGAAGGGGTCATCACCGTCGATGAAGGTCGCGGCTTCGAAGACGAGCTGGAAGTCGTCGAAGGCATGCAGTTCGATCGCGGTTACCTGTCGCCCTACTTCGTGACCAACCAGGACACCATGATGGTGGAACTGGAAGATCCGTACCTGCTGATGGTCGACAAGAAGATCTCCAACATCCGCGAACTGCTGCCGGTGCTGGAAGCCGTCGCCAAGTCCGGCAAGCCGTTGGGCATCATCGCCGAGGACATCGAAGGCGAAGCGCTGGCCACCCTGGTGGTCAACACCATGCGCGGCATCGTCAAGGTCGCGGCGACCAAGGCGCCCGGCTTCGGTGATCGTCGCAAGGCCATGCTGCAGGACATCGCCATCCTCACCGGTGGTACCGTGATTTCCGAGGAAGTCGGCTTGACCCTCGAGCAGGCCAACCTGGACCACCTGGGTAGCGCCAAGCGCGTCACCATGTCCAAGGAAAACACCACCATCATCGACGGTGCCGGTGTCGAAGCCGATATCGAAGCGCGCGTCAGCCAGATTCGCGCCCAGATCGAAGACACCAGCTCCGATTACGATCGCGAGAAGCTGCAGGAGCGTGTCGCCAAGCTGGCCGGCGGTGTCGCGGTCATCCGTGTGGGCGCAGCCACCGAGTTCGAGATGAAAGAGAAGAAGGCTCGCGTCGAAGACGCGCTGCACTCGACTCGTGCTGCCGTCGAGGAAGGCGTGGTGCCGGGGGGCGGTACCGCTCTGGTCCGCATTTTGAACAAGCTCGTCGACCTCAAGGGCGACAACGAAGATCAGACCCACGGGATTGCCATCGCCCTGCGCGCCATGGAAGCCCCGCTGCGTCAGATCGTGACCAACGCGGGTCAGGAAGCGTCCGTCATCGTCAACCAGGTCAAGGCCGGCGAAGGTAACTACGGTTACAACGCACAAACCGGCGAGTATGGCGACCTGTTCGACATGGGCGTTCTCGACCCGGCCAAGGTCACGCGCAGCGCGCTGCAGTCCGCTGGTTCCGTGGCGGGTCTGATGATCACCACCGAAGCCATGATCGCCGACGACCCGGACGAGAAAGAAGCCGGTGGCGGCGCACCGGACATGGGCGGCATGGGCGGCATGGGCGGCATGATGTAACGCTGCCAGCCGATTCCCGGGCCCTGTCCCGTGGCACGAACCCCTGCCGGGCGACCGGCAGGGGTTTTTCGTTGCCGGCCGGTCACCGGTGCCGTAGCCCGTAGCCCGTAGCCCGTAGCCCGTAGCCCGTAGCCCAAGTACACTATCGCCCTGCCCTAGACTGCCTCGCGACTTCCTATGCTCTCCAATATTCGCATCGTACTCGTCCAGACCTTTCACCCCGGCAATATCGGCCAGGCGGCACGCGCCATGAAAACCATGGGCCTCAGCGACCTGGTGCTGGTCAATCCGCGCAGCTTTCCGGACGCGGAAGCGACTCGGCTGGCCGCAGGCGCCACCGATGTCATCGACAACGCACGCGTCGTCGAACACATCGCGCAAGCCGTGGGTGACTGCGTGCAGGTGGTAGGTGCCAGCGCGCGGCTGCGCAGCCTTCCCCTGCCGCATTTCGACGACCCCGAGCCCATGGCGTCCGAGCTGATCGAGCATGCACAAGACGCCCCGGTAGCCCTGGTATTCGGTCGCGAACGCTTCGGGCTGACGAATGATGAGATTCGCCATTGCACGCACCAGGTCAGCATCCCTGCCAACCCTGAATATGGCGTGCTCAACCTCGCCCAGGCGGTGCAGATCCTGGCCTACGAGGTGCGCCGAGCCTGGCGTCATCACCAGGCCAGCCCCGCAACCCCGCAAACGCCGCCCTCGCTACCGACCCGCGACCAGATGGCCCATTTCGAGGCGCATTTGCACGAGGCCCTGGTGACATCGGGTTTCCTGACGCAACCTCACGCGCGTACCGAGGATCACCTGCGCGCACTCTTCGCGCGTGCACAGCCATCCCGCAAGGAGCTGTCCATTCTGCGAGGCGTGTTATCGACGCTGGAAAAAGCGGGCAGTAATCCGCGTTCCTCCTCGTAGGCCCCGGCGTTGCCCCGGGCCGGACACACTCCGGCCTGGCATTGCCCCGACACATGTCTCTCGCCCCGGCCGCAGCCGGATGGTCCCCCTGCGCCCTCTCTAGCCGCCCAGCAGCATTTGCGCGCCATGGCCGGAGACGAATGCCAGCCCGGCGGCGGCGGATCCCATGCACAATGTCCGCAGCCCCGAGCGCCAGGCCGGCAGGCCATAGACCGCACTTTTCAGCATGCCGATACCCAGGAAGACAGCGGCGGCCACGCCCAGGCTTGTCAGAAACTGCGTGACGACGCTCAGCCCCGGCAACGCGTACGGCAACAAGGGCAACGCCCCCACTCCCAGAAAGGCCGCGAAGGTGACGAGTCCGGCGCGGAGGGGGCTCAGGCCCTCGCGTGACAAGCCATATTCCTCTCGCAGCATGGTGCTCACCCAGACCTCGGGGTCGCGGCACAACACCTCCACGACCTGCTCGAGCAGTTCGCCCTCGAACCCCTTGGCGCGAAACAGCTGGCGAATCTCCTCGCGCTCGCCTTCGGGCACCAGGGCAATATGTCGATGTTCGGTGCGCTCCGCGCTGGCGATCTGGGCCAGTTGCGCCTGACCTGCCTCGTAATTGCTGACCGCCATGCTCAAGCCATCGGCCAGCAAGTTGGCGAAACCCAGCACGAGCGCCACCTGTGGCGAGAATCCGGCACCGAATGCCCCCGAGACCACCGCGAAAGTGGTCACACAGCCATCGATGCCCCCAAGCACGGCATCGGGCAATGTCGAGGCTTTCGGCGTTATGCCCAGTCGTGCCTGGACGGCATCGGGCAGGTGATCGGCAAGAAGGCGCTGACGACTCGGGATTGGCATGACGAAGCGCTCGTGGAAGGCGAAGATGTGACTCTCGAGAAGGGCCGAGTCACCCCGGATCGACGCTGGATGCCGACGCTTCGCTTGCATCCTCGACACCGGCTCTCGATCGAGATCAGCGTAGCACCTATGTGCCAATTTCGTCGGTCCCGGGGGCCGGATAGCACGAGCTGGAGCGCGTCACTCGGAAATGATGCACAAAAAAACCGTGCCTCTAGCGAGGCACGGTTTTCGTTTGGCTTAGCGAGCCAAGGCCGTCGCATGCGGGACGCGACGGCGATGTGCGGGCTTATTCGCCGCCCATCTGCTGCTTGATCAGATCACCGATGGTGGTCGGACCGGACTGCGGCTCAGCTTCCTGGTCGCGCAGTTTGCCCATGGCACGACGGGTATCCGTCTGATCCTTCGCCTTGACCGAGAGGTTGATCGCACGGTTCTTGCGATCGACGCCGACGATCTTGGCTTCGACGCTGTCGCCTTCGCTGAGCACGTTACGTGCATCTTCGACGCGATCGGCGCTGATTTCGGAGGCCTTGAGCACGGCGACGACATCGGTGGCCAGCTCGACGTGAGCTTCCTTGGCGTCGACTTCGACGACACGGCCAGTGACGACACTGCCCTTGTCATTCACGGCCAGGTACTCGGAAACCGGATCGGTTTCGAGCTGCTTGATGCCCAGCGAGATGCGCTCACGCTCCGGATCGATCGACAGGATGACCGCTTCGGCTTCATCACCCTTCTTGAACTTGCGCACGGCTTCTTCGCCGGGCTCGCTCCAGGAGATGTCGGACAGGTGAACCAGGCCGTCGATGCCGCCTTCGAGACCGATGAAGATACCGAAATCGGTGATCGACTTGATGGTCCCGGCAACACGGTCGCCCTTGTTGTAACGCGCGCTGAAGTCTTCCCACGGGTTGGTGGTGCACTGCTTGATGCCCAAGGAGATACGACGACGCTCTTCGTCGATATCCAGCACCATGACTTCGACGTCGTCGCCGACCTGAACGACTTTCGACGGATGGATGTTCTTGTTGGTCCAGTCCATTTCGGAGACGTGGACCAGGCCTTCGACACCCTCTTCCAGCTCGGCGAAGCAGCCGTAGTCGGTGAGGTTGGTGACGCGGGCGTTGACGCGCGTGTTTTCCGGGTAACGATCCTTGATGTTGACCCAGGGATCTTCGCCCAGCTGCTTCAAGCCGAGAGACACGCGATTGCGCTCGCGGTCGAACTTGAGCACCTTGACGTTGACTTCGTCGCCGACGGCCACGATTTCGCTCGGATGCTTGATGCGCTTCCAGGCCATGTCGGTGATGTGCAGCAGGCCGTCAACGCCACCCAGATCGACAAACGCACCGTAGTCGGTGAGGTTCTTGACGATACCGTTGATCTGCTGACCTTCCTGCAGGGTCGCCAGCAGCGCTTCGCGCTCGGCGCTGTTCTCGGCTTCGAGAACGGCACGACGAGACACCACGACGTTGTTGCGCTTCGGGTCGAGCTTGATGACCTTGAAGTCCAGCTCTTTGTGTTCCAGGTGAGCGGTATCGCGCACCGGACGGACATCGACGAGAGAACCGGGCAGGAAGGCACGGATGGAAGAAACGTCGACCGTGAAGCCGCCCTTGACCTTGCCGTTGATCACGCCCTTGACGATTTCGTCCTTCTCGAAGGCCGCTTCCAGCTCTTTCCAGGCCTCGGCACGCTTGGCCTTCTCGCGAGACAGGCGTGTCTCGCCGAAACCGTCCTCGACGGCTTCCAGGGCAACTTTGACTTCATCGCCCACGGCGATGGTCAACTCGCCGTTGTCATCACGGAACTGCGCCGCGGGGATTTGCCCCTCGGACTTCAGACCCGCGTTGACGGTAATCCAGTCACCTTCGATGTCGACCACGGTTGCCATGACGATGGCACCGGGCTCCATGTTGATGTCCTGGAGAGACTGTTCGAACAGTTCAGCAAAGCTTTCGCTCATGTCGTTCCTACGTGATCAACGTTAATAGCGGCCAGGCCGCTCGTTCTCCGCACCACCAGCGAGTGCGGGCCTTTCCTACATATCCCTGGGGACGTTGGCGCTGGTTCGACCTGCGAAGGCTCTCGATTATCGCCCGCGCACGTCATGACGTCTGGCCAGGGTCTCCGGATGGGTGCCCGTTTCACCCCAGCTACTCAGTTCGGGAGGTCGAGCCCACGTTCACTGAGTAGCCTTTCGATACGCTCCACCACGTCCGGTATCGCAAGACTCGTGCTGTCCAGCAAGACAGCATCGTCGGCCGGCTTGAGTGGCGCCACCGCGCGTTGCATGTCGCGCGCATCACGAGCCTTTATTTCCTCTAGAAGACTCGCTAGATTAGCATCCACACCGGCATTCAGCAACTGCTCGTGGCGACGCCGCGCGCGTTCCTCGGCCGAGGCGGTCAAGTAGATCTTCAACTCGGCCTGCGGGAACACCACCGTGCCCATGTCGCGCCCGTCGGCCACCAGGCCTGGCGCGGCGCGAAAGTCGCGCTGACGCGTCAGCAAGGCATCGCGCACGCGCGGCAGCGACGCCACCTGCGAGGCCGCGTCACCGACCGCCTCGGTGCGGATGTCCCCCGTCACGTCTTCGCCTTCCAGCATGATGCGGGCGTCTCCGTCCTGGGCCACGAACGCGACATCCAGGGTTTCGGCGCAGCTCGCCAGTGCCATGTCGTCGTCGAGCGCCAGGCCATGCTTGAGCGCCGCCAGTGCCGTCAGGCGGTACAGTGCCCCGGAGTCGAGCAGGTGCCAGCCCAGGCGCTCGGCGATCAGGCGACTCACGGTTCCCTTGCCCGCACCGCCCGGGCCGTCGACGGTCAGGACGGGCATTGCCGAATCCGGCGAACTCATGACACCTCCTGCTCGTCCAGCACCAGCCCCACGCGACGCGCGAGATCCACGAAGCCGGGGAACGAGGTGGCCACGTTGGCGCAGTCATCGATGACGATCTCGTCGCTGGCCCTCAGCGCCGCCACGGCAAAGGCCATCGCGATACGGTGATCGCCTAGGCTATCGACCCGTCCGCCGCGATAGTGTGCTGCCGGCGTCTCGTCCGCGCTGGCCCGCCCGACGATATCGATACCGTCCGGATACACGGTATTGTCCACGCCCAGCGTGGTCAGGCCGTCGGCCATCGCCTGGATGCGATCGGATTCCTTGACGCGCAACTCTTCCGCGCCGCGCAGCCGGGTCACGCCCTCGGCATTGGCCGCGGCGACGAACAGCGCAGGGAACTCATCGATGGCCAGCGGCACCTGATCGGTCGGAATGTCGATGCCCTTGAGCGGCGCATAGCGAATGCGGATGTCGGCCACCGGCTCGCCCCCCACCTCGCGCGGCTCCTGAAGGGTGAGATCGGCCCCCATGGCCTGGAGTATGTTGATCACGCCGATACGCGTCGGATTGATGCCGACATGCTCCAGCAGCAGGTCCGACCCCGGGGTGATGGCCGCCGCCACCAGGAAAAACGTGGCCGATGAAATATCCGACGGCACATCGATGGGCGATGCCGCCAGGCGACCGCCTCCCTGCAGCCAGGCTTCATCGCCGTCGCGCTGCACCGGGTAACCGAAGCCGTTGAGCATGCGCTCGGTATGATCGCGCGTCGGCGCCGGCTCGCGCACTCGCGTTTCCCCCTCGGCATAGAGTCCCGCCAGCAGCAGGCAGGACTTCACCTGGGCGCTGGCCATGGGCATGTCGTAGCGGATGCCGGAAAGCGCCTGCCCGCCGCGGATCGTCAGCGGCGGCCGGCCGCCCTCCGCGGTTTCGATCACCGCCCCCATCTCGCGCAGCGGATCGGCGATGCGCCCCATGGGACGCTTGTTCAGCGAGACATCGCCGGTCAGCTCGGTATCGAAGGCCTGCCCTGCCAGCAGCCCGGCGAACAGGCGCATGGCCGTCCCCGAGTTGCCCACGTAGAGTGGCCCGACGGGCGCCGTCAAGCCGTGCAGCCCGACTCCATGAATCGTCACGCGGCCGTGATGCGGCCCTTCGATGGCCACGCCCATTTCACGAAACGCCTGCAGGGTCGCCAGGCTGTCCTCGCCTTCGAGAAAGCCGTGCACCTCGGTCACGCCGTCGGCCAGCGCGCCGAGCATGATCGAGCGGTGAGAGATCGACTTGTCGCCGGGGACGCGGATCTGACCGCGGACGGCACCACCGGGACTCACACGGTAGCGGATATTGCGTTGTTCCATCGCCTGATAACTCGTCTGGTTCAAAAGCGTATCGAAGTATTGCCGTGCATGGCTGGCACGGTCGAATACCGCCAACATGGCATCGCCATCGCCCTCGGTCACGGCGCGCCGTAGCCGCGCCACCCCGGCTTCGAATTCGTCCAGCGCACCGAGCACCGCATCGCGGTTGGCGCTGAAGATGTCCCGCCACATGACGGGATCGCTGCCCGCGATCCGGGTGAAATCGCGAAACCCGCCCGCCGCGTAACGAAAGATATCCAGGCGCTCGTCCTGACGGGCCAGAGTATCCACCAGCGAGAACGCCAGCAGATGCGGAAGATGGCTGGTCCGGGCCAGCACCTGATCGTGCCGCTCCGGCGTCATTTCCAGCAACTGTGCACCGCATGCCGCCCACAGGGCACGCACGCGGGCCAAGGCGTCGGGGTCGGTATCCTCGCGGGGCGTCAGTATCACCTTGTGCTGTCGATACAGTGACGCATCCGCGGCCGCGACGCCGTTTTTCTCGGAGCCCGCGATCGGATGGCCGAGCACGAAACGCGGCGGCAGATGCCCGAAGACCCGCACCACTGCCGCCTCGATGGCACTTTTGGTGCTGCCCACGTCGGTGACCACCTGCGCGTCGAGCCGAGGCGCCAGCGTTCGCAACACGTCTTCCATTGCCAGCACCGGCACCGCCAGCACGATCAGCGAACTCTCGGCGACCCAGGGGGCAAGCTGCGTGCCGCCGTCATCGATCAGCCCCATATCGATCCCGCGTGCCACCTCGTCGGCATCACGGTCGCAGGCCACGATGCGTCCCCGATACCCCGATGCCTTGAGGGCCGCGGCCAGGGACCCGCCGATCAGCCCCAGGCCGACGATGAGGATGCCCCGCTCGGCGGGGGCACATGGCATTGCCGACATTTACAGCACACCCACCGGATAAGATCCCAGCACCTTGAGCTCGGCGGCACGCAGGGTGATTTCCTCGAGCACCGCCGCCACCTGCGGGTCGTCGCGGTGGCCCTTGAAGTCGATGAAGAATACGTAGTTCCAGACCCCCGTGCGCGATGGCCGGGTCTCGACGCGGGTCAGGTCGATCTTGTGGCGATGGAACGGCTCGAGCAGATCGTGCAGCGCCCCGGGCTGGTTGCGCATGGCGACGACGATGGATGTCTTGTCGTCGCCCGAGATCGGCGTGTCCTGGTGGCCGATGATCAGAAAGCGCGTCGAGTTGTCGGGTCGATCCTCGATCTTCTCGGCGACCTTGTCCAGCGCGTAGCGCTTGGCGGCCATGTCGCCGGCGATCGCGGCGCTGTGCCATTCGCTCTTGATCAGGCGCGCCGCTTCGGCGTTGGAGGACACCGGCACTCGCTCGGCATTGGGGTAATGCGCATCCAGCCACTTGCGGCACTGCGCCAGCGACTGGGGATGCGAATAGATCCGCGAGATCTTGTCGCGACGCGTGGTATCGGAGACCAGCAGATGGTGGTGAATGCGCAGCACCACCTCGCCGCAAATCCGCAGGCTGGCGTCCATGAAGGTATCCAGCGTGCTGTTGACGATCCCCTCGGTGGAGTTTTCCACCGGCACCACCCCGAAATGCGCGGCGCCGGCTTCCACCTCGCGGAAGACCTCGTCGATGGCGGCCATCGGCAGGCTCACCGCGCTATCGCCGAAGTGCTTGAGCGCCGCCTGCTGGGTGAAGGTACCTTCGGGCCCCAGATACGCGACCTTGACCGGCCGCTCCAGCGCCAGGCACGCCGACATGATCTCGCGAAACAGGCGGGCCATTTCCTCGTCGTCGAGCGGCCCTTTGTTGAGCGCCATGATGCGCCGCAGGACCTGGGCCTCGCGCTCGGGTCGATAGAAGGTCGCCTGAGGATCGGAATCGGTCTTCACCTGCGCCACCTGCTGCGCGCAATGGGCACGCTCGCTGATCAGCTCGAGGATCTGGCTATCCAGCGCATCGATCCGCTCGCGCAATGCCGGCAGGTCGGCCGAAGTGACGGGGACGTTGTTATCGGACATGTCGTGATCAGCCATGACGTCGTTCGAACTCCTGCATGAAATCGACCAGCGCATCCACCGCCGCCTCGGGCACGGCGTTGTACAGGCTGGCGCGCATGCCCCCCACGCTGCGATGGCCCTTGAGGTTCAACAGCCCCGCCGCCTCGGCGTCACGCAGGAACGTGGCATTGAGCGCGTCGTCCGCCAGCACGAAGGGCACGTTCATGCGCGAACGATTGGCCGTGGCGATCGGATTCGAGTAGAAGCCGCTGGCATCGATGGCCGCATACAGCTTGGCGGCCTTGCGATCGTTGATGCGGTCCATGGCCTCGAGACCGCCGACGTCATGTCGCAGCCAGTCGAACACCAGCCCCGCCAGATACCAGGCATAGGTCGGCGGCGTGTTGAACATCGAGCCATGCTCGGCCATCACGCGGTAGTTGAACATGGTCGGGGTCGAGGGCAAGGCGCGATCGAGCAGATCGTCGCGCACAATGACCAGGGTCAGTCCCGCCGGCCCGATGTTCTTCTGCGCTCCCGCGTAGATGATCCCGAACCGCGACACGTCCAGCGGACCCGAGAGGATCGACGACGACATGTCGCACACCAGCGGCACCTCGCCGACCTCGGGAATGTAGTCGTACGCCAGGCCACCGATGGTCTCGTTGTCGGTGTAATGCAGATACGCCGCATCGTCCGAGACGGCAATGTCCGACGGACGTGGCACGGCCGTCAGGCCGTTGGCCTCGCTCGAGGCCGCCACGTGGGCACCCGCGAGATGACGCGCCTCGTTGATCGCCTTCTTGCCCCAGATGCCGGTATACAGGTAGTTCGGCGTGCCTCCGGCGCCCAGCAGGTTGTAGGGCACCATCGCGAACTGACTGGAGGCACCGCCCTGCATGAACAGCACCCGGTAGTTGTCGGGCACGCCAAGCAGCTCGCGCAGGTCACGCTCGGCCTGGGCGGCGATGTCGGCGAAGGCCTCGCTGCGATGACTCATCTCCATGACCGACAAGCCTTGGCCATGATAGTCGAGCAGCTCGTCGCGGGCGCGTTCGAGCACGGGGGCAGGCAGTGCCGCGGGTCCGGCACAGAAGTTGAATCTACGTGTCATCAGCGTCATTCCAAACGTAAAGCGGCCCCTCCCCCGGAGCGGCCGCATTGAGCCTCAATCGTCTTGCGGCGCCTCGTCGCTCGGTGCACCGTCATCCGGCGTTGGCGTCGCCTCTGCGGTTGCCGCCCCTTCTTCTGAATCGAGGGCTTCGGCGTCGAGGGCATCGTCCTCCACGGCATCGGGTTCATCGACGCGTACCGTGGCGACCAGGTGCTCGCCTTCCCCGGTACGGATCAGGGTGACCCCTTGGGTGTTGCGCGAGGAAACCGAGACCTCGCCGACCCGAGTACGCACCAGCGTGCCCTTGTCGGTGATCAGCATCATCTCGTCGCTGTCGCGCACCTGGATCGCCGCCACCAGGGCACCATTGCGCTGCGAGGTCTGCATGGCGATCACCCCTTGGCCGCCGCGTCCGCGCAGCGGGAACTCGTCGAGGCGCGTGCGCTTGCCGTAACCGTTCTCGGACGCGGTGAGGATGTAGACCTGATCCTCGCCGACCGTCTCGACCGGGCGCTCTTCCGCGTCATCGTCGGTCTCCGCGTCGATGGTCAACGACTGCGGAATGATCAAGCTAATGACCTCGGCGCCGCCTTGCAGGCGCATGCCGCGAACGCCGCGCGCGGTGCGTCCCATGGCGCGCACGTTGCCTTCCTCGAAACGAATCGCCTTGCCATTGGAGGACAACAGCATGGCGTGGTCGTTGCCGGACGTGATCGCCGCACCGACCAGGCGGTCGTCCTCCTCGAGATCGATGGCGATGAGCCCCACGCTGCGCGGCCGCGAGAACTGCTCCAGCGAGGTCCGCTTGACGGTCCCCTTGGCGGTGGCGAAGAAGATGTAACTGTCCTCGCGGTACTCGCGCACCGGCAGGATGGCGTTGATGGCCTCGCCCTCGTCCAGCGGCAGCAGGTTGATCAACGGCTTGCCGCGCGAACCGCGACTGGCGTTGGGCATCTCGTAGACCTTGAGCCAGTAGACCTTGCCACGATTGGAGAACAGCAGCACGGTGTCGTGGGTCGAGGCCACCAGCAGGTGCTCGATGATGTCCTCGTCCTTCATGGTGGTCGCCGACTTGCCGCGGCCGCCGCGCCGCTGCGCCTGGTAGTCGGACAGCGGCTGCGTCTTGGCATAGCCGCTGCGCGAAATGGTGACCACCATGTCTTCTTCGTTGATCAGGTCCTCGATGGTCAGGTCCAGATGGCTGGCCTGAATCTCGGTCTTGCGTTCATCGCCGTACTGATCGCGAATGGCCTGGAGCTCCTCGCGGATGACGTCCAGCAGTCGCTCCGGGGAGGCCAGAATTTCATTGAGTTCGGCGATGCGCTTGAGAATCGAGAGATACTCATCGAGCAGCTTCTCGGTCTCGAGCCCGGTCAACCGGTGCAGGCGCAGTTCCAGGATGGCCTGGGCCTGGGCCGGCGACAGGCGATATTCGTTCTGGCCTTCGGCGAGGCCGTATCCTTCTTCGAGATCCTCGGGCTTGCACGAGGTGGCACCGGCACGCTCGAGCATGTCGGTGACCTGCCCCGGCCGCCAGGCGCGCGCCACGAGCTTTTCCTTGGCTTCCGCCGCCGAGGGCGAGGCCTTGATCAGCTCGATCACCTCATCGATGTTGGAGATCGCCACCGCCAGCCCCTCGAGAATATGGCCGCGATCGCGCGCCTTCTTGAGCTCGAACAGGGTGCGCCGCGTCACCACCTCGCGGCGGTGACGGACGAAAGCCTCGAGAATCTCCTTGAGGTTGAGAATCTTCGGCTGACCGTTATCCAGCGCCACCATGTTGATGCCGAACACGGTCTGCAACTGGGTGTGCGCGAACAGGTTGTTGACGACGACATCGCCGGACTCGCCGCGCTTGACCTCGATCACCACGCGCAGGCCTTCCTTGTCGGACTCGTCGCGCAGCTCGGCAATGCCTTCGATGCGCTTGTCCTTGACCAGCTCGGCGATCTTCTCGATCAAGCGTGCCTTGTTCACCTGATACGGCAGCTCGGTGACGATGATGTGATCGCGACCGGTCTTTTCGTCATGCTCGATGGTGTGGCGAGCCCGCACGTAGATGCGCCCGCGCCCGGTGCGATATGCCTCGAGAATCCCGGCGCGCCCGTTGATGATTCCCCCGGTGGGGAAATCGGGGCCGGGAATGTAGGCCATCAGATCGTCGATGCTGAGCGTGTAGTCGTCGATCAGCGCCAGACAGCCATCGATGATCTCGCGCATGTTGTGCGGCGGGATATTGGTCGCCATGCCCACGGCGATACCCGAGGCCCCGTTGACCAGCAGGTTGGGGACCTTGGTCGGCAACACCTCGGGAATGCGTTCGGTACCGTCGTAGTTGTCGACCCAGTCGACGGTATCCTTTTCCAGGTCGGCCAGCAGCTCATGAGCGAGCCGCGACATGCGCACCTCGGTGTAACGCATGGCCGCCGCGCTGTCACCGTCGATGGAACCGAAGTTGCCCTGGCCGTCGACCAGGACATAGCGCATGGAAAACTCCTGCGCCATGCGCACGATGGTGTCGTAGACGGCGCTATCACCATGCGGGTGATACTTACCGATCACGTCACCCACGACACGGGCCGATTTCTTGTAGGCTTTGTTCCAGTCGTTACCGAGTTCGTGCATGGCGAACAGCACGCGCCGGTGCACAGGCTTGAGGCCATCGCGTACATCCGGCAGCGCACGGCCGATGATCACGCTCATGGCGTAATCGAGATACGACTGCTTGAGTTCGTCCTCGATATTGACTGGCAGAATTTCTCTGGCGATCTCACCCATGGGTCGTTCAATCCTTTGCACCGCGCCATACCATCGGTCATGGCACTGAATGAAACGAACAGTGTTGCCGCATCGGGCACGAGGCCCCTGCAAGCCACTCTTCAGCGCTCGACGCCAATGGCCGTCACAGCAATCATTGAGCTTCGATGGCGGACCCCACCTCACGGGGGGCCCGAATCGAGCCATCATACCATTTCACATGCCATTGCGGCAGGCTTGGACCACGCATTCATGCCCTGGCGCTGCAACGTCGCCCCGCTTTTTCAGTGAACGCCGTCATGCCGTTTTCGACGCTCGACGCCTGATCGGCGAACGCATCCCGTCCGGGGAGGTGGCACGGGCCGCGGCGTTTCGCCATAATGAGCCCCTTTGTGATGGAACAGGCCCATGTGGTTCAAGCACTTGCATCTCTATCGTCTGCACGACACGACGCCGGTCGCGCTCGATGCACTCGAAACGGCACTGGAGGCATTCGCCTTTCGCCCGGTGTCGCCCAGCGAGGGCAAACGCCTCGGCTGGCAGTGCCCTGCAGGACGTCACGGGCAGCAACGCGTGCATGAGATCCAAGGCCATCGCCTCCTCTCCGCCCTGCGTCAGGAGCGCCTGCTGCCCGCATCGGTGATTCGCGAGGAAGTCGAGGAGCGTGCCGCCGAGCGCGAGGCTGCCGAAGGCCGCCCCTTGCCGCGTCGCGACCGCCAGGCGATCAAGGAGCAGGTCGTCGAGGAGCTCCTGCCCCGCGCCTTCACCCGCAGTCAGCGCATCGACCTGTGGTGGGACACCGCCCGCGGGCTCATCGCCATCAACTGCGCCAGCCGCACGCGTGCCGAGGAGGCCCTCGACCTGCTGCGGCAGTCGCTGGGGTCGCTCCAGGTGACGCCGCTCACGGTGCGCCAGTTGCCATCGCGCACCATGACCACCTGGCTGGAAGACATGACGTCACGCCCCGAAGGACTGCGCCTGGGCGATCAGGTCGAACTCAAGGATGCCGGTGACGACGGTGTCTGGCGTGCACGTGGCATCGACCTCGACGGCGACGAAGTGCAAAGCGTGCTGGCCGGCGGCCGCCAGGCCAGCCGTCTGGCGCTGGACATCGAAGACCAGCTGTCGCTGGTCTTGCATGATGATCTGACGCTCAAGTCGTTACGCTTCGCCGACGCCGTGCTCGACGAAGCGTCGCAAAACGAGGACGATGACGACCCCATACTGCGCCTGGAAACGGACTTCGCCCTCATGGCCCACGTACTTTCTGGATTCATCGAACAACTCATCGACTGGCTGGGCGGTGAAGCCGACCCGGCAGCGCCGACATCATGACGCACGCATCGACTCCGCATTCCGCCCCGCACGACTTCGACGCCATCCGTCCCTATCACGACGACGAGGTCGCCAGCGTTCTCGATCGCCTCGCCCATTGCGACGAGCTGCTCGACGCGATCACGCATTTCCGCCTGCCTCGCCTGGCGCGCCACGCACCCCCCGTGGCACGCTTCTTGGCACGCCTGGGTCTGCAGCGCGAAATGCGCAACATCGAGAGTGTCGCGGCCTTCCAGCAGCGCATCGCACGCTACATGGCCCGCATGATCGCCACCACCACGGATGGCTTCGAGATCGAGGGGCTCGAGCACCTCGATGCCGACAAGGCCTACCTCTTCATCGGCAATCATCGCGACATCGCGCTCGATCCGGCCTTCGTCAACTACGCGCTGTACCAGAAAGGACGCAACACGGTACGCATCGCCATCGGCGACAACCTGCTGCAAAAGCCGTTCGTCAACGATCTCATGCGCCTCAACAAGAGCTTCATCGTTCCCCGCTCCGCCAAGGGCAAGCGCGCGATGCTGCAGGCGTATCAGACCCTGTCGCGCTATATCCGGCACTCGATCACCGTCGACAATCACTCGATCTGGATCGCCGAGCGCGAAGGACGCGCCAAGGACGGGATCGACCGCGCCGACACCGCCATCGTCAAGATGCTGGGCATGGCACAGCGCATGGACGATGGCGAGGCCGACATCGGCGCCGCGGTGGCCGAACTGCGCCTGGTGCCGGTCTCCATCAGCTACGAATACGATCCCTGCGACCTGCAGAAGGCACGCGAGCTCCACGCTCGACATACGGAAGGGAGTTACGAGAAGGTCGAGTTCGAGGACATTCAGTCCATCGTCGCCGGCATCACGGGACACAAGGGACGCATCCGCCTGACGTTCGGCACGCCCTTGAGCCGCGACTTCGACACGCCCGAAGCCGTGACCCAGGAAATCGACCGCCAGGTACTGGCGAACTACCACATGTTCCCCAGCCATCAGCTGGCGCTGGAAGCCAGCGGCCTGGCACCGGAACTGGTCGACCTCAGCGAGGTCACCGATGCCGACCGCCAGCGTTTCGAAACGCGGCTGGCATCGGTGCCCGAGCATCTGAGGTACTGGTGGTTACGCCAATACGCCAACCCCATCCTCAATCGCGCCGGTCATGTCGAGGAAGACGCCTGAGGCGTCACTTCCGCCAGAAGGTGGGCGTCAACAGCACCAGCACGGTCAGGATCTCCAGACGTCCCATCAGCATGCCCAGACTGAGCAGCCACTTGGCCGCATCGGGCAACGGCGCGAAGTTCCCCGCCGGCCCGATGATCGGCCCCAGCCCTGGGCCGACGTTGGCCACGGCAGTGGCCGCCCCCGACAGCGCCGTGACCAGATCCAGCCCCAGCAGCGCCAACCCCAGCGCCAGTCCCGCGATGGTCAAAAAGAAGAAGAACGAAAATGCAATGACGCCGCGCACGACCTCGTCACTCAACGGATTGCCGTTATAGCGCTGCGCGAACACGCCCTGGGCATGCACCAGGTGGCGCAGCTGCGTGAACAGCATGATGGCGCCGATCTGAAAGCGAAAGATCTTCATGCCGCCGCTGGTCGAGCCGCTGCAGCCACCGACGAAGGTCAGGTAAAAGAACGCGGCGACGATCAGCGGTCCCCACTGGGTATAGTCGTCGGAAGCGTAGCCCGTGGTGGTGACCACCGAGATCACGTTGAACGCGACCTGGGTCAGCGCCTCGAAAAACGCCACGCCCCCGACGACGCGATACAGCGTCAACCCCAGTATCACCACGAGCAGCAGACCCAGCAGGCCACGGACCTGCTGGTCCTGCCACAGCACCTGAGGCGTATCGCGTAACGCACGGATGAACAATACGAACGGCAAGGCACCGCACAGCATGAAGAACGAGGCCAGCCACAGGATCAGCGGACGATCCTGGTACACCCCGAACGAGGCATCGGAGTTGGCGAACCCGCCGGTGGCCATGGAACTCATGGCGTGCACCACGGCATCCAGTGGCGTCATGCCCGCCAGCCAGTAAGTCAGCATCGCCAGCAGCGTGCCCCCTAGGTAGATCGCACCGCTGGCCTTGGCAATGCCCCCGGCACGCGGCAGCACCTTGTCCGACCAGTCCGACGACTCGGTCTGGAACAGGCGCATGCCGCCTACCTTGAGAAACGGCAGGATGGCGATCGCCATCACGATGATGCCGATGCCACCCAGCCACTGCATGAGGCCACGCCATAGCTTCAAGCCATCGGAGAGGTCATCGATGCCCACCAGCACCGTCGAACCGGTGGTGGTGATCGCCGAGATGGACTCGAAGACGGCATCGGTGAAGGAAAGCTGGGGCGCCCCCAGTATCAGTGGCAGGCTGGCACAGGCACTCACCAGCACCCAGCTTAGGGTGGTCAGAATGAACATCTGACGGGGCCGCAGCAGGATCTCCACGCCCCGCGTGATCAGCAACATGGTCAATGCCGCCCCGGCGACGACGGCGATCGACAGCAGGAACGCCATGCGATCGGGATCGCCTTCCAGGGTCAGCACGATCAACGGCACCACCATGAGCACGGCCAGCACCAGCAGCAGAACCGCCAGGATCCTGACCACCGGCGCACTGACCGCCAGACTTCGCATGATACGCGGATGAATCACCGCCATCCCGTTACTCCTCGGCCTCTCGTCGCGTGTTACACGCTCCATGCCTCGCGCCCGCGCGAGACGACAAACGGAGCGACACTATAAGGGGCGGCGGGCACTTTCTCCACCCACGCACATCATCCTTCCCGCACGCTTTTCAGCCGACGGCACGGCCGGTGCCGTCTTCCGCCACGATGTGCTATCGTCCGCGACATCGTCCCGCGACCGACTCGCGATACCGTGAACGCACGGCACGCGAGCCCGCATGAGCCATACGGAGAGAGCCCCATGAGTTCCGCGTCCGAAATGCAGAAAGTCCGGATCATCAACGAGCTACGCGAATTCATCAAGAAGCTGTTGCAAGATCCGGCGATTCTCGAGCAGTCTCTCGCCATCGCCCGCGAGCACTACACCGAGGAAGGCGACAGCCGCCAGATGTGGGCCACCATCGCCAACGAAATCTCGGACAACACCAGCGTGCACATCCCCGAGGACCCCGGCGAGCACTCGGAAGCCGACCGGCTGTTTCTGGAAGTGCTGAAGGAAGTCGTCGACGAAGGGAAGGCGTTGTACTGAAGCGGGAAGGCTCGGCTCGAGAGAGAAGAAGGAAGGAAGAAGAACGAAGAGCCTCAGAGACAATCCGAAAGCGAGACACTAAAAGGCCGGCGAATGCCGGCCCATAACTATGTCGTTCACTTACAGCTATCAGGAACTACGTCTTCATCAATATTTGACGCTGCACACTGCCAACCACCGTCGTCTAAACGTGTCAAAGTAAGGGTTGCATCAGTCGCTGTATCGTCAGCAATGTTACCTGCATCATCAAACGTAAACTTGATATTGGGCGTGTCCGAATTAAAGTCGGCTACAGCAATGGATCCATTCTGAACTGCATTATCCGAAAGCCCAAGATCGGAAGCAGACGACGGCGTATCACCTTCTTGCACTGCCAATTCCGCCGGCGTCTGCAGCGATTTGAGAGTCGCGAGCGCAGAGCTGACTTCCGAGCGCGCCACATAGTTCTGATACTGCGGTATGGCGATGGCGGCGAGAATGCCGATGATCGCGACGACGATCATCAGTTCGATCAGCGTGAAACCACGTTGTTGACGTTCCATGAAACTCTCCTGTAACCCCTTGTTGAATACCCTGCTGTTCGCCTTTTTCGACGAGCCCGGCGCGGAGGGATGATAACGCGTCGCGCGCACACCCGCGAGACGCCGGCAAGATGCCGAGGCGCACCGAGACGGCCGTCCAGACCGTTACGTTAAATTACACTTCTCATGCTGGCAAGGTGGCGCTACCTAAAGGTTCGCCACGCCACGCCGATCTCATCTATAAGCGCTAATTGACGAGATATCTCATACCAAGGGTCACCAAGCGCCCATGCATGGGGTAGGATGCGACGAGTAGCGGGCGGCGACGCCGCCCCGTTTGGTCACTGCCCTGGGTGTCGCAACGCCTATGCCATTGTCTTCATCATCCACCTCCGATACGGAGGCATCACCGCTGAAAGGGCTCGCCGCGCGCCTGGTGCAGGAGGGCCTGCTCGAGGAACAGCAGGCGCGCAGCGCCCTCGAGGCCGTACGCGAAAGCCACCAGTCGATGCTCGAGTACGTCATCGAGCGCCAGTGGGTCCCCGCCCGCGCGGCGACCCAGGTCGCGGCCTGGGAGTACGGTCTGCCGTTCGTCGATCTCGAGGCCGTCGACCTCGGCCGGCTCCCCACCGGCGAGGGCCTGCCCGATGCGATGATACGTCGTCTGGGCATACTGCCCCTGGCGCGCAGCGAGCGACATATCAGCGTCGCGGTTCCCTACCCCGCGACCCTGGCGAAACTGGACGAACTGCAGTTCAGTACCGGCCTTACCGCCGAGGGGGTCCTGGTCGCCGCCGATCAGTTGCAACCCGCCATCGACAGCCACCTTGCCCAGCGCGAGACGCACGGCATGCTCGAGGCACTTGGCGATGCCAGCGAAGCGCTCGAGACGCTGGATCTCGACGACGTCGAGCCTCTCGAGGATGGGCTCGGTACCGATGAAGACGATGCGCCAGTGGTGCGCTTCGTGCACAAGATGATGATCGATGCGGCCCGTCGCGGCGCCTCGGACATTCACTTCGAGCCGTACGAGTCGACCTTTCGCATTCGTTTTCGCATCGATGGCATCCTGGTCGAGGTCGCACGTCCACCGTTCAACCTGCGTGCGCGTCTGTCGGCACGCCTCAAGGTCATGTCGCGCCTGGACATCTCCGAACGCCGCCTGCCTCAGGACGGCGCGATCAAGCTGCGACTGTCGTCATCTCGCACCATCGATTTCCGCGTCAGCACCTTGCCCACGGTCCACGGCGAGAAGATCGTGCTGCGTCTGCTGGATGCCGGCGCCACGCGGCTGGGGATCGACGCACTGGGGTTCAGCGAGGCGCAGCGCGCGATGTTCGAGCACGCCCTGGCACAGCCCCAGGGCATGATTCTCGCCACCGGCCCCACCGGCAGCGGCAAGACCGTGACCTTGTACACCGGGCTCAATATCCTCAACACTGACGCACGCAACATTTCCACCGCCGAGGATCCCGTCGAACTCAAGCTCGACGGCATCAACCAGGTCAGCGTTCAGCCGAAGATCGGGCTGGATTTCGCCAATGCCTTGCGCGCCTTCCTGCGCCAGGACCCCGACGTGGTCATGGTCGGCGAGGTGCGCGACCTGGAGACCGCCGAAATCGCCGTCAAGGCCGCGCAAACCGGACACCTGGTGCTCTCGACGCTGCATACGAATTCGGCGGCGGAAACGCTGACGCGCCTGCGCAACATGGGGGTGGCGGCCTACAACATCGCCAGTTCGGTGAGCCTGATCGTCGCCCAGCGGCTCGTGCGACAACTCTGCCCGCACTGCAAGACGCCCGTCGAGCTGCCCCGGGAGCTCTTCATCGAGGCCGGCTTCACGTCCACCGACATCGAATCGACGACCTGCTATCGTGCCGCGGGCTGTGCCCAGTGTACCCACGGGTACAAGGGACGTGTGGGAATCTACGAGGTACTGCCCGTCAGCGAGGCCATGAGCAAGTTGATCATGGCCGACGGCAATTCTCTGGAACTGGGGGAACTGGCCCGTCAAGAAGGCCACCCCGATTTAAGACGCAGCGGACTGAGCAAGGTGCTCGCCGGCATCACCAGCCTCGAGGAAATCAACCGCGTCGTGCTGGAATAAAAGCTCAGGGCAAGTGACAAGAGGGGAACGACATGGCGGTAGCGACACGTAGCAAGGCGCCACGGCGCGTCGTCCTGCATCGCTGGCGATGGAAGGGCAAGAATTCCCGTGGCGAAACCATCCAGGGCGAGCTGGTGGCGGCGGATGAAATGACGGTGCGCCAGGAGCTCGGCCGCCAGAACATTCTGGTCAAGCGCATCCAGCGCGTGCGCAGCCCCTTCGGCATCGGCCGCATACGCCCCCAGGACATCACCCTGTTCGCACGGCAGATGGCGACGATGATCCGTGCCGGCATCCCGCTGCTGCAAGCCTTCAGCGTGGTGTCGGAGAGTCTCAAGCGCCCCGCCATGCACCACCTCATCGAGACCTTGATGAACGAGGTCTCGGCGGGGGCCAGCTTCTCCGAGGCGCTGGCCCAGCATCCGCAGCATTTCGATCGCATGTTCGTCAACATGGTCGAGGCCGGCGAGCAGTCGGGATCGCTGGATCGCATGCTGGAGCGGGTGGCGAGCTACAAGGAAAAGATCGACTCCCTGCGCGCGCGCGTGCGCAAGGCCCTCTATTACCCCGCCGCCGTGGTCCTGGTGGGCATGGGGGTCACTGCCTTGCTGCTGGTCAAGGTCGTGCCTCAGTTCGAGAGCCTGTTTCGCGGCTTCGGCGCTGACTTGCCCGCCTTCACGCAGTTGACCATTGCGCTGTCGCAGTGGGTCCAGGCGTACTGGCCACATCTGCTCGGCGCCTTCATCGCCGCCTTGCTGCTGGTCCGCCTCGGCATCCGTCGCTCGCCGGGCTTCGCCTACCGTGCCGATGCGCTCATGCTGCGCCTGCCGGTCATCGGCGACATTCTGGACAAATCGTCGGTGGCGCGCTTTTCGCGTACCCTGGCGACGACCTTCAGCGCCGGGGTGCCACTGGTCGAATCGCTCAACACCGCAGCCGGCTCCACCGGCAATCGGGTCTACCAACGCGCCATCGGCGAGGTCCGCGAGCATGTCGCCAGCGGCCAGCAGCTCAACTTCGCCATGCGTGCCACCGGGCGCTTCCCCAACCTGGCGGTGCAGATGATCGGCGTGGGCGAAGAATCCGGTGCGCTGGACGCCATGCTCAACAAGGTGGCGGATTTCTACGAGGAAGACGTCGATACCAAGGTCGACGCGCTGACATCGCTGCTCGAACCCTTCATCATCGTGGTGCTGGGCGTACTGGTCGGCGGCCTCGTCGTCTCGATGTATCTGCCGATCTTCGAAATGGGCTCGGCCATTTGAGCCGGCCGCACGCGTCGCGCTCGCCCGCGCCGGCGTGACACCGGCCCGTTCGCGCCCACTTCTGCCTGTCCATCCTCGAAGGCAGGCATTTTCAGACATAGCGTAGGAGTTGCAAGTTGTTGGCCGATATCCCCCTGCCCTGGCTGGCCGTGATGGCTTTCGTCGTGGGCACGCTGCTGGGCAGCTTTCTCAATGTCGTCATCGTGCGCCTGCCGGTCATGCTGATGCAGCAATGGCGTCAGGAGGCGCGCGAATCGCTGGCCCTCGAGACGGAGGACGTGCCGGCCTACAACCTGTGCACGCCACGCTCGCAATGTCCGCGTTGCCGAGCGCCGATCGCCTGGCACGACAACCTGCCCCTGATCGGCTGGCTCAAGCGACGCGGTCGCTGTGCGCATTGCCAGGGGCGGATCAGCGCACAATATCCTCTGGTCGAGCTGGCCGCTGGGCTGTTGCTGTTCAGCGTGGTGATGGTGCATGGCGCGACCTGGTCCGCCCTCGCCTGGGGCGGGCTGTGCCTGACGCTGCTGGTGGTCGCCGTCATCGACCTGCGCACGCAGCTGCTGCCCGATATCATCACGCTCCCCCTGCTCTGGGCGGGGCTTATCTACCAGCTCGTCTTTCAGCCCTATTGGCTGGGCAACGCCGTCATCGGCGCGCTCGCCGGCTATCTGCTGCTCTGGGGGTTCTACTGGCTCTTCAAGTGGATCACCGGCAAGGAGGGCATGGGGTACGGCGACTTCAAGCTGCTGGCGGCGCTGGGGGCCTGGTTCGGCTGGACGATGCTGCCGATTCTGCTGATCCTTTCCGCCGGCCTGGGAGCCGTCATCGGTGGGCTATTGCAACTCACGCACCCCCGGCTACGCGGCATGCCGCTGCCCTTCGGCCCCTTCCTCGCCCTCGCCGGCTGGGTGGCGGTCCTCTTCGGCGCACCGCTGCGCGCCTTGACCGGTCTATGAGGCACTCGACATGACCACACCCGTACGCATCATCGGGGTGACCGGCGGCATCGCCTCGGGCAAGTCCACCGTCGCCGCCATGTTCGCCGAACACGGTATTCCCTGGGTCG
This sequence comes from Chromohalobacter sp., assembly GCF_039830575.1. NCBI lineage: Bacteria > Pseudomonadati > Pseudomonadota > Gammaproteobacteria > Oceanospirillales > Halomonadaceae > Chromohalobacter > Chromohalobacter sp. Next base: position 161,669 of record NZ_JBDOOX010000012.1, on the reverse strand, counting down.
ACGCGGATCACGTCGCCCGCGATGTCGTCGCCCCCGGCGAGCCGGCGCTCGCGGAGATCGTCGCGCGCTATGGCCCCTCGCTTGTCGATGACCGGGGCCACTTGCAGCGCCGCGTCCTGCGTGACATCGTCTTCGCCGATGATGAGGAGCGACGCTGGCTGGAAAGCGTCACCCACCCGCGCATTCGTCAACGGCTATGCGACACGCTCGACACGATGCGCCACGGCGATGCCCCTTACGGCCTGCTGGTGTCGCCGTTGCTGTTCGAGACGGACCAGGCCTCGCTGGTCGACCGCTGCCTGGTCATCGATGTGCCGGAAAAGGTGCAGGTTGCGCGCGTGCGAGCCCGGGATACCGTGAGCGAATCGCAGGCGCATGCTATCCTCGCCGCCCAGATGCCACGCCAGGCGCGATTGGCACGGGCCGACGACGTGATCGAAAATGATGGTGACCTGGCATCGCTCAAGGCGCAGGTCGCCCGGCTCGATGCCCGTTACCGGCAACCTTTGGATGCCCCGGACCAGGAGGATTCGCCCTAGCATGACGGATACACCCCAAGACCGCCCCCTCGAGGTCGCCTGCCCACAGTGCCGTACCAAGGTCGCTTGGACGACCGACAACCCCTATCGGCCCTTCTGCTCGAAGCGTTGCCGCCTGCTCGATCTCGGCGCCTGGGCCGATGAGTCTCATCGCATCGCGGGCGAGCCCGCCATGGACGAGGCCGATCTCGATCGCCTGATCGATGGCCTGGAGCGCGGCGAGTCGTCATGAGCGCCGGATCGTGGCCGGGGATTCTTGACCGCCCTTGCTTGACCGCCAATGCAAACGGCCCGCATGCAGCGGGCCGTTTGTCGATGGGAAGGTGCGTCAGGCAGGCGTCACCGCCTCATTTCCAGAGATCGCGGATCGAGGCGATCCCCTGCGCGCCCACCGCACGCGCCTGATCGATATCACCACGCGTCACGCCCCCCAGCGCGAAGACCGGCATGGCGGCCGTCTCGACCAGTTGCTGGAAATCGTGCCAGCCCACGGGCGCGGCATCGGGGTGGCTCGGCGTGATCCGCAATGGCGAGAAGGTCACGAAATCACAGCCGATCGTCGCGGCCTGGGCGAGCTGCTCGGGGTTGTGGGTCGAGGCGGCCAGCCACTTGCCGGTCGCGATGGGGCGATGCTCGAGCGCCATCAAGGTGCGGCTGGGCAGGTGGACACCATCGGCATCGACATGCTCGAGCAGCGCAGGGTCACCGTTGAGGATCAAGCGCGCCTGGTAGCGACGACAGAGGGCCAGCGCCTGCTCGGCACGCTTCAGGTAGGCATCTTCATCCAGCGACTTGGCCCGCAGCTGCACCAGGCGAACCCCATCGTCGCGGAGAGCCCGCTCGAGCTTGCCGAGGAAGACCGCATCGTCGTCTTCCTCGTCGCTGATCAGGTAATCGTGAGGCAGGCACACCGCACGCAGGATCGCATGGTTCGCCTCCGGGAAGGGGTAATTGTTCAACTCTTCCTGGGGCACCCAGCGCACCGCCTGGCCCTCACGGCCGAAGGGTTCGCCCTCGAAGGCATGCACCTGCCAGACATCGAGCAGGATACGCTTGTCTTCGTATTCATGGTGGACGCGAATGAGCGGCTGGGCCCGCTGTATCTCGATACCGAGCTCTTCGCGCAATTCCCGCCGGAGGGCTTCGAAGCCGGTTTCATAGGGCGCCAGCTTGCCACCGGGAAATTCCCACAAGCCCCCCTGATCGACGATCGAGGGGCGGCGTGCGAGCAGCACATGCCCATCCTCACGAATGATGGCAGCCGCCGCGACGTGTACCCTTCTCTTCACCATGTTGGTCATTTCACCTTGACTGACTGTTCATGATCAGTGGCCCGCGCGCCCCTGATCGCTGCTGCCATCCGCACTCAGCTACGGTAATCGGCATTGATGGAGACGTAATCGTGTGACAGGTCCGAGGTCCAGACCGTGGCACTGGCATCGCCGCGCCCCAGATGGATGCGAATGGCGATCTCGGCCTCGGCCATGACGGCGCTGCCTGCCTCCTCGGTGTACGACGCGGCGCGCCCGCCATTCTCGACCAGGCGAACGTCGCCGAGATCGATGACGATACGCGACACGTCCAGCGCTTCCACCGGCGCACGTCCGACCGCCGCCAGGATACGCCCCCAATTGGCGTCACTGGCATACAGTGCCGTCTTCACCAGCGGCGAATGCGCCACCGTGAACGCCACATCCAGTGCTTCCCGACGCGATGACGCGCCCTCGACCTCGAGGGTGACGAACTTGGTCGCGCCCTCGGCGTCGCGGATGATGGCCTGCGCCAATTCTACCAGTACCTCGGTCAACGCCGCAGCAAAACGCGCCTCGCGCGCGTCACTGTCGATGCTTGCGCCGCGGCCGGTGGCCGCCAGCGTGCAGGCGTCGTTGGTCGAGGTATCAGAGTCGACGGTGATGCAATTGAAAGAGGCATCCACGGCCGCCCGCAGCAGCGGCTGCAGTCGCGCTTCGTCAATGGCGGCATCGGTGAAGACGAACCCCAGCATGGTGGCCATGTTGGGCTGGATCATGCCCGAGCCCTTGGCGATGCCATTGATGGTGACCACATGACCGTCGATATCGATCTGACGCGTCGCCCCCTTGGGCCGGGTATCGGTGGTCAGAATGCCCTCGGCGGCAGCGTGCCAGCCATCGGCGTTCAACGCCGACAAGGCATCCGGCAAGGCATCGCACAGCCGCGTCACCGGAAGCGGTTCACCGATGACACCGGTGGAAAACGGCAGCACCGACTGAGCCGAGACGCCCGCCAGCGAGGCCAGCGCCTCGCAGCTGGCCTCGGCATCGCGCATTCCCTGCTCCCCCGTTCCCGCATTGGCATTGCCGGTATTGACCAGCAAATAGCGCGGTGCCTGCACTTCCAGATGGCGCCGCGCCACATGCACGGGCGCCGCGCAGAACGCATTGCGCGTGAACGTGGCCGCCAGCGTCGTCGTCTCGGGCAGCTCGACCACGACCAGGTCACGACGCCCGGGCGTCTTGAACCCGGCCATCGCCGTTCCCAGCCGAATGCCCTCGATGACCGGCATGGCCGGAAAACTCGCTTCCCCCACCGCCATGTTTTCCTCCTCAATCGACGTTGGTCACGCTCAGTATCAATTCAACTTGCCGTGACAATGCTTGTACTTCTTGCCCGATCCGCAGGGACAAAGGTCGTTGCGACCCACCTTGGGCCCGTCGCGGCGCACCGGCTGTGCGTCGTCGACGGATTCGCCGCTGGCTTCCTCGCTCTCGGCCACGGCCTCGGCCGAGGCCACGGCATCTTCGTGCACCGGCTGGCTGACCGCCCGCTCACGCTCCAGCGTCGCGCGGCGCTCGCGTTCGAGTTCGTCGACTTCTTCCTGGCGCCGCACCTGGACGTGACTCAGGATGCGGATGACATCGTGCTTGATATTGCCCAGCAGGGCCTGGAACAGCTCGAAGGCTTCGCGCTTGTATTCCTGCTTGGGATTCTTCTGGGCGTAACCGCGCAGGTGGATGCCGCGACGCAGATGATCCATGTGCTGCAGATGCTCTTTCCAGCGCGTGTCCAGGACCTGCAGCATGACTTGCTTCTCGAAGCGCCGCATCAGTTCCGGACCGACCGCTTCGGCCTTGCTGGTGAACAGCCCGCGATGCTGGTCATGCAGGCGCTCGCGCAGCAGTTCCTCGTGGAAGTGCTCGTCTTCTTCGGCCCACTGCACGAGCGGCACATCGAGATTGAACTCTTGCTTGAGATAATCCTGCAGCCCCGGCAGGTCCCACTGCTCGGCCAGGCTCTGGGGCGGCACATAGCTGCTGATGGCCTCCGACAGGACCTGCTCGCGAATCTCGGCGATGTTCGATGACAGATCGTCGGCGGCGAGCACTTCGTCGCGCTGTTGATAGACGACACGACGCTGGTCGTTGGACACGTCGTCGTATTCCAGCAGCTGCTTGCGGATATCGAAGTTGCGCCCCTCGACCTTCTTCTGCGCTCGTTCGACGGCATTGGAGACCATCTTGTGCTCGATCGCCTCGCCATGCTCGAGCCCCAGGGCCTGCATCAAGCGTTGCACGCGGTCGGAGCCGAACAAGCGCATGAGGTTGTCTTCCAGTGACAGGAAGAAACGCGTCGACCCCGGGTCCCCCTGGCGGCCGGCACGTCCCCGCAACTGGTTGTCGATACGCCGGGACTCGTGACGCTCGGAGCCGATGACATGCAGCCCGCCCGCGGCGAGCACGGCATCGTGGCGCTCCTGCCAGGCGGCCTTGAGGGCTTCGATCTGTTCGTCGCTGGGATCGTCGAGCGCTGCGGCCTCGGCCTCCCAGTTCCCCCCCAGCACGATGTCGGTACCGCGGCCGGCCATGTTGGTGGCGATGGTCACGGCCCCGGGGCGCCCCGCCTGGGAGATGATCTCGGCCTCGCTCTGGTGCTGCTTGGCGTTGAGCACGTTGTGAGGAATCTGGTGCTGCTGCATCAGCTTGGCGAGGTATTCGGACGTTTCGATCGACGCCGTCCCGACCAGCACCGGGCGGCCGGCTTCGCGCTGGGTCTTGACGTCTTCGATGATCGCTTCGAATTTCTCCTCACCGCTCATGTAGACCAGGTCATTGTGGTCCACACGCACCAGCGGCCGGTTGGTGGGAATGACCATGACATCCAGGCCATAGATCTGGCGGAACTCGAATGCCTCGGTATCCGCGGTGCCCGTCATGCCCGACAGCTTGTCATAGAGGCGGAAGTAGTTCTGGAAGGTGGTCGACGCCAGGGTCTGGCTTTCCTTCTGGATGGTGACCCCTTCCTTGGCCTCGACGGCCTGGTGAAGCCCCTCCGACCAGCGGCGTCCGTGCATGGTGCGGCCGGTATGCTCGTCGACGATGACCACCTCGCCGTTGGCGACGATGTAATCGACATCGCGATGGTAGAGATGGCGCGCGCGCAGGGCCGAATGAACGTGTTGCAGAAGCCCCAGGTTCTGGGCCGAGTACAGCGAGTCGTCCTGCCCGAGCATCTCGGCGTCGCGCAGCAGGCCTTCCAGCTTCTGGTGCCCGGTTTCGGTGAGTTCGACCTGCTTCTGCTTTTCGTCGAGGATGAAATCCCCGCTGGTGGGGTCTTCCTCGTCGCTGCACTCCTCGAGCTGTACGGAGAGCTGATTGATGCGCCGATACATGTCGACGTTTTCCTCGACCGGACCCGAGATGATCAGCGGGGTACGCGCTTCGTCGATCAGGATCGAGTCGACCTCATCGATGATCGCGTAATGCAGTGAGCGCTGGACCTTGTCGTCCAGCGAGAACGCCATGTTGTCGCGCAGGTAGTCGAAGCCGAATTCGTTGTTGGTGCCGTAGGTGATATCGCAGGCGTAGGCCTCGCGCTTCTGCGTCGAGGATTGGCCGGAGAAGATGGTACCCACGCTGAGACCGAGAAACTCGTACAGGGGGCGCATCCACTCGGCATCGCGGCTCGCCAGGTAATCGTTGACGGTCACCACGTGCACGCCCTTGCCGGTCAACGCATTGAGATAGACCGCCAAGGTCCCCACCAGCGTCTTGCCTTCGCCGGTCTTCATCTCGGCGATTCGCCCCTCGTGCAGGGTCATCCCGCCGACCATCTGCACATCGAAGTGGCGCATCCCCATCACCCGCTTGCTCGCCTCGCGTACCACGGCGAAGGCTTCCGGCAGGAGCTTGTCGAGGGACTCGCCCGCTTCCAGGCGTTGACGAAACTCGGCGGTCTTGGCGGTCAAGGAGGCGTCATCGAGCGCCTCGAATGTCGGTTCCAGTGCGTTGATGGCCTCGCAGGCCTTGCGCATGCGTTTGACTTCGCGCTCGTTCTTCGAGCCGACCAGCTTGCGTACGATAGTATTGAGCATGTGAGATCCTGAATTCCAAAAGTGCCTGAACGAAATCGTCGGGTCACCGCCCGGGGGGCGATGTCGGCATCAGGCGGCAAGCCGCCGTGAGCCATGAACGCAGGCAGTACTGGGAGGACCTCGGCGTGACAGGGTATCCACCCCGACGCTCATCAGGTGGCAGACACGCCGTGGCAATCGCACGCGGCGTGGCGTGAAGGGGCGACGACGCCCGGTCAGCAGGCGGCGACGGTGTGCCACGCGTCGCGACTGCGCCCGGATGACCTCGGGCGCCATCAGGCAAATCTGCGTCAGGCGCTCGGCGATGCGCAGCGCCTCGGGATGCATCAGCCCGGCGGGTAACAGACATCCGACCAGCAGTCCGGCGAGCCACCACTGGGCGCGGTGGCGCGCGCGCACCCGGCGCGGCGACGCGGGACTGTCGTGTGTAGCGCTGGTCATGCTATCGACGAGCTCCGGCTCATGGTAGATTGCGCAGACATTCTGCTTTCCTTCGCGCGGGCAAGCCCATGAGTATAAAGGCTAAGCGTTTCCGAGCCCAGTCCATCCACCATCTCATCGACGGCTCAGGCGAGCTGGGCTCGGTGGTGCGCATGGCCAAGCTGCTGGAGCGGGCACAGCAGCACCTGCGGAGCAGCCTGCCCAGCGAGGTCGCCGAGCACCTTTACGTCGGCGGCTACCGCGAAGGCGCCTTGACCCTGATTACCGATGGTGCGGTGTGGTTGACGTGGCTGCGCTACGAACGCCAGCGCTTGCTGACGCTGTTGCGCCAGTTGCCCGAGTTCGAGGCGGTGCTCACGCTCGAATTCAAGGTACGCCCGGTACACCCTCTCAAGGCGCCGGTCACCCAGGCACGCACGCTGTCCTCCGAGGCCGCCCACCATCTCAAGGCCTGCGCCGAAGACACCGACGACCCACGACTCAAGAAAGCCCTCGCACGACTGGCCGCCCACGCGCCCGATGCGTCACGCTCCTCCTGACGCTCGAGGCCACGCATAAAAAACACGCATAAAAAACGCCGGCCCGGGGCCGGCGTCAATCAAGCTTGTCCATTCGCCTGCATGTCAGGCCAACGCTGGTGCCGCATAGGAAATCGGCGCCGTCTGGGTGTCATCCTCGAAGGTGACGATTTCCCAGGCATCCTGCTGAGCCATCAGCGCACGGCACAGCTTGTTGTTCAAGCCATGACCGGATTTGACGCCACGGAATTCGCCGATGAGGCTGTGCCCCAGCTGATACAGGTCGCCGATCGCATCGAGCACCTTGTGCTTGACGAACTCGTCCTCGTAACGCAGGCCGCCCTCGTTGACGATGCGGTAATCGTCGACGACGATGGCGTTGTCCAGGCTGCCGCCCAGCGCGAGGTTCTGCGCGCGCAGGTGTTCCAGGTCACGCATGAAACCGAAGGTTCGCGCTCGCGAGACTTCCTTGACGAAGGACGTCGTGGAAAAATCGACGCTCGCCGTCTGCTTCTGATGTGCGAAGACCGGGTGGTCGAAATCGATGGCAAACGCCACCTTGAACCCGTTGTGCGGCAAGAAACGTGCTTCCTTGCCGTCTTCCTCGACCACGATCTCGCGCTTGATGCGGATGAACTTCTTGGGCGCGCCCTGCTCGGCGATGCCCGCCGACTGAATCAGGAATACGAAGGGACCGGCACTGCCGTCCATGATCGGGACTTCCGCTGCGCTGAGTTCGACGAAGACGTTGTCGATTCCCAAGCCCGCGAACGCCGACATCAAGTGTTCGACCGTCGCGACCTTGACGCCGTCACGCGATAGCGCGGTACACAGCGTGGTATCGGTCACGTATTCGGCGTTGGCGGCAATCTGCACCACCGGGTCCAGATCGGTACGCACGAATACGATACCGGTGTTGACCGGTGCGGGACGCAGCGTCAGGTAGACCTTTTCGCCTGAGTGCAAACCGACACCCGTGGCGCGGATGGTATTCTTTAATGTACGTTGTCTAATCATGGGCGTAAGCCAAGCTTGGAAATCGTTATGAAACGCCGTTCACTATAACACCGAACAGACGTTTCAACAAAAAAATGTCGCCTGGCCACGCCTATGTGCCCAGCGGTTCTACGCGATCAATCGGCCTGGCGACGCAGAAACGCCGGAATGTCCAGGTAGTCGTCGAGTTCCTGGGACTTGCGACGCGACTCCTGGCGTGATTTCGCCGAGTCTTCCTGCTCCTTGGCCGCCTGCTGACGCATCACCGTGGGTTGCTGCAACTTGCGGTAGTCCGGCGACTCGGCGCTGCGCGCGGCCGCGACCGTTTCGCGCTGCGGTGTCGACACCGCGGCTTTTTCCTTGAGACCTTCGAGACCCGCGGCCACCACGGTGACCCGCAACTCGTCGGACATTTCCATGTCGATGGACGTCCCCACCACGATGGTGGCGTCCTGCGACGCGAATTCCTGCACGGTCGCCCCGACGTCGTTGAATTCGCCGATGGAAAGATCCGGCCCCGCCGTGATGTTGACCAGGATGCCGCGCGCGCCATGCAGGTCGATATCTTCCAGCAAGGGGCTGCGAATCGCTTTTTCGGCGGCTTCGCGAGCACGGTTCTCGCCCGTGGCTCCGCCAGTTCCCATCATCGCCATGCCCATCTCCGACATGACGGTACGCACGTCGGCGAAGTCGACGTTGATGATGCCGGGGCTGGTGATCAGCTCGGCAATGCCCTGCACCGCACCCAGCAGCACGTCGTTGGCCGCACTGAAGGCCGACAGCAGGCTCGCGTTCTTGCCAAGCACCGCCAGCAGCTTTTCATTGGGAATGGTAATCAACGAGTCGACGTACTCGGACAACGACGCCATCCCTTCCTCGGCGGCCCGCATGCGCTTCGGCCCCTCGAAGGGGAACGGGCGCGTGACGACCGCAACGGTCAGGATGCCCAGCTCCTTGGCCACCTGCGCGACGACGGGCGCACCGCCGGTACCGGTGCCGCCGCCCATGCCGGCAGTAATGAAGACCATGTCGGCGCCTTGCAGCAACTCGGCGACCCGCTCACGATCCTCCATGGCTGCCTGCCGCCCGACTTCGGGATTGGCACCTGCCCCCAGCCCCTTGGTAATTTCACTACCGAGTTGCAGAACGGTCTTGGCGGCAACACGCTTGAGCGCTTGCGCATCGGTGTTGGCACAGATGAACTCGACGCCTTCGATGTTGCTTTCGACCATGTGGTTGACGGCATTGCCACCACCACCACCGACGCCAATCACCTTGATAACCGCGCTGCTAGAAGGTGCGTTATCTACCAGTTCGAACATAAGCCCCGTCTCCTGTGACCGCTACCAGTGCGGCCCTCTCAGAAATTTCCTTTGAACCAGCCTTTGATCCTTTCCAACCCCGAGCGCTCCTGCCTGTGTCCACGTCGGGTATGAGCCTCTTCCCTACGGGGCTGAGCCGACACGACGGCATTACGTTTGGCATCATTCATACCGTAGAGTAGCAAACCCACTCCCGTCGAATAAATCGGGTTGCGGACGACATCGGCGAGACCACGAACATTGTGGGGATAAGCAATGCGCACGGGCATGTGAAAGATTTCCTCGGCCAGCTCGACGACACCCTCCATGCGCGACGTACCGCCGGTAAGCACGACACCGGCCGCTACGAGATCCTCGTAGCCGCTACGCCGCAGTTCTTCGCGTACCAATGTGAACAATTCTTCGTAACGGGGTTCGACCACTTCGGCCAGGGCCTGCCGGGACAAGTCCCGCGCCGGCCGGTCCCCCACGCTAGGAACCTTGATCATTTCGTCGCTGCTCGCGAGCTGGGTCAGCGCACAAGCGTATTTGACCTTGATGTCTTCTGCATACTGCGTCGGCGTACGCAGCGCCATGGCAATATCGTTGGTGACCTGATCGCCCGCAATGGGAATCACCGCCGTATGGCGTATGGCCCCTTCCGTGAACACGGCGATATCGGTCGTGCCGCCACCGATATCCACCATGCAGACACCCAGCTCGCGTTCGTCTTCCGTCAGCACCGCATAGCTCGACGCCAGCTGTTCCAGGATGATGTCATCGACCTCCAGCCCGCAGCGACGCACGCATTTCTCGATGTTCTGAACGGCATTGAGCGCCGCCGTCACCAGATGCACGCGCGCCTCGAGACGCACGCCGGACATGCCCAGGGGCTCGCGAATCCCTTCCTGATTGTCGATGGCGAATTCCTGGGGCAACACGTGCAGAATGCGCTGGCCTTCCGAGATGGCACGTGCGCGCGCCGAATCGATGACGCGATCGATGTCGGAGGGCGTGACCTCGCGCTCCTTGATCGCCACGACGCCATCGGAATTCATCGAGCTGATGTGGCTGCCCGCCACGCCAACATAGACCGAATGAATATCGCAACCGGCCATTAATTCGGCCTCTTCGACGGCACGCTGAATCGACTGCACGGTCGACTCGATGTTGATGACGACACCTTTTTTCATGCCGCGCGAAGGATGCGAGCCGATGCCGGCTATCTCGATGCTTCCATCATCGGAAGGTTGACCGACGATGGCCACCACCTTGGACGTTCCGATATCCAGCCCGACCACCATATTGGAAGCATTGGATTGTCCTGCCATAGGTCGGGTTCACTCCTCGAACTGAGCTGGGTTAAAAGCCATTGAGACACTAAAAACGCGTTGGGCCAATTATAGGAACAAGAGACTTGAAGTCACCACCCAACAAGCGAAACCGGCCTCAGAATACGGTTATTTTTGCAAAAAGGGAAACCCCCGACGCCCGGATTTCGTGGCCTGACGACGAAAAAGGCACCTGCAGCGTTACTCTGTCGCCTGCGTTTCGGTCTCGCCATGCCAGGCCACCGCGACCCCATTGGGATAACGCAAATCAATGTAGCGAATTTGCGACGCTTGCGCACCCAACTGGCGTTGCCAAGCGGCGGTAAAACGAGCCAGCCGAGGCTCCAGATCGGCGCGCCCCAGGATGACCCAGACACCATCATTGACCTGGAAACGCCAGGCACCGCGATTTTCGAGTCGCAACTGGGTCACCTGGAGGTCCAGGGTACCCAGCCGACGCACCAATGAATCGAGATACGCCAGCACTTCCGGCCCACTGCCCTTCGGACCGGCAAGGTCCGGCAAGGGTTCGTCGAACGCCTCGACCGGCCCCGGCGAAAAAGGCTTGCCGTGCGTATTGAGGAGCTTGTCGTCGTTCCAGTGCGCGACAGGCTCCTGCTCGAACAGCTCGAACCGCAACGCATCGGGCCACTCGCGGGAGACCTTCACCTCGGACAACCATTCGATGTCGCGCGCCTCGCGGCGCACCGCGTCCAGGTCGATGGACAACCATGTCTTGCCCTTGACCAGGGGCGCCAGGTTGCGCTGCAGATACGACGCCGACACATAGTCCAGATCACCGCCGACCGAGACCCGCTCGATGGGCCGGTCGAGCCAGATCCACAGCGTCCGCCCACCGGCGCCCAGCAGTACGACGAAGAGGATCAAGCCTAGCAAGGCACCCCGCAAACCGGCCTCCTTCATGGTATTGGTCAACTGCCGGTAATGGTGTCGAGAATTCGCAACACCAGTGCATCGAAATCGAGCCCCGCGTGCGCCGCCGCCTGGGGGACCAGGCTATGGTCGGTCATGCCGGGAACGGTATTGACCTCGAGCAACCAGAAGCGTCCCTGGGCGTCGCGCATCACATCGACGCGTCCCCAGCCACGCCCCCCGATCGCCTCGAAGGCGCGGCGGCAGACATCACCCAGCATGCGCTCTTCTTCTTGCTCCAACCCGCAGGGCAACAGATAGCGCGTCGTATCGGAATGATACTTGGCCTCGTAGTCGTAAAAACCGCTCGGCACTTCGACGCGAATCGCCGGCAGCACCTCGTCGCCGAGCAGCGACAGCGTATATTCCTCGCCCTGCACGAAACGTTCCGCCATGATCGCGCTATCGAAGCGCGACGCCTCGGCATGCGCAGCGATCAGTGCATCACGCGTCTCGACGATGCTGATGCCGATCGTCGAGCCTTCGTGCACCGGTTTGACGATCAAGGGCAACCCCAGGGCCTCGATCACGGCATCCCAGTCGGGCTCGCTCTCGAGCATCACGCTTTCGGGCGTGGGCAGACCATGGGCGCGCCAAAGCTGCTTGGTGCGTTCCTTGTCCATGCCCAGCGCGGAGGCCAGCACGCCGCTGCCCGTATAGGGAATCCCCAGCAGTTCCAGCGCGCCTTGCAAGGAACCGTCCTCGCCGTCGCGGCCATGCATGGCGATGAAGACGCGATCGGGGGCCAGCGCTTCGAGACCGCTCAGACCTCCCCCGGCGAAATCGAACCCGTGCGCATCGACCCCGCTGCGCACGAGCGATGCCAGCACCGCTCCGCCGCTCAGCAGCGAGACCTCGCGCTCGGCGGAGCGGCCACCGTAGACCACCACGACACGCCCGTGCCGACGACGTGAAGCGTCTCCATTCGTTACGGTGTCACTCATAGTTCCATTCCATTCAAATCTAACTGACCGGCCGCCAGCCGCAGCGAGATACCGCCGATGTCGCCCGCCCCCTGAGTGATCAGGATATCGTCGGGGCGCAGCACGCGCGACAGCAAGGCCGGCAGTTCCTGCTTGCTCTCGACGAAGATGGGGTCGACCTGCCCGCGCTGGCGAATCGAACCTGCCAGAGTGCGTCCTTCGGCGCCCGGAATGGGCGACTCGCCGGCACTGTAGACATCCAGCAGCAACAGGGTATCGACCCCCGACAGCACGCGCACGAAGTCTTCGTAGAGATCGCGGGTGCGCGAATAGCGGTGCGGCTGATACAGCATGACCAGGCGTCGCTCGGGCCAGCCGGCACGCACCGCGTCGATGACCATTTCCACCTCGCGCGGATGATGGCCGTAATCGTCGACCAGCATGACGTCGCCTTCGCCTCCCGGCGCCGGATAATAGCCATGGACCTGGAAGCGACGCCCCACACCGGCGAAGTGCAGAAGCCCTTGCTGGATCGCCGCGTCATCGACCCCGGCGTCGCTGGCCACGGCGATCGCGGCCAGCGCGTTGAGCGCGTTATGCCGCCCCGGCATGCCCAGGCGGATCTCCAGCGGCGCCATGCCCGGGGGACGCTCGGCGGTGAATTGCACCTCCCCGCCGCGCTGAACGAAGTCGCGCAGGCGATAATCGGCATCCTCCGCGAAGCCGTAGGTCACGAACTGGCGCTGAACCCGGGGCAGCAGGCCACGCACGTTATCGTCGTCGAGACACAGCACCGCCAGCCCGTAGAACGGCAGGTTGTGCAGAAATTCCAGGAAGGTGTCCTTCAGGCGCGTGAAATCGCCGGCATAGGTCGCCATGTGGTCGGCATCGATGTTCGTCACGATCGACACCATCGGCTGCAGATGCAGAAACGAGGCGTCGGACTCGTCGGCCTCGGCAACCAGATAATCGCCTTCGCCCAGACGCGCATTGGTGCCCGCACTGGTCAACTTGCCGCCGATCACGAAGGTCGGATCGAGTCCGCCCTCGGCCAGCAGGGTCGACGTCAGGCTGGTGGTGGTCGTCTTGCCATGTGTACCGGCCACGGCGATCCCGTGACGAAAGCGCATCAACTCGGCGAGCATCTCCGCGCGACGCACCACCGGAATGCGATGCTCTCGTGCCCAGCGGATTTCCGGGTTTTCGAGATCCACCGCCGTGGACACCACCAGCACATCGGCGCCATGCGCATGTTCGTCGACGTGCCCGATGTAGACGCGAATGTCGCAGTCGCGCAGGTGGCGTGTCACGGCCGACTCGCGCAAGTCGCTGCCGCTGACGATATAGCCCTGGTTGGCGAGCACCTCGGCAATGCCGCACATGCCTGCGCCGCCGATCCCCACGAAATGAATGTGCCGAATGCGACGCATGCCCAGCCCCGTGCGGTTCTGGCGAACAGGCGAGTGAACGCTACTGGCTGTCACGATTTGCCTCCATGCACCCCGCCACCAGGCGCTCGACGGCATCCAGGCGCGCTTGCGCGCGTGCTGACGTCGCCATGGTAGCCAGGGTCTCGGGTTCGAGAAGAGTTGCCAACGTCTCGGCGAGACTTTCCGCCGTGAGTTGCGTTTGTGGCATCAAGCGTGCCGCGCCGGCATCGACCAGCTGGCGCGCGTTGAGTGTCTGGTGGTCGTCGACGGCATGCGGAAACGGGACCAGGATGGACGGCTTGGCCGCCGCCGCCAGCTCGGCGATGGTCAAGGCACCGGCGCGGCAGACGATCAGGTCGGCCCAGTCATAGGCGGCCGCCATGTCATCGATGAACGCGCTCACCTCGGCCTCCACCCCCGCCTCGGCATATGCCGATTGCGTCGCGGTTTCCTTGTCGCGACCGGCCTGATGGCGAACATCGGGGCGTTGCGCCGCCGGCAATCGAGCCAGCGCCTGAGGCACCTGGGTGTTCAATGCCTGGGCTCCCAGCGACCCTCCCAGCACGAGCAGGCGCAAGAGACGTTGCCGCAAGGCATCGCTTCCACGCGGCGTCTCGCCCAGAGCCGCGATGTCGTCGCGCACGGGATTGCCCACCACCTCGGCCCGGTGCGCGCCGAACGCGCCCGGAAAGGCAGCGTAAACGCCATCGGCCAGTCTCGACAGGTAGCGATTGGTCATGCCGGCCACGGCATTCTGCTCATGAATGATCAGGCGCCGGCGCATCAACCAGGCCGCTAGCCCCCCGGGACCACTGGCAAAGCCGCCCAGCCCGACGACCAGTTGCGGATCGAATTTCGCGATGACCTGGCGCGCTTGCCAGATCGCCTTGGCCAGTCGCCATGGCGCCAGCAACCATCCCGCCATGCCGTTGCCACGCAGGCCGGCCACCTGAATGCGATGCAGCACGATGTCCGCCGCCGGGACCAGACGGTTTTCGATGCCGCGCGGACTGCCTAGCCATTCGACGCTCACCCCGCGGGCCCGCAAGGCGCGTGCCAGTGACAGCGCGGGCACGACATGCCCCCCGGTCCCGCCGGCCATGATCAAGACACGCGACACTTCCCGATATGACACTAGCGCTCTCCTTGCTCAGATTGCTTGGCCTGACGCGCCACCCGGGAAGCGCGCATCTTGGCGCGCAGCTCGGCATCGACCCGCAACAGCATGGCCACCATCACGCAGCTGACCACGAGGCTCGAGCCCCCGTAGCTCAGCAGCGGAAGCGTCAGGCCCTTGGTGGGCAGCATGCCGGTGCTGACGGCGATATTGATGAAGGCCTGGGCCCCGAAGACCAGGGAAATGCCGTAGCACAGGTAGGCGGAAAACGCCCAGCCGCGCAGTTCGGCCTTGCGCCCGATGCGTATGCCTCGAAAGATGAGCAGCGCAAAGAGACAGACCACGCTGACGGCGCCGATCAGTCCCAGCTCCTCGGCCAGTACCGCGAACACGAAATCGGTATGCGCCTCGGGCAGGTAAAACAGTTTCTGGACACTGTTGCCCAGGCCGAGCCCCAGCCAGTGGCCGCGACCGAAGGCGATCAGCGCCTGGGTCAGCTGATAGCCACTGGCATATTGATCGGCCCAGGGGTTGGCGAAGCTGGTGATGCGCTCGAGACGATACGGCTCGGCCACGGCCAAAAAGCCGGCGGCGGCCACCACCAGGATGGTCACCAGGCCGAAGCGCCACAACGGCGCGCCCGACATCAGCAGCATGCCCATCATGCAGCCGCCGATCACCACTATCGCACCGTAATCCGGCTCGAAGATCAGCAAGACGACATAGACACCCAGCACCACGAACGGACGCAGGAACGCGCCCCAGTCGCGACGCACCTCGGGCAGGTAGCGTTGCAGGTAATCGGCAAAATAAACGATCAAGCACAGCTTGGCGACTTCGGAAGCCTGCACGTTGGCGATGCCCAGCGGAATCCAGCGCTTGCTGCCGTTGACCTCACGCCCGATGAACAGCACCGCGATGAGCAGCACGACGCCCACCAGCAACAAGCCCGGCCCCCAGGCACGCCAGCGCTCCAGCGGGATACGCAGCGCAAACAACCCGACGAGCACCGAAAACACCACGAACACGCCATGGCGAATGCTGAAATAGTAGGGATTGCCCGTCAGGCTGGTCGCGATTTCCGACGACGCCGAGGTCACCATCACCCAGCCGATGATCAACAACGACGCCGTCGCCAGCAACAGCCAGCCATCGGTGGGCTGATCCTGCGTGGAAAGACGCTTTTCCCAACGCGCTAGCATGATGCCTCCCCCTCGGTCGCCAGCCACTGGCGAAACGCCTCGCCTCGCGCCATGTAGTTGGGGAATTGATCGAGGCTCGCGCAAGCGGGCGACAACAAGACGGTATCGCCCGCTCGGGCGATCGTCCGGGCACGCTGCATGGCGGCCGCGAGATCGGCGACGCGTGTCACCGGCAGTCTCGCGCTCAGGGCCTGCTCGAGGCGCTCGGCATCCCGCCCGAAGACGATCGCCTCGCGTGCATGGTGGGCCAGCGGCTCGGCCAAGGGCGAGAAATCCGCCCCCTTGCCGTCACCGCCTGCCAGCAGAATCAAGCGTCCCTCGAGATCCGGCCCGATCCCCGCGATCGCGGCCAGCGTCGCCCCCACGTTGGTCCCCTTGGAATCGTTGATCCACCGTACGCCTTCACGTTCGACGATGAATTCACCGCGATGCGGCAGTCCCGGAAAGCGCTCCAGCACTCGGCACATCGCCTCTCGCGACAGTCCCAGATGCGCGCCCATCGCCAGGGCCGCCAAGGCATTGGCATGGTTGTGACGCCCCGGCATGCGCACCTGGCCGACCGGCATGATCGCGGCGCGTCCCTGGGCGAGCCAGCGTTCACCGCCGTGATCGACGATGCCCCACTCCCCCGACTCGGGCATGTCCGTGGTGAAGCGCGTCACGGCGCATGACGGGGCATCCGGCCAGGTGGCCGGATCCTCGGCATTGACCACCGCATGGCGCGCGCCGCGGAAGATGCGCTGCTTCGCCGCACGGTAGCCCTGCATGTCGCCATGACGATCCAGATGATCTTCGGAGAGATTGAGAAAGGCTGCCGTGTCGGCGCCCAGCCAGGGCGTGGTTTCCAGTTGAAAACTGGACAGCTCGAGCACGAAAAGCTCGGCATCCGGCGACTCGTCCAGCAAGTCCAGCGCGGGAGTGCCCAGATTGCCGCCGACGGCCGTCTTCCATCCGGATTCGCGGGCCATCTCGCCGAGCAGCGTGGTGACCGTCGACTTGGCATTGGAGCCCGTGATCGCGGCGATCGGCGATCGGCATTCGCGCACGAAAAGCGCCATCTCGCCGACCACTTCAGGCCCCGAGCCAGGATGATCGACGTAATCGATCAGCCCCGGCGTCCGAGGATCGACACCGGGGCTGAGCACGATCTCTCGGGCCTCTTGCATGTCGAGGGCCTCGAGCGGGCCGCAGACGACGTCCACCCCGGGATGCGCGGCCCGGAATGCCTCCAGGCCGGCTGGCGACTCACGCGTATCGGCGACCATGAAGGGCTCGCCCCGACGCGACAGATGCCGCGCGATGGCCTGTCCGGAGACGCCCAGACCGATGACCAGCGTATGTGCAGCGGGCACCCTGGGCATGTCAGCGAATCTTCAACGTGGCGAGACCCAACAGGACCAGTACCACCGTGATGATCCAGAAACGTACGATCACCCGAGGCTCCGGCCACCCCTTGAGCTCGAAGTGATGATGCAGGGGCGCCATGCGGAAGATACGTCGCCCCGTCAGCTTGTAGGAACCCACCTGCAGCATGACCGAGACGGTTTCCATCACGAACACCCCGCCCATGATGAAGAGCACGATCTCCTGACGCACGATGACGGCCACCACCCCGAGCGCGGCGCCCAGGGCCAACGCCCCGACATCGCCCATGAAGACCTGCGCCGGGTAGGTGTTGAACCACAGGAAGCCGAGTCCCGCGCCGGCGATGGTACCGCAGAACACGGCAAGCTCGCCGGCCCCGGGCACCAGGGGGATGTGCAGGTACTGCGCGAAGACGGTGTTACCGCTCGCATAGGCGAAGATCGCCAGCCCCATGGCGACGAGCACGGTCGGCATGATCGCCAGGCCGTCGAGCCCGTCGGTCAGGTTGACCGCATTGGAGCTGCCCACGATGACGAAATAGGTCAAGACGATGTAGAACAGCCCCAGCGGTACCACGACGTCCTTGAACAGGGGCACGATCAGGCTGACCTCGACGGGGCTGGCCGCCGTGAGATACAAGGTGACCGCCGCGCCCAGCCCGATGGCCGACTGCCAGAAATACTTCCAGCGTGCCGGCAGGCCGCGTGGGTTCTTCTCCACCACCTTGCGGTAATCGTCGACCCAGCCGATCGCACCGAAGCCCAGCGTCACCGCCAGGACGAGCCAGACGTAATGGTTGGTCAAGTCACCCCACAACAGGGTACTCACGGCGATGGCGATGAGGATCATCGCACCGCCCATGGTCGGCGTGCCGGCCTTGGAGAGGTGCGACTGCGGGCCGTCGTCGCGCACTGCCTGACCGATCTGGCGTTCGACCAGACGGCGTATCACCTGCGGCCCCAGCCACAGGCAAAGCATCAGCGCGGTCAGCGTCCCCAGGATCACGCGCAGTGTCAGGTAGTTGAAAACGTTGAAGGCGCTCTGAAAGTGCGCCAATAAGTCAGCCAGGAAAAGCAGCATGAGTCGCGTTCACCTTGGTGCATCCGTGCGCAGGTCGGCAATCAAGCGTTCCATGCCGGCACTGCGCGATCCCTTGACCAGGACACTGGCCCCGGGGGGAAGATGGTCGTGGGCATAGCGCACCAGCGCCGCCCAATCATCGAAATGACACCCGCGATCACCGAATGCCGCCACGGCCGGGCGAGCATCGGCGCCGAAGGTGCCGAGAAAGTCGATCTTCAGTTCCCGCGCGACGCGTCCAAGGTCCGCGTGCAGCCGTTCGCTCTCGGCGCCCAGCTCGCCCAGGGCGCCGAGAAAACACCAGCGTGGCGCCGGCATCTCCGCGAGCACGGCCAACGCGGCTCGCACCGCGCCGGGATTGGCATTGTAGGTATCGTCCAGCAGGCGCGTACCGCGAATGCCCGGCACGTTCATCATGCGCCCCGGCATCGTCCGGCAGGCCTCCAGGCCGGCGACGATGTCCTCGGCCGGCACGCGCAGCGCCCAGGCAGCGGCGGCACTGGCCAGCGCGTTGCGTACGTTGTAGCGGCCCAGCAATGCCAGGCGAACACGCCCCAGCGACACGCCGTCGACGAATAGCGTGAAAGCATAACGCCCGTCGTCGTCGCAGGCCAGCGCCTCGGCGCGCACTCGGGCAGCCGGATCGAGGCCAAAGTCGAGCACCTCGGCGTCGCCGGCCAATTCACGCCACATGGGGTAGAAACGATCATCGCGGTTGAGCACCGCCGTCCCCGATGCCGAGAGCCCGAGGAGGATTTCCGCCTTGGCCTGGGCGATGCGACCGATCCCGCCGAACTCGCCGACATGCGCGCCAGTGACGTTGGTGATCACGGCCACGTCGGGAATCGCCAGCGATGTGGTCCAGGCGATCTCGCCCAGGTGATTGGCGCCCAGTTCGATGACCGCGCGACGATGCGCCGACGACAGGGCGAGCAGTGTCTGCGGGGCACCAATATCGTTGTTGAGGTTGCCACGCGTGGCCAGCGTGGGATGGACACGCGACAGGATCGCGGCCAGCATCTCCTTGACCGTCGTCTTGCCGCTGTTGCCGGTCACTGCAACCAGCTCTCCCGACCAGGCACGCCGTGCGGCACGCGCCAGTATTCCCAGCGCCAGACGCGTATCCGCGACTTCGATCTGGGCCAGCGGAGATGCCACGCGACGCGATACCACCGCTGCCACTGCCCCGCTGGCCCGCGCCTGCTCGAGAAACTCGTGCCCGTCGAAACGCTCACCGACCAGGGCGACGAACACGTCGCCCGGCGAAACATGCCGTGTATCGGTCGTTACACCGGTCACGGGGGCGTCGACATCGGGCGGTGGCGCCCCCAGCCAGGTCGCGATGGTCTGCACGCTCGTGGTGTTCATGCCTGTCGCGCCCCACGCCGGTCGAGCGCCTCGCGGGCGATATCGATATCGCTGAACGGATGACGTTCCCCGGCGATTTCCTGGTAGGTCTCGTGCCCCTTGCCGGCAATCAGAACGATGTCGTGCTCGCCGGCGGCGTCCAGCGTCCACTCGATGGCCTCTCGTCGGCCGCCCATGCACTCCGCCCGCGCTCGGCCGTCGGTCGAGAGCCCCGCGGCGATCTCGTCGCGAATCGCTGCAGCGGGCTCGCCACGCGGATTGTCGTCGCTGATCACCAGGCGGTCGGCCAGCGCCTCCGCAGCCTGCGCCATCAAGGGGCGCTTGCCGCGGTCCCGGTCACCGCCGCAACCGAACACGCACCAAAGCTTGGCACCGTCGCTGCTGGGCAGGTGTGCACACAAGGCCTCCAGTGCATTGCGCAGGGCGTCCGGCGTATGTGCATAGTCCACGACGACTGTGGGAGCGTTCTCCGCCACCAAGCGCTGCATGCGCCCCGGCACCGGCGCGAGACGGGCGGCGGCCGAGAACAAGGCATTCAGCTCGGCGCCCATGCCGTAAAGCGTCGCCATCGCCAGCAGAACATTGTCGAGATTGAAACGCCCCAGCAATGACAGGTCGAGCTCGATCTCGCCTTCCGGCGTCGCAATCAGGGCACGCTGGCCCTGGGCATGGGGGAACCAGTCGATGACGCGCAGGGTCGTGGCCTCCTGCGTGCCGGTGGCGAGCACCCGTACGCCCTTTGCCAGCCCCGCCAGCATGAGTGGCGACAGCCGGTCGTCCCCGTTGACCACCGCCAGGGCAAGCTCGCGATGCTGGAACAGACGCGCCTTGGCCGCCGCGTAGGCCGCCATGCTGCCATGATAATCGAGGTGGTCCCGGCTGAGATTGGTATATACCGCCGCGTGGAAACGGCACCCCGCCACCCGCCCCTGCTCGAGCGCATGCGACGATACCTCCATGGCCACGCGACCGACGCCCTCGGCGCTCAGCTCGCCCAGCGCCGACTGCAGCGCCAGCGGCCCCGGGGTGGTCAACCGGGCCGGCCGAAGATGCTGGGGACGCCCGACACCCAGCGTGCCGATCACCGCCGCCGGCGTGCCGAGCGCCTCGGACAGCGCAGCGAGATAGTGGGTCACGGAACTCTTGCCGTTGGTTCCGGTGACGCCGATCAGTTCGAGCGACGCAGGCACCGCGAACACGTGACGCCCCAGCTCACCGAGCTGACCGCGCAACCCCGGCACGGCCAGAACGCGCGCCTCCTGCTCCGGCACGGACGTGGGCAATGCCTCCGCCTCGCAAAGCACGGCCTCCACGCCGGCTTCCAGCGCCTGGGCCACGAAGTCCCGTCCGTCGGCATGCACGCCCGGCACCGCCACGAAAAGCACGCCGGGCCCCGCCTCGCGGCTGTCCAGCGTCACCGCACAACGCTCCCGCTGCGGGCGCCATTCGTCGAGTCGCGCTGACGTGGCCTGCGCGGGCCATAGCCAGGCCAGGACGTCCACCAGACGCTGAGTATCGGTTTCCATCACTCGGAAGTCTCCTGTTTATCCGGCGGCACGTCGAGAAGCCGCAGCGCCTTGCCCACCACGCGGCCAAAGACCGGCGCCGCCACCAAGCCTCCGTAATACTCGTCTCCCTTGGGATTGTCGATCATCACGACCGTGACGATGCGCGGATCGGAGACCGGCGCAATGCCGGCGAACAAACTGCGATAGGCTTTCTGCTGGTAGCCCCCGGCCGTGACCTTGCGCACCGTACCGGTCTTGCCCGCGATCCGATAGCCATCCACCATCGCGCGTGCGCCCCCCGCATTGGGCTGGACGATCTGCTCCAGCATGCCCAGCAGCTCGTGCGCGATGTTCGGCGACATGACTTGATCGCCGAGCGGCGCGGACGGACGCTTCAGCAGCGATGCGTGCAGGCGCCGGCCGTCGTTGGCGATCGCCGTGTATGCACTGGCGAGCTGCAAGGGCGTCAACGAAATGCCGTAGCCATAGGCCATGGCCGCCCGAGCGCTTTGCGACAGACCGTATAGCGATGGCAGGCTACCGCTGCCCTCGCCGGGGAATCCGGTTTCCGGGGCTTGCCCCAGTCCCAGTGCCCGGTACTGGTTCCAGATGGTGTCCTTTTCCAGCTTCAGCGCGATGTGCGACATCCCGATATTCGAGGAGTGAAGCAGGATTCCCCCCGGGGTGAGCTTTCCGTAGTTGCGAAAGTCGCTGATGGTGTATCCGTCGATCACCATCCAGCCCGGCGAGGTATCGATGACCGTATCGGGATCGATCTCGTCCGTGGCCAGCGCAGCCGACATCGCCAGCGGCTTCATCACCGACCCCGGCTCGATGGCGTCGGTGATCGCCTGGTTGCGCAGGCCTTTGACATCGATGGATGTGCGATTGTTGGGGTTGTAGGAAGGCAGGTTGGCCATGGCCAGCACCTCGCCGTTGCGCGCATCCATCATCACCAGCGAGCCGCCGTCGGCATCATGCTCATCGACCGATTTCTTCAGCTCGCGATAGGCCATGTACTGCAGGCGCAGATCGATCGACAGCGTCAGGTCCCCACCGGGCTTGGCGTCCTGAAGCAGGTGCAGATCGCGCACGAGTCGTCCCTTGCGGTCCTTGAGCACACGACGCTTTCCGGGCTGCCCGGAGAGGTAGTCGTTGTAGGCCAGCTCGAGCCCCTCCTGCCCCTGATCGTCGATGTCGGTCACGCCCACCAGTTGGGCAGCCACCTCTCCCGACGGGTAGTAACGCTTGTACTCGTCCTTGGCATAGACGCCCGGCATGTCGAGCGCGAGTGCCGGCTGCGCTGCCTCCGGCGTCAAGCGCCGGCGCAGATACATGAACTCATGGTTGGCATACCGCTCGAGACGCGACTCGAGGGCATCGGGATTCATGTTCAAGGAACGCGCCAAGGTGGCGAGGCGAATCGGATCGTCGGGAAGCTCCTGGGGATTCGCCCACAGCGTGACCACGGGCGTCGAGATGGCCAAGGGATCGCCGTTACGGTCGGTGATCATGCCCCGGTGGGCATTGATGGGCTCCACACGCAAGGTGCGCGAATCCCCCTGATTCTGCAGGAAATCGCGGTCGATCACGTTGAGGTAAGTAATACGCCCCACCAGCGCGCCCAGGGCCAGGATGATGAGTGCCAGCAGGAACAGGTAACGTCCGCGCCCCGCAGGTCCCGTGTTGGGGGCACGACGCGACGAGGTGGTGGAGCGTTCGCGGCTCATCGGCGAATCACCTCGACGTCATTGACATCGGGAACGCGCATTTCCAGGCGTTCGGTCGCCACCTCCTCGACACGCGCCGGCGCCGACCAGGTGCTTTCTTCCAGCAGCAGACGCCCCCATGCGGTTTGCAAGCGATCCCGTTCACTTTCCAGTTGCTGGAAGCGGGCGTACTGAACGCGCGTCAGGTGAGTGCTCGCCACGGAGGCCAGGGCCGTGATCAACAATACGGCGACCAGCCCCGCCAGCACGATATGACTCCAGCGCAGCCGTTTGGCGAACGGCCATCGAAAGCGGGGTGCGGTATGTCGTCCTTGAGCCGCCATAGTGGGCCTCAGCCGAGTTTCTGTGCCACGCGCATCACGGCACTGCGTGCGCGTGGATTGAGCGCTATCTCGTCTTCATCCGGGCGACGCGCCTTGCCTACCATGGCCAGGCGCCGATTCAACTGGGTGTCACGGATCGGCAGGTCACGTGGCAGATGCGTGTCGCCACGCACCTTGTCGCGAATGAAACGCTTGACCAGACGGTCCTCCAGGGAATGGAAGCTGATCACGACGAGACGTCCGCCCGGCGCCAGGGACTCCAGCGCGGCGGCGAGCGCCGCCTCGAGCTGATCGAGCTCGCCGTTGACATGGATTCGAATGGCCTGAAAGACGCGTGTCGCGGGGTGCTTGCCCTTTTCCCATGCCGGGTGCGCAGCCTTGACGAGCTCGGCGAGGTCCGCCGTGTGAGTGATGGGCCGCTCGCCACGCCGTGCGACGATCGCCTTGGCGATACGCCGCGCGAAGCGCTCTTCTCCGTAGCGCTTGAAGACATCGCTCATGTCACGCTCGGAGACGCGCGCCAGCCAGTCGGCCGCACTCTCCCCCTGAGTCGGGTCCATGCGCATGTCGAGCGGGCCATCGCGCAGGAAACTGAACCCCCGCGAGGCATCGTCAAGCTGTGGCGACGACACGCCGACATCCAGCAGCACGCCGCTCAACCGCCCGTGCAACGCAGCGTCGCGGGCAATGTCGTCCAGCTCGGCGAACCGGCCGTGTCGAAGCGTAAAGCGGGAATCGTCCCAGGTGGCGCCCTCGGCCAGGGCGGCGGGGTCGCGGTCGATGGCCAGCAACCGCCCCTGAGGAGAAAGGCGTTGCAGAATGGCGCGGGAATGCCCACCGCGACCGAAGGTGCCATCCAGATAGCAGCCATCGGGGTCGGTCATCAGCGCCTCCACCGCACCATCGAGCAGAACGCTCGCATGTCGGTAGTCGGCGGCCCGATCCTCGACCACGGTCGGCGCATCGGAAAGCGGGGCCTTCTCGGGATTGTCACGGTGCTGCATGAATCACTCGGGCGTTGGGGCCTGCCGCCGCTGTATCGGGCCGCCCGAAGGCAGTCGTCGCGGCATGACGCGCACAGACCCGGAGATCTGAAAATCGAATGGGAGCCAGCCTGTAAGCCGGGTTCTGTCGAGGACAGCCATTCCTCTAGGGGCCGCGTCACCGTGACCCTCAAGCAACCTACCCGAACCCAGCGCGGGCCACGCCTTTGGGTTCCTATTTGGTCTTGCTCCGGGTGGGGTTTACCTTGCCACGCACTGTTACCAGGCGCGCGGTGCGCTCTTACCGCACCCTTTCACCCTTACCGGCGGGCTGACGCCCGCTTAGGCGGTCTACTCTCTGCTGCACTTTCCGTCGGCTCGCGCCGCCCAGGCATTACCTGGCACCCTGCCCTATGGAGCCCGGACTTTCCTCCCCCGTGCATGGCACGGCGGCGACTGTCCGGCCGGCTCCCAAGCGCGCAAGAATAACAGCCCCTCGAGAGGGCCTCAAGCGCCCATGCACGCCGAGCGCGACGGCATTCAAGCGTCACGGTCCTTGAGGGCTTGCGCGCATTGGTACCACTGCTTCTTGCGGCCTCCCAGGCGGGCAGTGACGACCGCCGCCGCCGACTTGACGCCCATCCCCTCGGCCAGCATCGCCGCGAGCCATGCCTCGCCTTCGGCCAGGAGCCCGGCCTCGTCGCCCCGCGCCTCGGCCCCCGCCACCATGATCACGAATTCGCCACGCGCCTGGTCCGGATCCGCCTCCATGCGGGCCAGCAGCGTGGCGGCATCCGCATCCAGAAACGTTTCGAACGTCTTGGTCAGCTCACGCGCCAGGACGATACGACGCATGCCGAACAGCGCGGCGAGGTCATGCAGGGTCGCCTGGATGCGATGAGGCGACTCGTAGTAGACCACGGTTTCCTGGCGCTCGAGGTTGGCCGTCAGGCGCTGGCGACGAGGCCCGCCCTTCGCCGGCAAGAATCCCTCGAAGAGAAAGCGATCCGTGGGCAACCCCGCCGCCGACAGCGCCGCGACCAAGGCGCAGGGCCCGGGCACCGGAATCACCCGATGGCCGCTGGCCCGCAGTTCGCGCACGACCACGAACCCCGGATCGGAGACCAGCGGGGTCCCGGCATCGCTGATCAAGGCCACGCGCTGCCCCGCATCCAGCGCTTGACGCAGCGTTTCCACGCGCGCCTGCTCGTTATGCTCGTGCAGCGAGACCAGCGGCTTGTCGATCCCCAACGGGCGCAGCAGACGCGCACTATGCCGGGTATCCTCCGCGGCGATCCAGTCCACCTCCCCCAGCACGCGGGCCGCCCGGGGACTCAGGTCCTCGAGATTCCCAATCGGCGTGGCGACCACGTACAATGCCCCTTCACATCCTTCGCTCATTCGTTAATATCCCGGTTGCGACGCCTCATTGGAAAGCATGCGTCGTGTCATGTCGCGAGCGCCCGCCAGACGCCGCCTGCGTCAGACAACGTCCGGAAAAGGGAACCGTCCGAGCTGTACCGCCAATAAAGGAATGACACCATGCTCATATCATTGCGCAGCCTGTTGGGGCTCGCCCTGATCGCCTCAGTCCTTGCCGGCTGCGCCGGAGGACCGGGCACCAGCGAGACGCAACGCCCCTCGCAAGGGCCCGGTGCCAGTGAGCTGCTTCGCCAGGCGCAGCAACAGTCCGGCACGCAGGCGGCCCAGAGCCGGCTGCAAGCGGCCGCCATCCTATCACGCCAGGGCAACGACGAGCAGGCGCTCGACGTGGCACGCGACATCGACACCTCTCAGCTGAACCGTGGCGCCCTCATCGACTGGGCACTGCTGGTCTCGGAGCTCGCCCTGCGCAAGGAAGACGGTCGCGGCGCGCTGGCCGCCACGCGCATTCTCGACGACGTCGACGATATTCCCCGCGACGCGCAGCAGACCCTGCGCCACCGCAAGGGGCTGGCCCTGACACTCGTGGGCGATTCGCGCGCCGCCGCGGAAACACTGATCGCTCTCCAGCGCGATGACGCTCCCTTCGATCTCAACGACGACATCTGGAAGCCGCTGTCGCGCCTCAGCGAGCGCGTGCTGGATGACATGGACACGTCTGCCGATCCGCTCACCGAAGGCTGGGTCGACCTCGCGCGACTCTACCGTCAAAGCGGCGGCAACGTGTCCAGACTGAGCGAGTCGCTGCAGGACTGGCGTGCCCGTTACGCCGACCATCCCGCCGCGCGCCGTCTGCCCAGCAACTTGTCGGCACTGCGTGAACTGCGCGGCCGCGAAGTCAAGCGCATCGCGATATTCCTGCCCCAGTCAGGCCCATTGGCCAATGTCGCCAAGGCGCTCAAGACCGGCATTCAGGCACGCCACATGGCGGCCCTGAACCAGGGCGAACAGACGCCACAGCTGACCTATTACGACAGCAGCGAGAACGACCTGGAGTCACTCTATGCCCAGGCGACCATGGACGGCGCACAGGTCGTGCTCGGACCACTCGACAAGGACCTGGTCTCGCAGCTCGAGCAGCGCGACGAGGTCGCCCTGCCGACGCTGGCGCTCAACTACGGGGAGCACCCGCGCAACCGTGCCGACAAGCTGTTCCAGTACGGGCTCTCCGCCGAGGATGAAGCCCGTCAGATCGCCGAGCGCGCCTACATGGACGGACATCGCGATGCCGCCGCGCTGGTGCCCGACAACGAATGGGGCGCTCGTGTCCTCAGAGCGTTCCGTGAGGACTGGGAAGCGCAGCAAGGCGAGCTCGACGCCGTCGTGCACTACGCACCCAAGGGCTCCGTCAGCGACGCCACCAAGCGCTTGCTCGACTCCGGGGGCGACGACATCGACATGCTGTTCCTGCTGGCACTCCCCAGCTATGCACGTCAGGTGCCCCCCATGCTGAAGTACTACTATGCAGGCGATCTCTCCGTCTATGCCACGTCCCAGGTCTACGGCGGCCGCCCGCAACCTCGTGCCGACCATGACCTCAACGGCGTCATGTTCGTGGACATTCCCTGGCTGATTCCGGATGCCTCCGTGGGCGGCGAGGAAGCCTTGCCCTTCTATGCCGCCTATCGCGAACTCGACGCCCGGGACGACCCCAGCCTGTTGAAACTCAACGCCATGGGTGTCGATGCCTATGAACTGGCACGTCGACTGCCGCTGATGCAGGCATTGCATTCGCTGGAAGTGTTCGGCGCCACGGGGACCCTGCAGGCCCGAGACGACGGTCGCATCCAGCGCACCCTGCCGTGGGCGCAGTTCCAGTCGGGCATACCGGCCCCCCTGCTGAACACCGGCTCCGGTCTCGAGATCGGCAATGTCCAACTCGAACAATGACTCACGCCGGCGCGGCCTCGAAATGGAGCGCCGTGCCGCGGACTGGCTGGCGTCACACGGGCTGCGCCTGGTGGACGCCAATCAGCATGCACGTCGCGGCGAAATCGACCTGATCATGCGTGACGGGGACACCCTCGTCTTCATCGAGGTCCGGCATCGTCGCGATGCTCGACATGGACACCCCTTCGAGACGGTCACCGCCGCCAAGCAGCGCCGCCTGATCGGCGCGGCACGTTTTTATCTCCATCGCAACGGGCTATCATGTGCGTGTCGTTTCGACGTCGTCGGCGTCACCGGCACGCCACCCCATCTGTCGTTCGAGTGGATTCGTTCGGCATTCGACGCCTTTTGACCCAAGCAAGGCCTACTCATGGATTTCCAATCACGCATACTCGGCCACTTCAACGCCAGCATCGATGCCAAGACCTATGCCAGCGAGGTTCTGCCTCCCTTCATCGAAGTCGCGAGCCAGATGATGGTTCAGTGCCTGGTCAGCGAAGGCAAGATTCTCGCCTGTGGCAACGGCGGCAGTGCCGGTGACAGTCAGCACTTCTCATCCGAGTTGCTCAACCGGTTCGAGCGCGAGCGTCCGAGCCTGCCGGCCCTGGCCCTGACCACCGACACCTCGACTCTCACTTCGATCGCCAACGACTACAGCTACAACGAGATATTCTCCAAGCAGATACGCGCCCTGGGCCAACCCGGCGATATCCTGCTGGCCATCTCCACGAGCGGCAACTCCGCGAACGTGGTGCAGGCCATCCAGGCCGCACACGATCGCGACATGCACATCGTGGCGCTCACCGGGCGCGACGGTGGCGACATGGCCTCGCTGCTCGGCCAGGACGACTGCGAAATTCGCGTTCCCTCGACTTCCACGGCACGCATCCAGGAAGTGCATCTGCTCGCGATACACTGCCTGTGCGACTTGATCGACCAACAACTCTTCGGCAGCACAGAGTAAGGATACCGTCATGACACGACCGCTCATTCTGACCCTTTTCGTCAGCCTCGCACTCGCCCTGGCCGGCTGCGCCTCGCCCGCCTCCGACGGACAAGGCGGCGAGAATTACGGCAAGCGCACCGCCGGCATGCAGGTCGAAGACGAGAACATCCAGAGCAAGATCTCCGACAACCTCGTGCGTACCGACGCGCGCTTCCGCGATGCGCATCTCAACATCGACAGTTACAACGGCATGGTGCTCTTGACCGGTCAGGTCGCCAGCGACGAACTCAAGCAAAAGGCAGGCAATGTCGCGGAACAGGTCAGGCAGGTTCGTCGCGTGCACAATGAACTGGAGGTCGCCGCCAATACGCCGATCGGTCAGCGCATGACGGACACCTGGCTCACCGGACGCATCAAGGCGAACCTGGCCACCGACGAACGCATCGACGGCAGCCGGATCCGGGTGATTACCGAGAACAGCACGGTCTACCTGATGGGGATGGTCAATCACCGGGAGGCGGATATCGTGGTCGATATCGCCTCCCAGATTGGAGGGGTTCAGCGCATCGTCAAGGTGTTCGAATACCTCGACTGATCGCCCCCTCCGATCGCGTACCAGGGGGAGTTACTTCACCACACGCAATGACGGGCGCCCCTTGGTACGCGGGGCCTCGTCATCCTGATCACCGCTATCGGCGTCTTCTTCCGACGGTGCTTCCACGCTTTCCAGCGTGGGGCGCGAGCCCTCCTGCTCTTGCGCCTCTTCCCCGGTCGACTCGTTTTCCGCTTCCGGCATGACCGGCTCGTGGCCAAAGACCATGCCCACGCCGTTTTCACGCGCGTAAAGCGCGATCAAGGCTTCCATCGGCACGATGACCTGCATCGGCTGGCCGGAAAAACGCGCTCCGAACGTGACTGCCGCGTTTTCGATATACAGATCGCGAACCGCCGAAGGCGCGATGTTGAGCACGATCTGACCGTTCTGCACATATTGACGGGGCACGCTCACACCGTCTTGCTCGGCATCGACGACGATGTACGGCGTCTGCTCGTTGTCCAGCAACCACTCGTAGAGAGCGCGTGCCAAGTAAGGACGACTGGAAAGCATAAGGCGACTTCCTCTTTCGGTTCGCGCTTGCAGCGACATCCACGACGCAAGTCAGCGCCGCGACGCAACATCAGGTGCGCATTTCCTTCTCCGCCTCCAGCAGAGAAGCCTTGAAGGCATCACGACTGAAGAGGCGTTCCATGTAATTCATCAGCGGCTTGACCTGCTTTTCCGGCAGCTCCACGCCCAACGCCGGCAGGCGCCAGAGAATCGGCGCGATGCAGCAATCGACCAACGAAAACTCTTCACTCATGAAAAAGGGCATGTCTTCGAAGATCGGCGAGATGCCGGCGATGCTCTCGCGCAGCTCCTTGCGCGCCTTCTCGGCATCCTTCTTGCTGCCCTGCTGAATGGTTTCGACCAGCGGACACCACTCGCGTTCGATACGATGCATCCACAGGCGGCTTTGCGCACGCGCCACGGGATACACCGGCAACAGCGGCGGATGCGGGAAGCGCTCGTCGAGGTACTCCATCATCACCTTGGATTCATAGAGCACCAGGTCGCGATCCAGCAGGGTCGGCGTGCTGTTGTAGGGGTTGAGGTCGGCAAGCTCGTCGGGATGGTTGTCATCGTTGATTTCGATGACATCGACGGCCACTCCTTTTTCCGCCAGCACGATACGCACGCGATGGCTGTAATGATCATCGCTGCCAGAATAGAAGGTCATCGACGACCGCTTGGCCACTACACCCATGAAACATTCCTCGCTTCAGTTCGAACCCAAATGATAACACGATAATAGGGCACACGAATGCCACCCCTCTTGCTCGTCGAGCGTGCCGCGATGGTAGATAAGGCGGCATTCCCGGACAAGCGCCCCCATCGGGAACGCGACGCAAAAAGGCCCGGGCGAGCGGCCCGGGCCTTTGCGTACCACGCACCCGCGGGTGCGAAGCGTCGCGTCTTAACGCTTGGAGAACTGCGGACGACGACGCGCCTTGCGCAGACCGACCTTCTTGCGCTCGACCTGACGCGCGTCACGCGTCACGTAGCCCGCGTCACGCAGCGGACGACGGAAGTCTTCGTTGTAGTCGATCAAAGCACGCGTGATGCCGTGACGAATCGCACCCGCCTGCGCGGAGCCGCCGCCACCGGTCACGGTGACGTACACGTCGAACTGGCCAGTGGTCTCAGTCAGCTCGAGCGGCTGGCGCACGACCATCTCGCCGGTGACACGACCGAAATAGTCGTTCAGCTCGCGGCTGTTGACGGAGATTTTGCCAGTGCCCGGCTTCAGGAACACCCGAGCTGTGGAAGTCTTGCGGCGCCCGGTACCGTAATACTGCTGTGTCATGGCGAAGAATCCCTTAGAGGTTCAGTTCAAGCGGCTGCTGCGCGGCGTGCGGGTGCTCTGCACCGGCATACACCTTGAGCTTGGAATACATGGCGCGGCCCAGCGGACCTTTCGGCAGCATACCCTTGACCGCGCTTTCGATGACGCGCTCGGGCGCGTGATCGATCAACTTCTCGAAGGACATGGAGCGCAGACCGCCCGGATAGCCGGTATGACGGTAGTAATTCTTGGCTTGCGCCTTGTTGCCGGTGACACGAACCTTCTCGGCGTTGACGACGACGATGTAGTCGCCGGTGTCGACGTGAGGCGTGTATTCCGGCTTGTGCTTGCCGCGCAAGCGGCGAGCGATTTCGGTGGCCAGACGGCCGAGCGTCTTGTCAGTCGCATCGACGACATACCAGTCGCGTGTGACGGACTGCGGCTTAGCACTGAACGTCTTCATGGGTGAATCACCAATTGCTTGTGTGGGCGTCACGCCGAATGGCGATCGGCCAATCCCTATTTTTCTTGGTTGTACCATCTCGCGAGACGGCACAACGTTAGAGCGAGCGCGCATTATACATGCTGTTCGCCCGCCCGTTAAGCCTGATTTCGCGTTTCTCGGACATCACGGCTTGTGCGGCAACGCCAGATACTCCTTGGACTGCATCTCCTGGAGACGCGACAGCGTGCGCTCGAACTCGAACTCCAGCTGGCCGTGCGTATACAGCGACTCGATGGCCACCGCAGCAGAAAGCAACAGCTTGACCCCGCGGTCGTAGAACTCATCGACCAGATTGATGAAGCGACGCGCCTGGTCTTCCGAGTGAGCGCTCATCTGCGGCACGTTGGAGAGCAAGACGGTATGGAACTCGCGCGACAGCTCGATGTAGTCGTTCTGGCTTCGCGGCCCGTCGCACAAGGTACGGAACTCGAACCAGACCACATCCTCGTGCAAGCGGCGCGCGGGCAGGACGCGATGGTTGACGTGGATGTCGGCATCGGGCTCCCCCCCGGCACCGGCGATGGCGCGAAAGCTTTTCTCCAGCGCGTGCTCGGCTTCGTCGCCCAGCGGATGATAGAAGATCTTGACCTGCTCCAAGGCACGCAGGCGGTAATCGACCCCCGAATCGACGTTGACGACCTCGCAATGCCGCTTGAGCAGGTCGATGGCCGGGATGAACCGCGCCCGCTGAAGGCCGTCCTTGTAGAGATCGTCGGGCACGATGTTCGATGTGGTGACCAGCACAACTCCCTGTGCGAACAGGGCCTCCAGCAGGTTGGCCAGGATCATCGCATCGGTGATGTCCTTGACGAAGAACTCGTCGAGACAGATGACGCGTGCCTCCGAGGCGAATTTGGCCGCGATCAACGTCAGCGGGTTCTTCTCGCCCTTGTAGTGCGTCAGCTCGTTGTGCACGCGCTGCATGAAGCGATGGAAGTGCGTGCGCATCTTGTCGGCGAACGGCAGCGTTTCGTAGAAGGTGTCGACCAGATACGTCTTGCCGCGTCCCACGCCGCCCCAGAAGTACAGCCCCAGCACTGCCGGCGGCTCTTCGAACGGGGAAGGCGCCGACGGCTTGCCGAATAGCTTGGCGACCTTGGACTTGAGACCGCCGCTCGACGACGCGGGCGCACTCGGAGACTGACGTGGCGCCTGCATCAACTCATCGTAGAGCCGCTGCAGGTGCTTGACCGCTTCTTCCTGACCGGGGTCGTATTGAAAGTCGTCGCGCTGCAGATCCTGACGGTATTTCTCCAGGGGCGTCGACGCGCCCCGGGACGGTGGCATGGTGGCACTCATGGGGTCGAAAAACACCTCGACTGAATAATGAAAGCCATCATTATACGCGCCATGCGCACTCTTGCATGACGTCGCGCGACACCTCGTCGCGCTTTTTGGGTTTGACCCGTCGCGCCAAGACACCGATATAATGGCCCCAGGCTCGGTATGCCCTCGTACTGCACACCGCATGCCCGTGACATTCAAGGAGAGCATTGTGAACGAGAGCAACATCGACTGGATCCTGGCCATCGCTTGCTTTCTGGCGGGCATCGGCGTCGGCGCCCTCGGCTACCATTTGCTGAACGCCAACGTGGCGCGCAATCAGAAAGTCCGCCAACGCCTGGCTGAAGCAGAACTGGAGCTCAGCCAAGTCAAGGATGCGCTGAACGATCACTTCACCAAGGCCGCCGACCTGGTGACCAGCATTCAGCGTCAGAGCCATGAGCTCGAACAACAACTGGCACAAGGGGCCGACCGCCTCGTCGACGATCTGCAGCTGAAGCGGCGCCTGCATCAAGGCCAGGATGACGCCGTCACCGACGACGACACCGACTCTCCCCAGGTGCCACGCGACTACGCAGAAGGCGCTCAAGGCACCCTGGCCGAAAACTACGGGCTGGAGTCACACAAGCGGCGCGAGATCGAAGAACCGGCACCGCCCCGCTACTGAGCGACACACCGATGCATCGCCGAAACGGCCGCTATCATGCGGCCGTTGGCGTCTTCGGCCGGCGGGGTGACATCAGGCAGGGTTGTCGATATCCACGAAGCGGTGCTCGAGCGCAAAGCGCGAGGCCAGCCAGTCGCCCAGCGCCCGAACGCCGTCGCGCTCGGTCGCATGGTGCCCGGCCGCGAAATAGCTCACGCCCATCTCGCGGGCCAGATGCGTGGTACGCTCGGAAATCTCTCCCGAGATGAAGGCGTCCACGCCGGCCTGCGCCGCTCGGGGCAGCATGTCCTGGGCGCCACCGGTACACCACGCCACCCTCTTGAGCGGTCGCGAATGGCCGTTGATCACCAGGGGCGACCTCCCCAGACGCGATTCGATCAACCGGGCGAATGCGGTGTGGTCCATCGTCGGCAGCGTGCCATGCCACAGCAGCCCCTCCCCCGGCTCGCCATCGAGGCACCCCTGCGGCGTGATGTCGAGCCGTCTGGCCAGTTGCACGTTGTTGCCCAGGGTCGCATGGGCATCCAGGGGCAGGTGGTAGGCCAACAGGTTGATATCGTGAGCCAGCAATGTCGCCAATCGGCGGCGCTTCATCCCGGTCACCTCCACCGGCTCGTTCTTCCAGAAATAG
This sequence comes from Chromohalobacter sp., assembly GCF_039830575.1. Taxonomy (NCBI): domain Bacteria; kingdom Pseudomonadati; phylum Pseudomonadota; class Gammaproteobacteria; order Oceanospirillales; family Halomonadaceae; genus Chromohalobacter; species Chromohalobacter sp. The sequence goes on along the minus strand of NZ_JBDOOX010000012.1, from coordinate 127,481 downwards.
CCGTGATGGACGAGCAGCAGGTCGGCGTTCCAGGCCACCGCTTCGTCCAGCAGGGCCTGGCAGGCGGTCACGCCACTCATGACGCGGGTGACGTCCTCGCGCCCCTCCACCTGAAGCCCATTGAGGGTGTAGTCCTTGAACGCGCCGGGACGCAGTTCGGTTTCGATCGCGGCGATCATGTCGTGTCGAGCACTCATGCGCGGCTCCAGACAGTTGGCGGATGCAATGTTACACTCGGCGCCATTGTAACGGCTGCCCCAAGGGGCGGCGACTGCCCGTTCGCCGACAAGGAACCCGTCATGCGCCGCTCACTGATGTCGCTCGTCTGGCCCACCATCAGTGGCATCCTGCTTGCCATCGTGCTGCTCAACGCCTTCCCCCAGCTGCTTGGCGGACGCAACGCCGACGACACCGTGACACCCGTCCCCGATACCAGCGCCGTGCGCGCCATTGCCGAACGCACCGATACCGCCGCCCGTGCCCCGGAAGTCGTCGAGGCCGCACCGCTCGACCGGGCGCAAGGACCGGCCAGCTATGCCACCGCGGTGGACAAGGCCGCCCCGGCCGTCGTCAACATCTACTCGTCACGCATGGTCGATCCCAGCGAGCACCCCCTGATGTCCGACCCGTTCTTCGAGCAATTCTTCGGCAAGGACATGCCGCAACGTCAGCGCATGCTGTCCAGTCTGGGTTCCGGCGTCATCGTGAGCCCCGAGGGCTACGTCCTCACGAACAACCACGTCATTCGCAACGCCGACCAGATACAGGTCGCCCTGCGCGACGGCCGCGAGACCCTCGCCGAGGTCGTCGGCACCGATCCCGAAAGCGACCTCGCGGTGCTCAAGATTCCCGTCGACAACCTGCCGGTCATCGAGCTCAGCGACTCGGAGCAGGTCGCCGTGGGGGACGTCAGCCTGGCCATCGGCAACCCCTTCGGTGTGGGACAGACCGTGACCATGGGCATCATCAGCGCGACCGGACGCAACCATCTGGGGCTCAACGCCTACGAGGACTTCATTCAAACCGATGCCGCCATCAACCCGGGCAACTCCGGTGGCGCCCTGGTCAATGCCGAAGGCGCTCTAGTGGGCATCAACACTGCGATCTTCTCCCGCTCGGGAGGCTCGCAAGGCATCGGCTTCGCGATTCCCGCCAACCTCGCCCATCAGGTACTCGATCAGATCGTCGCGCATGGACGTGTCATTCGCGGCTGGCTGGGCATCGACGTCCAGGCGATGACCCCCGACCTCGCCACCTCTTTCGGCCTGAAGACCCTCAAGGGCGTGGTCATCGCCAATGTCGTGCCCGGCGGCCCTGGCGAAAAGGCAGGCCTGCAGCCCGGAGACGTGCTGATGTCCGTCAACGGCAAGATCATCGTCGACGCTCGCGAGGCGATGGCCGATATCGCGGAGATCTCGCCCGGCACCTCGCTCCCCGTCACCATCGTGCGCGATGGCGAAAAGCGTGAGGTGACGCTGACGGTCGGCGAGCGCCCCCAGGCAGCGCAGCGTCAACCAACCGCTCCCTCTTCTGAATGACGCGTCGGCACCCCTGAGACGACACGGCCCCGCCGGCAATATATGCCGACGGGGCCGTGAGGGGGCGGATGCGCAAGCCGGGATGTCGGCCCGGCCCGACGCCCGAGGAGACGACTAGCGCTCGTCGAGACGACTCTCCGCCGAGCGCGCATGTGCCGTCAACGACTCTCCACGCGCCAGCACCGACGCCGTGCGCCCCAGCGTCGCTGCCCCCTGCGCGGAGCAATGGATCAGTGACGAACGCTTCTGGAAGTCATAGACCCCCAGTGGCGAGGAAAACCGCGCGGTACCCGAGGTCGGCAGGACATGATTGGGGCCGGCGCAGTAGTCGCCCAGCGCTTCCGAGGTATAACGCCCCATGAAAATGGCACCGGCATGGCGCACGCCTTCCGCCATCGACTCGGGGTCGGCCACGGAAAGCTCCAGGTGCTCCGGCGCGATACGATTGATCACCGCCAGCGCTTCCTCGCGATCGCGGCACTGAATCAACGCACCGCGTGCCGCCAGGGACTCGCGAATGATCGCCTCGCGCTCCATGGTGGGCAACAGGCGCTCGATGGCGGACGCCACGGCATCGAGATGCGCGGCCTCCCAGCCGACCAGGATCGCCTGGGCGTCTTCGTCGTGTTCGGCCTGGGAAAACAGGTCCATGGCCAACCATTCGGGATCGGTGAGACCATCGGTCACGACCAGGATTTCGGAGGGGCCGGCAATCATGTCGATACCGACCTGGCCGAATACCGCCCGCTTGGCCGTCGCCACGTAGATGTTGCCGGGCCCGACGATCTTGTCCACGCGCGGGATGCTCTCGGTACCATAGGCCAGCGCCGCCACGGCCTGCGCCCCGCCCACGGTGAAGACATGGTCGACCCCGGCCAGGTGCGCGGCCGCCAGCACCAGATCATTGAGCACGCCGTCCGGCGTCGGCACGACCATGACGACTTCGCGCACGCCGGCGACATGCGCCGGAATCGCATTCATCAACACCGAGGACGGATAGGCTGCCTTGCCCCCCGGCACGTAGATCCCGGCGCGATCCAGCGGCGTGACCTTCTGCCCCAGCACGCTGCCATCGGCCTCGGTATACTGCCATGACTCGGGCTTCTGGCGCTGATGGTATTCGCGGATGCGCTCGGCGGCATGCGCGAGCGCCTCACGCTGATCGGCCGGCAACCCTTCATAGGCGTGACGCAGGCGCTCGGCCCCCAGCGTCAACTCGCTCATCTCGGCGGCCTGCAGACGGTCGAAGCGGTTGGTGTATTCGATCACGGCAGCATCGCCACGGGTGCGCACGGCGTCGAGAATCTCTTCCACCCGCTGGGCAACCTCCTTGTCGGAGACGCCTTCCCAGGCCAACAGCGCGTTCAGGCGCGTGTCGAAATCGTCTTGCGTCGTGGTCAGGCGTGCCACGTTCACGGCATTGTCACTCATCGGATACCCTCACTCTCAAGCCTGCGTCTCGCGGCGCGACGCCACCGCCTGGCCCAAGCGTTCGATCAACGGCTTGAGGCGGTCATGCTTCATGGTCATCGACGCCTTGTTCACCACGAGGCGCGAACTGACCTCGTCGATCAGTTCTCGCGGCTCCATGCCATTGGCGCGCAAGGTGTTGCCGGTGTCGACGATATCCACGATCTCGTCGGCCAGGTTCATCAACGGTGCCAGCTCCATGGCGCCGTACAGCTTGATCACCTCGGCCTGAATGCCCTGCTGGGCATAATAGCGACGCGCCACGTTGACGAACTTGGTGGCGACGCGGCGCCGTGCATGGGTGGGCTCGGCGCCGACGATTCCCGCCGTCATCAGCTTGCAACGCGAGATCTCCAGGTCCAGGGGCTCATAGAGTCCCTCCGCACCATGCTCGAGCAGCGTGTCCTTGCCGGCCACGCCCACATCGGCGGCGCCCATCTGCACATACGTCGGCACGTCCACGGCGCGAATCACCACCAGCTTGACGTCGGGCAGGTTGGTATCGAACAGCAACTTTCGGCTCTTGCCGAAATCTTCCGCCGGTTCGATGCCCGCATCGGCCAACAGCGGTAACGTTTCTTGCAGTATACGCCCCTTGGACAGGGCCAGGATCAGTTGCTTGGACATGATGTTGGCACGTCTATTGAACGTTGGCGTTCCGCACGTGGCGGAACGCGAGAATGGGCGCGGCGCTCAACCGGGAACGCGACGAATCTTGGCACCGAGCAACTGGAATTTTTCCTCGATGCATTCGTACCCGCGATCGATATGGTAGATACGGTCCACCTGCGTCTCGCCGTCGGCCACCAGAGCGGCCACGACCAGGCTCGCCGAGGCGCGCAGATCGGTCGCCATCACCGGGGCCCCGGACAGGCGGTCGACACCGGTGATCACGGCGGTATTGCCTTCCAGCGAGATGCGCGCGCCCATGCGATTGAGCTCCTGCACATGCATGAAGCGATTTTCGAAGATCGTCTCGACGACGGTGCCCGCCCCTTCGGCGACACAGTTGAGCGCCACGAACTGCGCCTGCATGTCGGTGGGAAACGCCGGGTAAGGCGCCGTGCGCGCGTTGACAGCACGCGGGCGCCGCCCACGCATGTCGAGCTCGAGCCAGTCGTCGCCGACTTCGACCCTGGCGCCCGCCTCGTCGAGCTTGGCCAGCACGGCTTCCAGCGTATCGGCACGCGTGTTGCGCACCCTGACGCGACCGCCACTGGCCGCGGCCGCGACCAGGAACGTACCGGTCTCGATGCGATCGGGCATGACATCGTAATGCCCGCCATGCAGACGCGGGACACCCTCGATCACGATGGTATCCGTGCCGTGTCCCCGAATTCTGGCGCCCATGGTGATCAGGCATTCGGCGAGATCCACCACTTCCGGCTCGCGGGCCGCGTTCTCCAGCACCGTGGTGCCCTCGGCCAGCGTCGCGGCCATCAGCAGGTTCTCGGTGCCGGTCACGGTCACGGTGTCGAAGAAGATCGTCGCCCCTTTCAGGCGGCCGGCGCAACGCGCCTGGACATAACCGCCGTCGACATGGATCTCCGCCCCCATGGCCTCGAGTCCGCGCAGGTGCAGGTCGACAGGACGCGAGCCGATGGCACAGCCGCCCGGCAACGACACATCGGCGGTGCCGAAATGCGCCAGCAACGGGCCGAGCACGAGGATCGAGGCGCGCATCTTCTTGACCAGCTCGTATGGCGCGTGACAGTGCGTCACCTGAGAGCCGTCGAGCTGGATGCTCATCTTGTCGCCCATCACCGGCTCGACCCCCATGCGGCCGAGCAGTTCGAGCGTGGTGGTAATGTCCTGCAGATGCGGCAGGTTGCCGATGGTCACGGGTTCGTCGGCCAGCAGGGTCGCCGCCAGAATGGGCAAGGCGGAATTCTTGGCACCGCTTGCCCAGACTTCGCCGTCGAGTGGCCCGTTGCCGGTAATGATCAGTTTGTCCATGAAAGTCCGCGCTTAGACGCCCACGTTTTCCGGGGCCGTTTCCCACTGGTCGGGAGTATAGGTCTTGATGCTGATGGCATGCAGAGCGCCGCTGGCAATTTCGTCGGAGAGTGCCGAGTAGATCAGTTGCTGCCGCTTGACGGGACTCAGACCGGCAAAAGCCTCGCTGATGGCGACAACCTGGAAATTGCAGCCTTCCCCCTGGATGTGAAACTGGCAATCGTCGATGCGAGATTCGAGTAGGGCCTTGACGTCGCTGGGTTGCATAGGGCGCTGGCTCCTGTTTCAGGACGCTCGCACGTGACACGTGCGAGCACAATTGAGACGTGATTTTGATCCGGCATGATAAAGAAAACGGGCGCCGTTGGCGACGCCCGCTTGCCATGCAATGGCGGAAACGACGATGCCGGACGGTGTCAGGCGCTAACGCTCGTCTCGGCCGTGGGCAACAACGGGTCGAGACCGGCCATCGCGGTCAGGCGCGCCAGCGGCTGCGAAAGCGTCACCTGCACGATGTGTACCTCGCAGGCCTGGGCGGTGCGCAACCATTCGAGCAGGACACTGAGCACGGCACTGCTGGCACGCTGCACGCCGGTCAGGTCGAACTCGACCTCGGTGGCATGCGGCAGGCCTTGCAGCCACTCCGTGCCCTTCGCCGCCAGCGATGCGGCGCTGTCGAAATCCGCCTCGCCGTCGACCTTCAGAATGCGCTCCTGGCACACCTCGAGGCGCGCACCTTCACGTTCGAGCAGAACGCTCATTGATCGCTGCCGCCCTGCTCCAGTTCGTCGGTGGCCACTTCCGGCGCCCAACCATCGATGACCGCATCGATATCGCGATTGTTGTCGCGCATGGCCTGGTCGAACTGGTTACGGAACGTCAGCCCCAGGTTGATGCCGTTGACGATGACATTGATCACGCGCCACTCGCCATCGCGCTGATGCAGCGTGTAGACCACGGGATAGACCTCGCCGTTGGTGGAGACCACTTCCATGTCGACACTGGCCTGATCCTCGTAGCGTCCGGCATCGTCGTCGTCGAGCACGCGAATCTCGCGATAGTCGAACGTCACCAGCCCTCGGGCGTAGGTCTCGATCAAGGTGTCACGGAACGTCTCGACGAAGCGCGAGCGCTGCTCGGGCGTCGCGTTGCGGAAATAGCGCCCCATCACGCTGGCGCCGATATAGCGAAAATCGGCCACGTCGTCGAGGCTCTCGTCGACCAGGGACTCGAGCTCGTCCTCGTGCTCGGCGTAGTAATCCTTGCGGCCTTCCAGCTTCTGCATCAGCGCCGCCACGTTGTCTTCGATCAACTGCTGCGGCGCCTGCTGGGCCTGGGCCGTCAGCGTGACGCACCACAAACCGATCAGCAGCAGCGCACCAAGGCGACTCGCCCGCAGGCATTGGATTTGCTTCGCTATCATGAAAACCTCCTTGGCTCTTGGCTCATTCGCTCGTCATGTTCGACACGAACTGCTGGATCAGCTGTTCCAGCACCAGCGCTTGCTGCGTATCGCGGATAGTGTCGCCATCTTCGAGCATCTCAGGGTCTCCCCCCACGCTCAGGCCGACGTATTGCTCGCCCAGCAAACCCGAGGTGAGGATCGAGGCCGTGCTGTCACGCGAGATCTTGCCCTCGAGCGAGTCGTCGAGCTCCATGGTCACTCGGGCATCGAGCCATTCGGTATCGAGCGAGACATCGCTGACGCGCCCCACGGTCACGCCCGCCATGGCAACCCGCGATCCCGATTTGAGACCGCCGATGTTGGCGAAGTTCGCCTGCAGCGTGAACGTGTCCTGCGGCACGCCGAACCCGACGCCGCTGACTCGCAAGCCGAGAAACACCATGCCCAGAATACCGGCCAGGACGAACAGTCCCACGCCGAGTTCCATCATCTTGCTGCGCTTCATCCAAGTTCTCCAAACATCAGCGCGGTCAGCACGAAATCCAGTCCGAGCACCGCCAGGGACGAATAGACCACCGTGCGGGTCGTGGCCCGCGAGATGCCTTCCGACGTGGGGACCAAGTCATAGCCCTGAAATACCGCGATCCAGGTGACCACGAGACCAAACACCACACTCTTGAGCATGCCGTTGAGAATGTCGTCGACGAACGCGACGCTACTTTGCATGTTGCTCCAGTACGAGCCGTCGAACACGCCCAGCCATTGCACGCCGACCAGATAGCCGCCCCAGATGCCGACCACGCTGAACCCCACGGTCAGCAACGGCATCGAGACGAACCCCGCCCAGAGGCGTGGCGCCACGATTCGACGCAAGGGGTCGACCCCGATCATCTCCATGCTGGTCAGCTGCTCGGTGGCCTTCATCAGGCCGATCTCGGCGGTCAGCGCCGAGCCCGCACGTCCCGCGAACAGCAGCGCCGCCACTACCGGCGCCAGTTCACGCAGCAACGACAGCGCCACCATCTGACCCAGGGCGTCTTCCGCGCCGAAATCGACCAGGATGGTGAAGCCCTGCAGCCCCAGCACCATGCCGATGAACAGGCCCGACACCAGCACGATGGCCAGCGACATGACGCCGATGAAATGCATTTGCCGCAGCCAGAGATGCCATCCCTCGCGCGAGGGTACTCCCCATGCCGCCTGCACCAGGAAGATCACCGCGCGCCCCAGCGCACTCACCGTCTCCAGCGTGCCCCGACCGAGCGCTACGATATGGTGAATCATGGGCGCCCTCCCCCGGTGGCCAGGATATCGCGATGAAAGTCGGGAGCCGGATAATGAAACGGCACCGGCCCGTCGGGCTCGCCATGCACGAACTGCTTCACCCGGGCGTCCCGATTGACGTCCAGGGTCTGCGGCGTGCCGTGGGCCATCACCTGACCGTCGGCGATGATATACACGTAATCGGCGATGGAAAGCGTTTCCTTGATGTCGTGGGACACGATCACCGCCGTCAGACCCAGCGCCTGGTTGACCGTCTTGATCAACTGCACCAGCACGCCCATCGAAATCGGATCCTGCCCCACGAACGGCTCGTCATACAGGACCAGCTCGGGGTCGAGCGCCACCGCACGGGCGAGCGCCACACGCCTGGCCATGCCGCCGGAGAGTTCCGCCGGCGACAGATTGCGCGCGCCACGCAAGCCGACTGCCTGCAGTTTCATGAGCACGATGTCGCGCACCATGGCCTCGGGCAGGTCGGTATGCACACGCAGCGGAAACGCCACGTTCTCGAACACGTTCAAGTCGGAAAACAGCGCGCCGCTCTGGAACAGCATGCCCATCCGCCGGCGCAAGCGAAACAGCGCCCGCCGCGACAAGCGGTGCACATCCTGCCCATCGATACATACGCGCCCCGCATCGGGCACCAGCTGACCACCGATCAACTTGAGCAGCGTGGTCTTGCCGGTGCCGCTGGGCCCCATGACCGCAGTGATCTTGCCCTTGGGTATACGCAGGTCGACGCCGCGAAAGATCTCATTCTCGCCTCGCGAGAAATGCAATCCCTCGACATCGACCAGTGTCGTGTCAGTCACGTCACGCTCATCCACGTCTCGATAATTATCGAACATCGTATCCTAACTCCGGCGATCACCGCCAGCCTCGCCTTGCAACGCCGACGATGAGTGCGTTTAATAAGCGCCCGATCTCACCCGCCATTTCCTGCAGGCACGCGCCGCTTGAGCCAAAGGCCGCGAAGGGCAACAATCATCACCATGAACACCGTCACCGATCATGATTACCGCGCCAGCGCCCGCCGTACGCTGACCCTCGAATCGCATGCCGTGGCCGCCTTGATCGAACGCCTCGACGAAGCGTTCGATCACGCCTGCCAGCTATTTCTCGCCTGCGAGGGACGCATCATCGTCACCGGCATGGGCAAGTCCGGGCATATCGCCCGCAAGATTGCCGCGACCCTGGCCAGCACGGGCACGCCGGCGTTTTACGTTCACCCCGGCGAGGCCAGCCATGGCGACATGGGCATGATCACCGCGCGCGACGTGGTCCTGGCGCTGTCCAATTCCGGCGAGACCGCCGAGGTCACGGCGCTGCTGCCGCTTCTCAAGCGCATGGGCACCCCTCTGGTCAGCATGACCGGGCGCCCGGGCTCGAGCCTGGCGCGGCATGCCGAAGCTCACCTGGACACCGCGGTGGATCGCGAGGCGTGCCCGCTCGACCTGGCCCCGACCGCGTCGACCACTGCCGCCCTGGCCATGGGCGATGCCCTGGCGGTGGCCTTGCTCGAGGCGCGCGGCTTCACCGCCGAGGATTTTGCCCTGTCGCATCCCGGCGGTAGCCTGGGCCGGCGATTGCTGCTCAAGGTCGAAGACCTCATGCATCAGGGCGATCGCCTGCCCCGGGTGGCGCTGGGCAGCCCACTGCGCGATGCCTTGCTGGAGATCACGCGTCAGGGCCTGGGGTTCACCTGCGTGCTCGACGAGGACGGCCGCCTCGCCGGGGTCTACACCGACGGCGACCTGCGTCGCACCCTCGACCATCATGACGATCTGCGCCAGCTGCGCGTGGACGACGTCATGACCCACGGCGGCAAGACGATTCGTCCTCAATTGCTGGCTGCCGAGGCGGTCAAGATCATGGAAGACAATCGCATCACAGCCCTGGCCGTGGTCGACGACCAGGGCCATCCGGTCGGCGTCCTGCACATGCACGACCTGCTGGCCAGCGGCGTCATCTGAGGAGAGTCCATGACACGATCCAGCGAATGGCAAGACAAGGCGCGCCGCATCCGCTTGCTGGCCCTGGATGTGGACGGCGTGCTCACCGACGGCACGCTCCACTTTCACAGCGACGGCCAGGAAACCAAGAGCTTCAACATCCTTGACGGCCTGGGCATCAAGATGCTGCAGCGAAGCGGCGTCCAGGTGGCCTTGATCACGGGGCGCGAGTCGCCCATGGTCACGCGCCGTGCCGAGGCGCTCGGCATTGCCCACGTCCATCAGGGACGCGAGGACAAGCTGATCGCGCTGCACGCCCTGTGCGAGGCACTCGGCCTGCCCCTGGCCGACGTCGCCTACTGCGGCGACGACCTCCCGGACCTGGCCGCCATCCGTGCCGCCGGTCTGGGACTGAGCGTCCTCAATGCCCCCGCATACGTGCGCGAGCATGCCGACTGGGTGCCCAGCCGCCCGGGTGGCCAGGGCGCCGTGCGCGAGATCTGCGACGCACTGCTGGCCAGCCAGGGGAACTGGGATGCCAGCCTGGCGCCGTATCTCGACGACCTGGAGTGACGCCATGCCGACGTTCTTCTCTTCTCGCAAATGGACGCGCTTCGCGCTGCTGCTGATTCTGGTCGTGCTAGGCATCGGTCTGGCCATCGTCGAGCAGCGCAACGCCACCACGCCCGGCCCCGTGCCCAGCGACGATGCCGGGGAGCCGGATTATTACCTCGAAGGCGTGACCATGACGCGCTTCGATGCACAAGGCATCCCGCACCAGACGCTCACGTCGCCGCGCCTGGTCCACACGCCCAAGGACGATATCATTCGTGCCGCGTCGCCCGTGGCCAAAATACGCGACGCAGACGGCCGCCAATGGGACATCACCGGCGACAAGGGACGGCTGGGAGCGCAACGCGATCTGCTGACCCTGACCGGCAATGCCCAGCTCGTGCAGCCCGAACAAGGCTGGCGGCTCAACACCGATGTCCTGCATTACCAGGCCAGCGAGGCCCATGCCTGGAGTGACAGCGACGCCGTGTTGCGGCAGCATGAACAACGCGTGCGCGGCAATCGCTTCGACGCCTGGCTCGATACCGACCGTGCGCGCCTGACCGGCGACGTGCAAGGCCACCACCCACAGATTGCCGAGGACGACACATGATGACACGAACCTTGACGGTCGCGCTGGCATGCGCGGCACTGGGCCTGGCCAGTCACGCGGCCCTGGCGCTGGAAAGCGATGCCAGCCAGCCCATCGAGATCGCCGCCGACCAGCTCGATCTCGACGATAACGCCGGCACCGCAGTCTACACCGGCGACGTCGACATGCAGCAGGGCAGCATGCGCCTGACCGCGGCACGCGTGGAGATCGAGCGCAACGCGCAGGGCGAGGTCTCCACCGTCACCGCCCACGGCAGCGGTAGCGAGCGCGCCTATCTCGAGCAGAAGCCTTCACCGGACGAGCCGGTGGCCAAGGGCTGGGGCGACACCGTGATCTATCATGCCGGCGAACGCCGCGTCGAACTCATCGATCGCGCTCAGCTTCACCAGGGCGGAGACACCTTCAACGGTGCCTATGTCGAGTATTTCCTCGACCGCCGCCAGGTCCAGGCGCGCTCCGACGACGACGGTGAAGGCGATCAGCGCGTGCGCATGACGCTGACCCCGCGCAACGACCAATGACACCCTCGACCTTTCGTTCACCAACGCCCTGGATGCGATGCCCATGAAGACCCTGAGTGCCGCCAACCTGGCCAAGAGTTACAAGGGCCGCCGCGTGGTCCACGACATCAGCCTGACCATTCGCCAGGGCAGCATCGTCGGCCTTCTCGGCCCCAATGGCGCCGGCAAGACCACCTCGTTCTACATGATCGTCGGCCTGGTGGGCGCCGACGCGGGAAGCGTTCACATCGATGAACGCAATCTTTCCCGCGCGGCCATGCACGAGCGTGCCCGCGCCGGTATCGGTTACCTGCCGCAGGAAGCCTCGATCTTCCGCAAGCTCTCGGTAGCCGACAACATCATGGCCATCCTCGAAACACGGCGCGATCTCGACAAGGCCGCCCGCAAGGATCGGCTCGAGCGATTGCTCGAGGAGTTTCACGTCACCCATATCCGCGACAACCCCGGCATGAGCCTCTCCGGTGGCGAGCGCCGCCGCGTGGAGATCGCCCGCGCGCTGGCCACCGAGCCCGCCTTCATCCTGCTCGACGAACCCTTCGCCGGCGTCGACCCGATTTCGGTGGGCGAAATCAAGGGCATCATCCGCCAGCTCCGCGACCGCGACATCGGCGTCTTGATCACCGACCACAACGTGCGGGAAACCCTGGACATCTGCGACAACGCCTACATCGTCGGCGATGGGCAAATCATTGCCGAAGGGCATGCCGACGCCATCCTCGCCAACCAGAAAGTGCGCGACGTCTATCTCGGCCACGAGTTCCGCCTGTGAACGCAAGCCACTGGTATCACGCTTGGCTCATATAAATGGCATGGTTGTTGCTTCCATTCTTGCAACTCACGTCGCTGCGGGATAACGTACGGGCACCGTTTCAGGAAGCGACGACCGACTCTCCATGTCCATGAAACCTACGCTTCAGCTTCGCGTCGGCACCCAGCTGACGATGACGCCTCAGTTGCAGCAAGCGATCCAGCTCTTGCAGCTCTCGACGCTGGATTTGCGTCAGGAGATCCAGCAGGCGCTGGACGCCAACCCCATGCTGGAACTCGAGGAACACTTCGACGAGCGCGAAGTCAGCGAGACGCAGGACGACGACTGGAGCAGCGAGATTCCGGAAGACCTGCCGCTGGACAGCGACTGGAGCGATACCTACCAGGACGCCGGGCTCGGCTCATTGAACGGCAGCGGGGGCAGCGAGGAAGGCCCCGACATCGAACGCAACACGGCGCACACCAGCCTTCACGATCATCTGGGCTGGCAACTGGCCATGACCGACATGACGCCACGCGAACATGCGATCGCCGAGAGTCTGATCGATGCCGTGGGCGCCGATGGCTACCTTACCGTGTCGCTCGAGGAGCTTCTCGATGGGCTGCGCGGTCAGGGGTTGGCCGGCCTCAAGATCGGTGACGTCGAGCAGGTCATGATGCGCGTGCAGCAATTCGACCCCACGGGCGTCGCCGCTCGCGATCTGCGCGAATGTCTCCTGCTGCAGCTGGGCGCCCTGCCCGAGGACATGCCGCTGCTTCCCCAGGCCAAGCGCCTGGTGCGTCAATTCCTCGACGCGCTCGCCGGCAACGACCGCAAGCTGCTCAAACGGCGCCTGCGTCTCGAAGAGGCGGAACTCGACCATATCATCGCCCTCATCCGCACGCTCGACCCGCGCCCCGGTCTGGCCTTCGAGGACAGCGACAACGATTACGTCATCCCCGACCTCATCGCCCGCCGCGTTCGTCAGGAATGGCGCATCGAGCTCAATCCCGACGCCTTGCCGCGCGTCCGCATCCAGCCGGATTACGCCGCTCTGATCAAGCGGGCCGACAAGAGTGACGACAACACCTTCCTCAAGCAGCACCTGCAGGAAGCCAAGTGGCTGCTCAAGAGCCTGTCCAGCCGTAACGACACCCTGTTGCGCGTGGGCCGCGAAATCATGGCCCGTCAGCTCGACTTCCTCGAGCATGGCGAAGAAGCGATGAAACCGTTGATCCTCGCCGATATCGCCGGCGCGGTGGACATGCACGAATCGACCATTTCACGTGTCACGACGCAGAAATTCATTCATACCCCACGTGGCGTGTTCGAGCTGAAATACTTCTTCTCCAGCCATGTGGGCGGCGGCCACGGCGAAGGCGACGCCCATTCCAGCACCGCGATACGCGCCCGGCTGAAGAAGCTGATCGGCGAAGAGCCGCCACGCAAGCCGTTGTCCGACAGCAAGCTCGTCGACCTGCTGGCACAGGACGGCATTCAGGTCGCACGCCGCACGGTGGCCAAGTATCGTGAAGCGATGGGCATCCCCTCCTCCAGCGAACGCAAGCGCCTGGCCTGAGCGCCCAACGTTTGCACCCGTCGACGCCGCTGCGTAGACTCGCCGCGGTCGTCGACACCCAGGCATCGCCCGGGGCTATGCATTGCCCTAAAAAGGGTTACAATCAAAGTGCCAACCGATGGAATAGGAGCGTGCCATGCAAGTCAATATCACCGGTCATCACATCGAATTGACCGATGCCCTGCGCGACTACGTCAATGAAAAGCTCGCACGTCTGGAACGGCATTACGACAACATCACCACCGTTCAAGTCACGTTATCCATCGAAAAGGAACGTCACTTGGCCGCATGCACGCTTCATGCCGCAGGCGCCGACCTGCACGCCGATGTGCAGAGCGACGACATGTACGCTGCCATCGACGCCCTCACCGACAAGCTCGACCGCCAGCTCGTCAAACACAAAGAAAAGATGCAGGCACGCGCCCAGGGCGCCGGTGCCCGTTGAATCCGCCATGACACTGGAAAGCATCCTGCCCCCCGAGCGCGCCCTCTTCGGCGTTGCCGGGGGGAGCAAGAAGCGTGTGCTGGAATTCTTCAGCACCTTCATCGCCCAGAATACGCCTAGCCTCGACAGCCAGGAGGTCTTCGGCCGTCTCATCGGTCGTGAACGCCTGGGAAGCACCGGCATCGGCAATGGCGTTGCCATTCCGCATGCGCGCAACCCGCATTGCAAGGCGCCCATCGCCGGTTTTCTGCGTCTTCAGGACCCCATCGACTTCGATGCGATAGACGGCGAGCCCGTCGACCTGATATTCGTGCTGCTGGTCCCGGAAGAAGCCGATGACGCCCACCTGTCGCTGCTCGCCCAGGTCGCAGCCATCATGAACGACAGCGCCATCCGTAGCAGGCTGCGACAAGCGCAGACCCAACGGCAACTCTACGATACCCTGATCGAGGCCATACGCCAGCAAGACACCCGCGCCAGCTGACGCTGGCGCAAACCAAGGGGCGCGCCCATGCAACTCGTGATCATCAGCGGCCGTTCCGGCTCCGGCAAATCCATTGCCTTGCAGGCACTCGAGGATCTCGGGTACTACGCGATCGACAACCTGCCCGCCAGCCTCATGGCGCCCCTGATCGATGAGCTGCGCGAGGGACCGCCCTCGCGCACTCATATCGCCGTCAGCATCGATGCCCGCAACCTTCCCGACGCCCTGCGCCGCTTTCCGGTCCTGCTCGAGGAAATACGCGGGCGTGGCATTCAATGCCAGGTCGTCTATCTGACCGCCGACTCGCGCATCCTGCTCGAACGCTATTCGGCGACGCGCCGCCGCCACCCGCTGACGCGGGCCAGCGAAATGACCCTCGCCGAAGCCATCGAGCAGGAGCAGACCTACCTCGCGCCGATCCGCGACATCGGGGACCTGGTGATCGACACCTCGAGCCTGTCGGTGCATGAGTTGCGTGGGCGCATCGCCGAACAGGTGGCTCGCCACAGCGGCCGCCATCTGACCTTGACCTTCGAGTCGTTCGGCTACAAGCGCGGCGTGCCGCTGGATGCCGACATGGTGTTCGACGCCCGATGCCTGCCCAACCCGTACTGGGATCCCCAGCTACGCGGGTTCGACGGGCGCGACGCGCAGATCGTCACCTTTCTCGAGGCCTACCCCGATGTCCGCGCCATGGCCGATGACATTCGCCACTGGCTGGAGCGCTGGCTGCCCGCCTATCTGGCCAGCAATCGCAGCTACCTGACCGTCGCGGTCGGCTGCACCGGCGGCCAGCACCGCTCGGTCTATCTGGTCGAGGATCTGGCACACCATTTCGCCCAGCAGATGAGCGGCGTGCGTTTGCGCCATCGCGAACTGGGGGTTCAAGCGGCATTGCCGGAGGATGGCAATGCCGTGTCGTAGACTGCAACTCACCAACAAGCGCGGCCTGCATGCCCGCGCGGCCACCAAGCTGGTGCAGTGCTGCCAGCCCTTCGCCGCCCGCGTCAGCGTTTTTCACGGCGAACGCGAAGCGGACGCTGCCAACATCATGTCGTTGCTCATGCTCGCCGCTCCCTGCGGAACCGAGCTCGACGTCCAGGCCGATGGCGAGGACGCCGATGAGGTGCTCGATGCACTGACCGACCTGTTCGAGTCGCGATTCGAGGAAGACGCCTGATTAACGAACAGTGTTCGCGCCTGCCCGAAGCGATGGTAGAATAGCGCCACGACCTAGAATCGACCTTGGCCCAGCATCGACAAAGGATGCCGATTCCTCATGAGCCCCAATCACAAGCATTTACAACCGCGCCTGGACCGCCTCAGCGATGCCCTCGAAAGCGGGGCGCTGGATCAGGCTCGGCGCATGCTCAACCGTGGCCTGGCACCGGTCGATGTCGCGCACCTGCTCGAATCGACGCCACCGCGCGAGCGGAATGTCCTTTGGGAGCTGGTCGATGCCGATTTGCAGGGCGACGTACTGCAATACCTGGGCGATGACATCCAAAGCGAGTTCCTGGGCCGCATGGACGCCGAACAGCTCGTCTCGGCGACCGAGGGGCTCGATGTCGACGACCTCGCCGACCTGCTGCAGCGCCTGCCCAACACGGTGATCCACGAAGTCCTGCAAGCCATGGAGGCGCAGGAACGCCAACGCATCGAGACCGTCCTCTCCTACCCGGAGGATACCGCGGGCGGCTTGATGAACACCGACACCATCACCATTCGCCCGGATATCACCCTGGACGTGGTGCTGCGTTACCTGCGCCGTCACGAGAAGCTGCCCGACTCCACGGACACCCTGCTGGTCGTGACCCGACGCGACGAGTTGATCGGCACGTTGCCGCTCAACCTCCTGCTGGTTTCCGACCCGTCGATTCTCGTGCGCGAGGTCATGAATACCGACTTTCCCACGATACAGGCCACCGCCGCGGACACCGAAGTCGCGAGCCTGTTCGAGAAATTCGACCTGATCTCGGCACCTGTGGTCAGCACCGACGGCGCCTTGCTGGGACGCATCACCATCGACGACGTGGTCGACGTGATTCGCGAGGATGCCGAGCACCAGGTCATGAGCATGGCCGGTCTCGACGAGGACGAAGACACCTTCGCGCCGGCCTGGCGCACCGGACGTCGACGCGCGGTATGGCTGGGCATCAACCTGGTGGCCGCCACCATCGTGTCGTTCGCCATCGGCATCTTCGAATCGACCATTCAGCAGATCACCGCCCTGGCGGTATTGATGCCCATCGTTTCCAGCATGGGCGGGATTGCCGGCTCGCAGACGCTGACGGTACTGATCCGCGGCATCGCCCTGGGGCATGTCGGCGGCGCCAACGTGCGCTGGCTGCTGGTGCGGGAAATGCTGTCGGGCATGATGAACGGCGTGCTCTGGGCAGTGATCGTCGCGCTGGTCGCCATCGTGCGTTTCGATGACTACAAGCTCGGCGGCATCATCGCCCTGGCGATGGTCATCAACCTCACCATCGCCGCCCTGGCCGGCACCTTGATCCCCGTGCTGCTAAAGCGCCTGAAGATCGATCCGGCCCTGTCGGGCGGCGTATTGCTGACGACGATCACCGACGTGGTCGGCTTCGTCGCGTTTCTGGGCCTGGCCGCGGCGTTCTACTGAGGGACGCCGGCCTTACTCGCCAGCGACCATCATGTCACCGATCAGCCAGCTGCCGGTATGCACGCTGCCACGCGTGTCGGTATCGCTGCCCACGCCTTCCAGGTTGGCGAACATGTCGCGCAGATTCCCCGCGATGGTGAATTCTTCGACGGGATGCTGAATCTTGCCGTTCTCGACCCAGAAACCTGCCGCACCGCGTGAATAGTCACCGGTCACGCCATTGACGCCTTGCCCCATCAGCTCGGTGACCAGCACACCGCGCTCCATGCGTGCCAAGAGCGCCTCGCGCGACATCAGGGGTGCCTCGATACGCAGGTTGCGGGCACCGCCGGCATTGCCGGTCGTGCTCATGCCCAGCCGCCGTGCGCTGTACGCCGACAGCATGTAGCTCGCCAGGCGCCCCCGGTCGATGAAAACGTTGTCGCGCGTGGCCACGCCATCGTTGTCGAAGGCCGTGCTGGCCATGGCACCATATTCTCGTGGCTTTTCCCGCAAGGTGAACCACTCGGGAAAGACGCTTTCGCCAAGCCGGTCGCAGAGGAAGGAAGCCTCGCGGTACAACGCCCCTCCGGCAATGGCGTTCAAAAAGTTGCCCACCAGGCCGCTGGCCAGCTCCGGCGCGAACAGCACCGGCATACGTCCGGTGGCCGGCGAGCTCGCCCCCAGGCGAGCCAGCGTCTTGTCGGCGGCGTTGCGTCCCACCGTCTCCGGCGCCAGCATGGCCGCAGGGTCGCGCACCGAGGTGTAATCATAGTCGCGCTGCATTTCCGCACCGTGGCCGGCGATCAGCATGCACGACAAGGAATGCCTGCTGCCGCGCTGGCTGCCCAGAAAGCCGTGACTGTTGCCATAGACGCGAACGCCCTCGCCGCTGGAAAGGCTGGCCCCATCGGAGTTGGTGATGCCCTCGACATTGCGCCCGGCGGCTTCGCAGGCCAGCGCCAGCTCGATGGCGTCATCGGTGCTCAGCGGCCAGGGATGGTGCACCCCGAGATCCGGCAGATCGGTGGCCATCAGCGCCGCATCGGCCAAGCCGGACGCGGGGTCCTCGCCGGTATACCCGGCGATCGCCACGGCCTTCTCGACCGCCGCGCGCAGCGATTCGTCACTGTCATCGGACGTCGACACGCTACCCTTGCGCTGCCCGACATAGACAGTGACCGCAATGCCCTGATCGCGTGACAGTTCGACGCTCTCCACATCGCCCAGGCGCACGCTGACACCGATGCCCTGGTCGACACTGGCCCCCACTTCACACGCATCGGCACCCAACTGCTTGGCCCATTCCAGGGCCTGTGCCACGCGCGCCTCCAAGCGTGCTTGCTGCTCTACGGCATCGAAGGCCTGGCTCATGGTCTGCTCCTGTACTCATATGGCCCGAGACACTGCTCAAAGGCTCGATAGGATTGTCGAGGAAGCCTGATATACTGCACGGTCATCCCCGAAGCATGATGGTAATGCAATGTCGACCGACCTCCCCGATCAACACGACGACGACGCCGCCGAGCGCCCCAGCAAGACCCAGCGCAAGAACGAAATGAAGGCCCTGCAAGCGCTGGGCGAGCGCATCATCGCGATGAGCGAGGCCGAACGTGCGCGCTTGCCACTTTCCGAGGACATGCGCTTCGCCGTCGAGGAAACCTCGCGCATCCGCTCCCACGAAGGCCGCCGACGTCACATGCAATACGTCGGCAAGGTCATGCGCCGCGAGGACCTGCCTGCCATCCAGGCGGCCTTCGACGCCATGGAGCAGGAAGCCGTGCGCCGCGACCAGGCCTTTCATCGGCTCGAGCGCTGGCGTGACCGGCTGATCGACGACACCAGCGCCGAGTCGCTCGAGGCCTTCATCGCCGAATATCCCGATGTCGATCGACAGACGCTGCGTCAACTGATCCGCAACGCCCAGAGCGAACGCCAGCGTGAAAAACCGCCGACGAACGCCCGCAAACTGTTCCGTCTGATCCGCGAGACGGCGGGCATGCCACGCTAGGCCGCATGCCAGGCGCCATCAGGACTGCGTGCCGCCCACGGTCAGTTCATCGATCTTGAGTGTCGGTTGGCCCACGCCAACCGGCACACCCTGCCCTTCCTTGCCGCAGACCCCGATGCCGGTATCCAGCTCGAGGTCGTGGCCGATCATCGAAACCCGCTGCATGACCTCGGGGCCGTTGCCGATCAGCGTGGCGCCCTTGACCGGCGTGGTGACCTTGCCGTCCTCGATCAGATAGGCTTCGGAGGCGGAAAACACGAAACGCCCCGAGGTGATGTCCACCTGGCCACCTCCGAAGCTCACCGCGTAGATGCCCCGCTTGACGCTCTTGACGATGTCATCGGGGTCGTCCTGGCCGGCCAGCATGCAGGTATTGGTCATGCGCGGCATGGTGGCATGGGCATAGGATTCGCGACGCGCATTGCCGGTGGGCGCCATGCCCATCAAGCGCGCGTTGAGCTTGTCCTGCATGTATCCCTTCAGAATGCCGTCCTCGATCAGGGTGTTGCACTGCGTGGGTGTCCCCTCGTCATCGATGCTCAACGAACCACGCCGGTCGGCCAAGGTGCCGTCGTCGACCACCGTGACGCCGGGGGAGGCCACACGCTCGCCGATGCGCCCGGCGAACGCCGAACTGCCCTTGCGATTGAAGTCGCCCTCGAGACCGTGGCCCACCGCTTCGTGGAGCAGGATTCCCGGCCAGCCATTGCCCAGCACGACCGGCATCTGCCCGGCGGGGGCGTCGACCGCCTCCAGATTGACCAGCGCCTGGCGCACGGCTTCCTTGGCAAAGCGTTCGGCGACGTTGTCGTCGCGCAGGCGTGCCATCGAGTAGCGCCCTCCGCCGCCGGCGCTGCCTCGCTCGCGACGGCCGTCGCGAACGGCGATGACGCTGACATTGAAGCGCACCAGCGGCCGAATGTCGGCGGCCAGAGTGCCGTCGCTGGCGCGTACCAGCACCACTTCGTACTCGCCCGACAGCGACGCGCTGACCTGGGAGACGCACGGATCGGCGGCGCGTGCCACCCGGTCCGCCGTCTTCAGCATGGCGATCTTGTCGGCGGCCGACAGTCCGGCCAGCGGATCGACATCGGCATAGCGCCGCGTCGGCATCGCAGCATGCACCGCCTGCGGCGACACTCGCTGCCCGCTACGCGCAATCCCGGCGGCGATACGGCCGGTATCGGCCAGCGCATCGGCACTGATCTGGTTCGAGTAGGCGAAGCCGGTCTTCTCTCCGGCCAGGGTACGTACCCCGACACCGCCGTCGATGTTGTAACCGGCGTCCTTGACTTCGCCATCCTCGAGTATCCAGCTTTCCTGCCAGGTACGTTGGAAATAGAGGTCGGCGTAATCGACGCCCGGGCCCATGGCGTGGCCCAGGCCGGTATCCAGCGCCGACAGGTCGAGACCGCCCGGCGCGAGGAGCAATGAGGTCGCCTGATTCAAGGCGCTATCGTTGAGTGCGTTCATCGGGCGCTTTCCAGTGTCAGTTGCGGCGACGACCAGGGGCCGTGCACGCGGTAATGAATCTGCGTTGCCTTGTCGAGCCAGCCACCGAACAGCTTGTGGGCGAGGTAGAGGCCCACGCCCACTTGCGGTGCGCCGGCGAGTACGGCTGCCAGCGGCAGGTTCTGGCTCACCGGCACGGTGATGCCCAGTCGCTGATCGAGTGTACGCTGCACGAGGTCGGCTTCGCCTTGCAAGGTGAAATGGGTGGCCGAGCCGTCGATTTCAACCGGGCCACGTGTGACAAGCTTACCATCGAACAAGGTCGCCTCGCCGGTCACGCTGTTGAAGGCCGTGCCCTCGCGGGTGATATCGGAGAAATCCAGCGTCAGGCGGCGAAAGATATTGTCCAGGTTGAGCAATCCCACCAGCTTGGCAGGTCCGGGGTCGATCTGACGGAAGCGACCATTGGTCAAGGCCAGCGAGATACTGCCCTGAGAACGCTCCACGGCAAACTGCCAGGGGGCGCCGGGCCACGCCAGACGTGCCCCGATGTCGACGCTTTCGCTATTGACCACTTCGGGCTGGCCCAGACGCACCAACGCATCACCCAGGTTGGCGCCCTCCAGCGACAGGCGCGCGCGGGTCAGGCTGTCGTCACGCCCCGCCGCTTCCCAGGTGAGTTCGCCACTGGCCGTCACCCCGTTGACGACCAGCGATACCGGCTTGAGCGTCAGACGCTGTGCCGAGGCACGCCACTCGCCATCCAGCGGACCGAATGCCTGGCCTTGGCGGCGCAGTTCCCCGATATGCAGGCGTCCGTCCGGCCAACCAGCCATGCCGCCGGGAAATGCCGCCGGTTCCGGGGGCGTGGCGATCTCCTCGCTGAGGGTGACCGGACCGTCTTCGCCCTCTTCGGGAGACGGCCACAACGTGTCGAGATCGAGGCGCATCAGGTCGATGTCCACCGGTCGCTCGGCCTCCGGCCGCCACTGCGCCGTCCCGGCGGCGATGGGTCCGGAGAGAGCCAGTTGCCACCCTTCGCCCAGGGGAGTCGCGGCGGCCTGCAACGCGCCGCGACAGTCGCCATCGACGACGACGCAAGGCGTCGAGATGCTGACACGCTGCAAGGTGCTCGACGCCCCCCCTGCGCCGCCCGCCTCGCGGGGTTGGGCAGCCGACTTGGCGGCGACATCGGCCTCGAGATCCCGCTCGCGCAGCAGCGAGATCCACTGCTGCGGATCGAGCCGCGCGGGTTGCCAGTTCACGAACCAGCCCGCCTGACGAGGCCATTGCGGAGCCTGTGGCCAGTCCTCGAGCCATACCTGCCCCTGCAGCGCATCGCCCTGCGTCCGCCAGCGCGCACGTCCCCACGGGGGCAGCCGCACTTGACCACTGCCCGACGCGACATCCGAGGTCACCAGGAGAGAGCGCGTCTCACCGGCGGTCTTGCCGAAGGGCGCCGGCAGATGCAACGCCAGCCCGGCGAGATCACTGGTCACGCGCACACTGGCATTGTCCTCCTCGTCGAAGGTCACGCGTGCCCGATAGGGCATGCTGCCCTCGGCAAGCGCGGGCTGCGGCGCCAGCCCCGCCCATGCCAGCAGCCCCGCGGCACTGGCGCGGCCATCGAACGTGAAGCCCTCGCCCCCCATGTCCAGCTCGCCGTCCACGCGCCCGCCCAGGGCACGTGCCGAGACGTTACCGGTCAAGAGATCCTGATCGTTGCGGTGACGATAGCGCAGGTCGCCCGTGAGGTCTTCGAGCGGCAAGTGCAGCATGTCGAGATACAGCCGTGACGCTTCGATGCGCCCCTGAATATCCGCCTGCATGGTCTCGGGAATGGCCAGCGGAATGGTCAAGTCGAGATCGGCCTGAACACGGCCCTCGCTCTGCCAGCCGGCAAACGTCTCGCTGAGTTCTTCCAGTGGCGCGGCGGCCAGGTAATCCAGCAGTGCCTGACTGCTCCCCGACACGTCTCCCCGAACGCCCAGCGTGTTGCCGACCATCAGGACACGGGCGTCGCGGGTTTCCAGCCCCATGCTGGTCGCGTGATCGACCTGCGCCACCAGGGACTGGTTGTCGATGTCCAGATGGCCGGCGACATTGTCGAGGGCGGGCCATTGCGGATCGTAGGGCAAATGCCCCTGCTCGATGTCCAGCTGCAATTGCAGGCGGTCGTCGGGATTGACGAACATCTGCCCTTCCGGCGCTTCGCGCTCGGTGAGCGTCTGCGACAGCGAGAGTCGGCCCTGGGTCACCCGGCCGCTCACGCGCGACAGCCAGTCGAGCAGTTCCTCGTCCATGGGTTCGGTGGGCAGCCACTCGAGCAGCGGCGTCTCGATGGCATCGGCATCGGCGAACTCGAGATCGAGATCGAGATGTCCGGGCGCGTCATCGGCACGCGGCACATGCACGGCAAAGGTGCCGCTGACCGGGGCGTCGCGCCACACGGCGCGCAGATCGTGGCCGGTGATATCGAAGGCATCGCCGTCGCGTCGCCAGTCGACGCGCCCGCTGGCACCGCCGATCGTCAGTGGCTGCGTATAGACATCGGGAAAGACGAGTTGCATCCCCGAGGGGCCGCGAAAGCGCACACGCCCCGTCTCGCCATCGGCGGTGATCCAGGCCGCGAAGGGGCCGCCACCAGGGATGCCGTCCCAGGCCGAGACCTGCGCCCCGGTCAGCGCCGCGCGCGAATACCACTGCCCTTCGCGCCGGCCCAGCTCCAGGCCGGTGACCCGCCCCTGCGGAGCCATGCGATCCAGCATCCGTGCATGCTCGTCGGACAATGGCAACAGCGCCACCCAGGGCGCCAGCGACTCGATCGTGAAGCCGCTGCTGCGCAACCACCAGCCATCGGTATCCAGGCGTGCCTGCAGGCGCTCGGGGAGTGGCGACATGTCGTTATCGTCGCGCGTCGCGGACAATCCATTAGCCCAGAGGTCCCACCCTCCGTCATCATCGCGCAAGGCCTGGGCACGCAGGCCGATATCGGTGAAGCTCAACGGCGGCCCGTCGCGCTGCGTGGCCTCGAGCCTGGGCAACGACAGACGCAGGCGCGCATCCTCCAGGCGCGCGTCGTGCCAGCGTGCCCAAAGCCGTGCATCCCCTTCCAGAGCGCTCAGCGTGTAGCGTTCGTTGGCGGTCAATACCCGGCCCAGCGCCAGCAATCCGTCGGCGTTGACATCCACCTGCAGCGCGGCATTGAAGGCTCCCAGACCTCGCTGACCAGGCAGCACGTCGAGCACGGCAGTGAGCGCCGCCGAGGGCTCGCCGGCGACATGCATGCGTCCCTCGAGATGGGCCCGCGAGTCGCCCCCCGCCATCAGCAGCCGTGGCGCGACGAGCGTGACGCTGTCGTTCTGGCCATGCAGTACCACCCGGGCATCGTCGATCGTCACCCGCTGGCGCAGCAAGGCCCCGACCCAGCGATCGAGATCGGCGAGCCGAAAGCGCGACGATTGCACCTGCTCGGGCACCTCGGCGGACGGCCATCCCCAACCGCCGTCCTCGCGCTGATAGAGATGCACAGTGGCCCGCTCGACGTCGGCCCGGGCAAATACCGGATATCCGGCCCGCAGGGACGCCAGGGTATCGAGGCGCGCCTGGGCACTGTCGAGGCTCAGCAGCGGCGCCCCCTGTCGCGTCGCGGCGCGCAGGGTCACGCCCGACAGATTCAGCGCAGGATCCCAGCCATGCCATTCGGCCCCCAGCCGTTGCACCTCGGCATTGGCGCTGAAGCGGCTGGCCAGCAGGGATTCGAGCTCACCGCGAAACGCATCGGCTTGCGTGGTGACACCTCGTGCCGCCAGCAGTATCAGCGCGATACCCCCCAGCACGATGGCCATGATCGTGAGCGCCCAGCGCCAACATCCTCGCAACGCTGTCATGGGCTCACATCAGCACGATGTCGTACTGCTCCTGGGAATAATGGGCCTCGACCTGGAAACGAATCGTCTTGCCGATGAAGGACTCGAGATCCGCCACCGCCGTGGACTCCTCGTCGAGCAAGCGGTCGACGACCGCTTGAGACGCCAGCACCATGTAGGTTTCTGGGCTGTAGGCGCGCTCCTCGCGCAGGATTTCCCTGAAGATTTCGTAGCACACGGTTTCCGGCGTCTTGAGCGTTCCACGGCCTTGGCAGGTCAGGCAGGGCTCGCATAGGGTCTGCTCCAGGCTTTCACGGGTGCGCTTGCGCGTCACCTGCACCAGGCCGAGTTCGGTCACGCCGGTCAGCTTGTTCTTGGCGTGGTCCCGCTCCAGGGCCTTTTCGAGCACGCGCAATACCTGGCGCTGGTGCTCGGGGTCTTCCATGTCGATGAAATCGATGATGATGATGCCGCCGAGATTGCGCAGGCGCAGTTGCCGCGCGATCGCGGTGGCAGCCTCGAGGTTGGTCTTGAAGATGGTTTCCTCGAGATTGCGATGTCCCACGTAACCGCCGGTATTGACGTCGATGGTGGTCATCGCCTCGGTCTGATCGATCACCAGATACCCGCCCGACTTGAGCTGCACCTTGCGGCCCAGGGCCTTCTGGATTTCGTCTTCGACGCTGTAGAGATCGAACAGCGGACGCTCGCCGGGATAGTACTCGATGCACGATTCGACATCGGGCATGAACTCCTTGGCGAACTCCTTCAGCTTGACATAATTTTCGCGCGAGTCGATACGCACGCGCTCGACTTCATCGCGCATCACGTCGCGCAGCGTACGAATGAACAACGGCAGGTCGTCGTAGAGCAAGGCAGGCGGCACCGCACTGTGCTGGCGCTCCTCGACCTTGCGCCACAGGCGCAGCAGGAAGTGCATGTCGGCGGTCAGTTCCTCCTGGCCGACTCCCTCCGCCGCGGTGCGAATGATCACGCCCCCCGGAGCGCCCTCGCGCATGTCCGCGTGGGCGGCCTCGATCAGCGTCTTGAGCCGCTCGCGCTCGTTCTCGTCTTCGATGCGCTGGGAAACGCCGGTGTGGGGCGAGTCGGGCATGTAGACCAGGTAGCGCGAGGGGACCGATAGATGCGTGGTCAGGCGTGCGCCCTTGGAACCGATCGGGTCCTTGGTGACCTGCACCACCAGAGGCTGCCCTTCCTGCAGCAAGTGCGTGATGGTGACATGCTCGTCGACGCTCGCATTGGGCGAGACGACCTCGTTGACATGGATGAAGGCCGCGCGCTCCAGACCGATATCCACGAACGCGGCCTGCATGCCCGGCAGCACGCGCACCACCTTGCCCTTGTAGATGTTGCCCACGATGCCGCGCCGCCGACTGCGTTCGATGAAGGCTTCCTGCAGGACGCCGTTCTCGACCACGGCAACGCGCGTCTCCATCGGCGTCAAATTGATCAGTACCTCGCCGCTCATGCGTTGCCCCTAAACCCGGTTATCTGACGGCATTATGGCACAGCCGGGCGCTCGCCCCACAGCGAGACACCTTGGCGTGTCAGCAACTTGGCGGTCTCGAACAGCGGCAGACCGACCACGGCCGAATGGCTGCCCTCGATGCGCTCGACGAAGATCGCCGCGAGCCCCTGAATGGCGTAGGCGCCCGCCTTGTCCACCGGCTCACCGCTGCGCCAGTACGCCTCGATCTCGTCCGGCTGGAGCTCGCGCAGCGTGACCCGCGTGACCACATGGGTCGACAGCATGCCTTGCGGCCCGGTCACGGCGATGCCCGTCACGACCTCATGGGTGGTCCCCGACAACGCCGAGAGCATGGCGATGGCATCCTCTCGATCACGCGGCTTGCCGAGAATGCGCCGGCCCACTACCACGGCGGTATCCGACCCCAGCGTCGGCAACGTGGAGCCCTCGGCCCCTGCCTGTGCCTTGCAGCGCGCCAGACGCTCCACGTAAGCGGCAGGCGCTTCGTCCTCGAGCGGCGTTTCATCGATATCGGCCGGCGCCACCTCGACGGCGACCCCGATGGAGGCCAGCAATTCACGACGCCGCGGCGAGGCCGACGCCAGACGCAGAGACGGTGTATCGGACGATGTCATGAAAACTCCCTACAAAAGCCCCAGCACGAACGGACGAACGGCAGCGACGCATGACGCGAGTGCCCGGGCTTACGTGATCCCCAGGCGCCGGCGCAATACCTGCATCATGGTGAACAGCCACGGCCACAGTGCACCGCCGATGAGCGCGGGCAGCAGGAACGCCAGATGAATCGATACCGGCCCGAAGATGGTGCGCAGCCACTGCTCCACGAGCTGGATCAACCCCAGCAGCACGAACAGCATCACCGCCTGCTGCCAGATCGAATAGGCGCGCAGGCGCTGATAGAGCAGCAGGCAGAGATAGGTCAGCAAGGAAAGCGTCAGCGCGTTCTGCCCCAGCGGAGTTCCCTCGATCAGATCCAGCAGGAGGCCACATACGAAACCATGGAAGACGCCCACGCGCTGCGGCGCGGTCACGCACCAATAGGCCAGCGCCAGCCCCAGCCAGTTGGGACGCCACATCAGCCAGGCATCCGGCAGCGGCATGACCTGCAGGCAAAGGCTGATCACCAGCGTCAGCCAAATGGCGATCAGTCCCGGCAATCGCATCATGGTGTTGCCTCCTGGGCCCCGGCCCCGCCCGAGACGCCTTCCATCAGACGCAGCGCGGCCTCGAGATCGACCTCACTGTTCACGGCCGCCGACGAGGGCGGTGGAAACAGCAGCAGGAAATGACGCGAGCGCTCGGGCTGCGCTAGCGGCCGTGCCTCGACATCGGCGAACGAGTGCTGGCCATCCCGCTGCACACGCGTGACCTCGGCGACCGGATAGCCCTCGGGAAAGCGTCCGCCCAGACCGGACGTGGTAAGCAGGTCGCCCTCTCGAATGTCCGCCGTCGCCGGCACATTGAGCACGCTCAGCGTATCGAGCTTGCCCGTGCCCTGCACGATGAAGCGGCGCCCGGTACGATTGATCTGTATCGGGACGGCATGATTGGCATCGGCGATCATCAAGACCCGGCTGGTATAGGCGGACACGGCGACGACCTGGCCGATCAGCCCGGAAGCGTCCATGACCGGCTGTCCGACGTAGACGCCGTCACGACGTCCGCGCCCGATCACCATCTGCTGGGTGAAGGGGTCGGAATCCAGTGACAAGAGCTCGGCGGTGATATAGGGAACGTCTTCGCGAGGCGCGGCATTGAGCAGTTCACGCAGACGGACGTTCTCCGCGGTGAGATTCGCCATGCGCTGCACACGATGCGACAGCGTCAGCAACTGCTGGCGCAGGCGCTGGTTCTCTTCCACCAGGGCGCGCTGGTCGGAAAACACCAGCGCAGCCCAGGCGAGCCCCTCGCTGGGCAGGCTGACCGCCCACTGCACCGGCGCGACCACCGTGGTCAATTGAGCCCGCACGTCCTCCATGAAGGACAAGCGGTGCTCCGCGAACATCAAGGTGAAGGCAAGCACCGCACACAGCAACATCCGATAACTGGGCACGGGGCCGTGCGAAAACAGAGGTTTGATAGGCCTTCCCTCCGCGGAAAGCGTGCGCGACGACACGACGCGGACACGCCCCGCCGCCCGTCGCCCCGCTTGGCGGCATCTGGGTGGCGGATCGGCACGCGCCCGTCGGGCACCTTAACGCGTCAATCGCTGGACAGCAGCTCGAAGGTCCGCTGGTCGATCATTTCCAGCGCCTTGCCGCCACCGCGCGCCACGCACGTCAACGAGTCTTCGGCGACGATCACCGGCAGACCGGTTTCCTCGGCGATCAACTTGTCGATATCGCGCAACAGGGCACCGCCACCGGTCAGCACCAGGCCGCGCTCGGCAATGTCCGACGCCAGCTCGGGAGGCGATTGTTCCAGCGCGCTCTTCACCGCCGCGACGATGGAGGATAGCGGATCCTGCAGGGCATCGAGGATTTCGTGCGAATTGAGCGTGAAGCTGCGCGGGATGCCTTCCGCCAGGTTGCGGCCGCGCACGTCGATTTCGCGCAGCTCGCCGCCGGGATAGGCGCAGCCGATCTCTTCCTTGATGCGCTCGGCCGTCGCTTCGCCGATGAGGCTGCCGTAATGACGGCGCACGTACGCGGTAATGGCTTCATCGAAACGGTCGCCACCGACGCGGATCGACTCGGAATACACCACGCCGTTGAGCGAGATGATCGCGATCTCGGTGGTGCCGCCGCCGACGTCGACGACCATCGACCCCGTGGCTTCCTCGACCGGCAGCCCGGCGCCGATGGCAGCGGCCATGGGCTCCTCGATGAGGAAGACCTCACGCGCCCCGGCACCTTCCGCCGACTCCTTGATCGCGCGGCGCTCGACCTGGGTCGACATGCACGGCACGCAAATCAGCACGCGCGGGCTCGGCGTCAGGAAGGTACTTTGATGCACCTTGCGAATGAAGTGCTGCAGCATCTGCTCGGTGACGGTGAA
Source organism: Chromohalobacter sp. (assembly GCF_039830575.1). Classification (NCBI taxonomy): domain Bacteria; kingdom Pseudomonadati; phylum Pseudomonadota; class Gammaproteobacteria; order Oceanospirillales; family Halomonadaceae; genus Chromohalobacter; species Chromohalobacter sp. Next base: position 98,484 of record NZ_JBDOOX010000012.1, on the reverse strand, counting down.
GTCGGCGATGACGCCGTCCTTCATGGGACGAATCGCCGTGATGTTGCCAGGGGTACGGCCCAGCATTCGCTTGGCGTCGATACCCACGGACGCGACACTGCGCATATTGCCGGACTGGCGGATCGCCACGACCGACGGCTCGTCGAGCACGATACCGCGACCGCGCACGTAAATCAGTGTGTTGGCCGTTCCCAGATCGATCGAGAGATCGCTCGAGAAAAGCCCCCGTAAACGTTTAAACATGGAAGTCTTTCACCTAGTCCAGACCGGAACCCTGTGCGGACGCAAACGGTATCATCGCGGGGGTGGCGCGGCAAGCAAAGGCCTGTCAGCGCGCGCCAGATATGGTAAATTCCCGGGTTATTCCCGGCGTCAGCCCTTTCATTGACGCGGCGACCGAACGCCGCCGCGCGGTATTCATAAAAAGGCAATCCCTATGGCGATCGAACATGCAGACGTGCTCCGTGCCGCCCATCTGGCCCGTGTTGGCCTCGGCGAGGACGAAGCGACCGGCTATGTCGACGACTTGAGCCGCATCCTGGAAATGGTAGATCAACTCCAGGCCGTCGACACCCAGGGCATCGCGCCCTTGGCACACCCTTTGGATGCCACGCAGCGCCTGCGGCCCGACGAAGTGACCGAACACAACCAGCGTGAGCGCTTCCAGGCCTGCGCCCCCGTCACCGAGGGCGGTCTCTACCTCGTCCCGCGCGTCGTCGAATGAGCCGTCTGTCAGGACCCGACACAGGAGTCACCTTCTTCCATGCATGACAAGACCCTTACGGAGCTTGCCGCCGGCCTGCGCGCGGGCGAGTTCTCGAGCCGTGAGCTCTGCCAGTCGGCGCTCGATCGCATCCAGCGCCTCGACGGCGACCTCAACAGCTTCATCAGCGTGACCGCCGAACAGGCCCTGGCCGACGCCGACGCCGCCGACCAGGCACGCGCATCGGGCGATGCCGCCGCCCTTGCCGGCCTGCCCCTGGCGCTCAAGGACATCTTCTGCACCCAGGGCGTACGCACCAGTTGCGGCTCGAAGATGCTCGACCGCTTCGTCGCGCCCTATGACGCCACGGTCGTCGAGAAGATCCGCCAGGCGGGTGGTGTCAGCCTCGGCAAGACCAACATGGACGAGTTCGCCATGGGCTCGTCGAACGAAAACAGCTTCTATGGCCCGGTCAAGAACCCCTGGGACTTGAGCGCCGTGCCCGGCGGCTCCTCTGGCGGTAGCGCCGCCGCCGTGGCGGCGGGCCTGGTACCGGCAGCGCTCGGCACCGATACCGGCGGTTCGATTCGTCAGCCGGCCGCCTTTTGCGGCATCACCGGCCTGAAACCCACCTACGGGCGCGTGTCGCGCTACGGCATGGTGGCCTACGCATCGAGCCTCGACCAGGGCGGCCCCATGGCACGCACCGCCGCCGACTGTGCCCTGCTGCTCGAAACCATCGCCGGCCACGACGTTCGCGATTCCACCAGCGTGGCACGCGTGGTGCCCGACTACTCCGCCGAGCTCGACACCTCGCTGGCCGGCCTCAAGATCGGGCTGCCCAAGGAATATTTCGGCGACGGACTCGACCCCGAGGTCGAAACCGCCGTGCGTGAAGCGATCAAGGTCTACGAGTCGCTCGGTGCCAAGGTCTGCGAAGTCAGCCTGCCGCACACGCACCTGGCGATTCCTGCCTACTACGTCATCGCACCGGCGGAGGCATCGTCCAACCTGTCGCGTTATGACGGCGTGCGCTTCGGCCACCGCTGCGAGGATCCGACCGACCTTGAGGACCTCTACAAGCGCACGCGGGCCGAAGGCTTCGGCGAAGAGGTCAAGCGGCGCATCCTGATCGGCACGCACACGCTTTCCGAAGGGTTCTTCGACGCTTACTACCTCAAGGCACAGCAAGTGCGCCGCCTGATCCGCCAGGACTTTCTCGACGCCTTCGACGAAGTCGACGTGCTCATGGGGCCGACCGCCCCCACGCCGGCCTTCGACCTCGGCGCGCAGAAAGATCCGGTCTCGATGTACCTGCAGGATATCTACACCATCGCCGTCAACCTGGCCGGCATTCCGGGCATCAGCGTTCCGGCCGGCTTTGCCGGTAACCGCCCCGTAGGCCTCCAGGTGCTGGCTCCGCACTTCGCCGAGGCCCAGCTGCTCAGCGTGGCGCATCAATTCCAGCAGGCCACCGACTGGCACCTCAAGCGTCCGGCATTCGGCAAGGAGATGGCATGATGCAGTGGGAAACCGTGATCGGGCTCGAGGTCCACGTTCAGCTCGCCACCCAGTCCAAGATCTTCTCCGGAGCGTCCACCGCCTTCGGCGCCGAGCCCAACACCCAGGCGTGCGCCGTCGACCTCGGCATGCCCGGCGTGCTGCCGGTGCTCAATGAAAACGCCGTGGCGATGGCGGTGAAATTCGGTCTCGCCGTCGACGCCGAGATCCCCGAGACCTCGCTGTTCGAGCGCAAGAACTACTTCTACCCGGATTTGCCCAAGGGATATCAGACGAGCCAGATGGCGCAGCCCATCGTCGGCCCCGGCAAGGTCGAGATCACCCTCGACGACGGTTCGACGCGCAGCGTCCGCATTCATCACGCTCATCTCGAGGAAGATGCCGGCAAGTCGCTGCACGAGGACTATCACGGCATGACCGGTATCGATCTCAATCGTGCCGGCACGCCGCTGCTGGAGATCGTCTCCGAGCCCGACATGCGCTCGGCCAAGGAAGCGGTCGCCTACATCAAGGCGCTGCACGCCATCGTCACCTATCTCGGTATCTCGGACGGCAACATGGCCGAAGGCTCGATGCGCTGCGACGTCAACGTCTCGGTACGTCCCAAGGGGCAGGCCGCTTTCGGCACCCGCGCCGAGATCAAGAACGTCAACTCGTTTCGCTTCGTCGAGAAAGCCATCGCCTTCGAAGTCGAGCGCCAGATCGAACTCATCGAAGATGGCGGGCAGGTCGTGCAGGAAACTCGACTGTTCGACCCGGAACGCGACGAGACGCGCGGCATGCGCACCAAGGAAGAAGCCAACGACTACCGTTACTTCCCCTGCCCCGACCTGCTTCCGGTGACGCTCGACGGTGCCTATGTCGATCACCAGCGCGCACTCATGCCCGAACTGCCCAGCGAAAAGCGCCACCGCTTCGAAAACCAGCTGGGCTTGTCCGCCTATGACGCCGGCGTGCTGGCCTCGAGCCGTGCCATGGCCGAGTACTTCGAAGCCGTCAAGGATGTCTGCGGCGACGCCAAGCAGGCCGCCAACTGGGTGCAAGGCGAACTCTCGGCCAACCTCAACCGCGAAAACCTGGAGATCGGCGACAGTCCGGTCACGGCCGAGCAACTCGGCGGCCTCATCCAGCGCGTCATGGACGACACCATCAGCGGCAAGGCTGCAAAGCAGGTCTTCCAGGCGCTGTGGGACGGCGAGGCGGACAGTGCCGATGCCATCATCGAGGCCCGCGGACTCAAGCAGGTCACCGACACCGGCGCCATCGAAGGCATGATCGACCAGGTCATCGCCGACAGCCCGGTTCAGGTCGCCCAGTACCGTGAAGCCGACGAGGCCAAGCGCGGCAAGATGATCGGCTACTTCGTCGGCCAGGTCATGAAAGCCTCGCGCGGCACCGCCAACCCGCAACAGGTCAACAGCCTCCTCAAGCAAAAGCTGGATCAGGCTTGAGCATCTCTACCGGCGCTAGACACCTGGCGCCGGGCGTTCCGCCCTCCCGTTATCGGCTGTGTCGGTCACCTCAACCACCACGACAGCAATAACAGCAACAACAGCACGCCAGCCACGGCTTTCCACAGCGTGGCCGGCGTCTGCCAGGACTGGCGTGCCACGCCGTCCTCGTTCCGCCTGGGCGTGCGCAGATGATAGGCAAACTCGCCCAGCCGCCGAAACCGCAAGGCACGTTGGGGGTCGAGGGCACGCTTCAAGGCGTCATCGAGTTCGCTGGCGATGGCCGGATTGTATCGGCGTGCACTGGTGTAGCTCATCCGCTCGAGGTCGGTATGGCTGCGCAATTCGTTGGGCGCCAGTGCGTAAGGTTGATGGCCGGTCAGCAGCCAGTAGATGGTCGAGGCCAGGCCATACTGATCGCTACGCCGCCCGACATCGGTGTCCAGCGCGTATTCGGGCGCGCTGTGCTCGGTCAGCCCCACCTGTCGTGCCAGTTCGCGAGCCCCCTGCTGGCTGTCGCTCTCGCGCAAGTGACACGCCCCGAAATCGGTGAGCACCAACTGTCCGTGCGGATCGACCAGCACGTTGTCGGGATGCAGGTTCTGATGCAGCACGTCGCGCCGGTGAAGGGCCTGAACGGCCTTGACCAGCTGGCGCGCCAGGTCCAGGCGAGCGCCGAGGCTTGCCTGAGGATGGCGCAAAGCCCAGGCCGTCAGTGACTCGCCCTTGATGTAATCGATCAGATAATACTGATAGCGACGCGGGCGCGAGGGATCCACCACCTTGGCCACGAACGGTGAATTGACCCGCTGCACGACCCACTGCTGCAGCGCGAAATGCTCTTGATAGGCATTGCGCAGCGACAGCTCGGGGCTAGGTGCCTTCATCACCATCTCGCGTTCATTGCGGGTATCCCGCACGCGATAGACTCGCGACTTGGCGGTGCGCGACAGCACCTCGAGCACCTCCAGTCCATCGAGACGCTCGCCCGGCGTCAGTTCCGGCGGCACCGGCAAATCACCGTACAGCGGCACGGGATGCTCCGGTTCGACTTCCTCGGGCAAACGATCGATGCGCACCAGCTGGAAACAGAACTGATCGCCACCGTAGCCACGCTCCTGGGCACGCGCGTGCGCTGCCTCGGCCAGACGTTCGCAGGCTGCGTCGAGATCGCTGACATCGGCGCGGATCAGCTGCACGAAATCCGAGGGCAGCAAGGTGCCGCGCACCGCCTGGGTGGTGAACAGGAACAAATCGCCCTGCTTGAGCGAGTGCGTCACATAATCGATATCCAGGCTGCCATCCATGCCCAGCGCGCGCGACGGATAGCGATACCCGCCCAGATCGGTGACATGATCGCGGGAGAGCTGCTCGAACTCGGCACCCCGCAGACGAAACACCAGGGTGTCGCCCATGTGGAAAAGGTGCATCTCCCGATGGCGGAACACCGTCGCTGACAGCGAGCAGATATAGCTGCCGCCCTCGATATAGGCACTCTGGCTGTAGCACCAGCCATTCAATGCGCGCAGCACGCGATGGGCCGACGTCTTGACATCCCAGTGCTCGGGTGTCGAATAGTAATCGGCGAGAAAGCCGCGCACGCTCAAATCCCCCGCCTGTTTGGCGATGGCATTGCGCCAGGTGGAGTCGCTGATCAGCGCGCAGGCGCCCTTGGCGGCAAGCTGTGAGCCACCGGGTATCTGTACCGACATCGAACTGCGATGGTGGCGCCGATCCGGCGCCACGAATGCCTGGCCGAAGCTGATAGAAAGGCTGCTTTCCGTCAACGATCGTCTCCTTGTCGATGATGAGACGGGCAATCCCCGCGACCGATGGGCGTGACAACGCAAGACGACGGCAGCGGGATGTCGTCTGCGCCTCTCGTCGATTGGTAAACGCCGGACGCTACTCGTATAATTCCGGGGATTTTCCCCCGCTGGTGTTCAACCTGCAAACCGCAAGGACTCGACGATGAGTTTCAAAAACATTCCCGCTGGCAAGGATCTTCCCAACGACGTCTATGTGGCGATCGAGATCCCCGCCAACCACGCGCCGATCAAGTACGAGATCGACAAGGACATGGATGCGCTGGTCGTCGACCGCTTCATGGCCACGCCGATGTTCTATCCGGCCAATTACGGTTTCATCAACAACACCCTGGCCGACGATGGCGACCCGCTCGACGCCCTGGTGGTGACACCTTATCCGGTACAGGCCGGCAGCGTGATTCGCGCCCGTCCGGTCGGCGTGCTCAACATGTCCGACGAAGCCGGCGAGGACGCCAAGCTGGTCTGCGTGCCGCACTCCAAGCTGAGCGCACTTTACGACGACGTTCAGGAAGTCACCGACCTCCCCGAGCTGCTGCGCCAGCAAATTGCGCATTTCTTCGAGAACTACAAGGATCTCGAGAAAGGCAAGTGGGTGAAGATCGACTCCTGGGATGGCGCCGACGCCGCGCGCAAGGCCATCGAAAAAGCCGCAGCCGCCTACACCAAGGCGTAAACGCCGCGTCTCGCTTCCAGGCACCACGCCCCGTGTCGCATGCGACACGGGGCGTACTTTTATGCGCCATACGGCCTGTCCAACACGCCGTCAGGGACAAGCTGTCGCCCCAGGCCTACGATTCCCCTGCGTCTGATTCCCCAGCACCTGGTTCGCCGGAGCCGGCCTCGCCAGCGCCCGATCCCACGGCATCGAGGGCGGTGCGTATCTCGCCGATCAACTGCGACGCGCGTGACGTATAGCTGGCCATCGTCAACGAGTGGTTGGCGAACATGCCAAATCCGCTGCCGTTGAGCACGACCGGACTCCACAGACGGGCTTGCGAGGCATCAAGCTCGGCGATCAACTGATCGAACGCACTGCCCATCTGCGCCTTTTCGATGGCAGGCGCGAAATCGCGCTCGGCCGCTTCGAGCAAGTGCATCAACGCCCAGGCGTTGCCCCGCGCCTCGAAGAACACATTGTCGATACGCAGCCAGGGCGTCTCCTGCCCGCCTTCGTCGTTTTCATCGCCCTGCAGGTCGGCACCGCGACGCTCGGCGTGTCCCACGCTCGCCGCCAGGCGCTGCGTCTGCCGGTCGAGACGCGTCTGCACCCGCTCGAGCCAGGCCGCCAAGGCCGGCGCCTCCTGCGAGAACCCGGCTTGCTGATCCCCCAGACGGGCCAGGTAGTCGCGCAACGTGTCACGCGCGTCCTGATAGCGCCCCTCGGCGGACGGGAAGCGCCAGGCCCCACTGCGCGTGTCGAGCGCCTCGACGGCGTCCTGCAGTGCATCGTCGTCGCTGGCAATGGTGTCGTTCAAGGCCGCGCCGATGGCTCGCACCTGGCCCAGCACACCCTGTTCCCAACTGGGCATGTTGTCGAGCCACAATCCCGGCGGCGCGATGTCATTGCGCAGATATCCTCCGGGCTTGTCGAGCAAGGTCCCCAGCAGGGTCAAGGTGGTGGCGGTCATCGTCTCGCCCGGCCGGGGCGCTGCCGACGCCGCCTCGGCGCCCGACTGCTCGGCACCGCCACGCTGTACCGAGACCGCGGCGTCGACGTCGAAGGCGTCGGGACGCTGACTCCACCAGATGCCCAAGGCCAGGCACACCACCAGATAGATCAGTAGCAAGGCAACCAGCGGTTTCCAGATCCAGCCGTACTGGGGCGATTCCAGAACATTGCGTTGTTGACGCTCACGCTTGCGAAATAGAGCCATGGGACGTCCTTGTGGTGAAGTGGAAAGCGATGACTTTTCATCTTATCACGCAGTGACGTTTTTGCTTGCGACTGCTGACGACAACACAAACTGGACAGCTACCACGTTTTTGGGCAAACTTCGCCCACACTGACGATATATGGCGTCAGCGACGGCATCTTGCGTGATCGTGCCGGGATCTAGATAAATCCTGAACAGGTTAACAGCGTCAGCCAGGGACTCCGACATGGCGAAGCTTCTCGTACTCAACGGCCCCAACCTCAACCTGCTCGGTACGCGCGAGCCCGGGGTTTATGGCACCACCACCCTCGAGGACATTCGTCTGCGTCTGACGCAGCGCGCCGCGGAGGCCGGTCACCGGCTCGACTGGCTGCAGTCCAATGCCGAGCACGAGCTGGTCGAGCGGGTGCACGCGGCGCGCACCGACGGGACCGATTTCATCCTGCTCAATCCGGCCGCCTTCACGCATACCAGTGTCGCCCTGCGTGATGCCCTCACCGGCGTCGCGCTGCCCTTCATCGAGCTGCATCTTTCCAACGTCCATGCCCGCGAGCCGTTTCGTGCGCATTCGTATTTTTCCGATGTTGCTCGTGGCGTCATCGCCGGCTTCGGCGCCGACAGTTATGAACTCGCCCTGGAAGCCGCCCTGCGTCAGCTCGATTGATCGGGCGGCAGCTTTCAGCGGCACGTAACGCCACCTCACACTCACTTTGAACGAGACAGGCTTATGGATATTCGCAAGGTCAAGAAACTCATCGAACTCCTGGAAGAGTCCAACATCAGCGAGATCGAAATCCAGGAAGGCGAAGAGTCCGTGCGCATCAGCCGCCACACCGGCGGGTTCGGCGCACAACCTGCAGCCGCCCCTGCACCGGCTCCCGCCGCCGCGGCACCCGCACCGGCCGCTCCCAGCGCCCCTGCAGCGCCCGAGGCCGATGCGGCACCGGCACAGCCCAGCGGCCATCCGGTGACCTCGCCCATGGTGGGGACGTTCTACCGCTCGCCGGCACCGGGAGCCAAGCCGTTCGTTGAAATCGGCCAGAGCGTCAAGAAAGGCGAAACCGTGTGCATCGTCGAAGCCATGAAGATGATGAACCAGATCGAGGCCGATCAGGATGGCGTGATCGAAGCCATCATGGTCGAAGATGGCGAACCGGTCGAATTCGACCAGCCGATGGTCATCATCTCTTGAAGCCGTTTGCGATCGCCCAGAGTGAACGATCGCCAACCGCTTCCGAGCTTACATAGAGACGGACGACACTATGTTGGACAAGGTACTCATCGCCAATCGTGGCGAGATCGCTTTGCGCGTACTGCGCGCTTGCAAGGAACTCGGCATCAAGACCGTGGCGGTGCATTCCAAGGCCGACCGCGAGCTCATGCACGTGCGCCTGGCCGATGAAGCCGTGTGCATCGGCCCCGCGTCCTCGGCGCAGTCCTACCTGAACATTCCGGCGTTGATCAGCGCCGCCGAGGTCACCGATTCAAGCGCCATTCATCCGGGCTACGGCTTCCTCTCCGAGAACGCCAATTTCGCCGAACAGGTGGAGCGCTCCGGCTTCGTCTTCGTGGGGCCGCGCGCCGAAACCATCCGTATGATGGGCGACAAGGTCAGCGCCATTTCGGCGATGAAGAAGGCCGGCGTACCCACGGTGCCCGGCTCCGACGGCCCGCTCCCCGAAGACAACGACGACGCCATTCTGGCCACCGCCAAGCGCATCGGTTATCCGGTCATCATCAAGGCGGCCGCCGGCGGCGGCGGACGTGGCATGCGCGTGGTGCACAGCGAAGGCAGCCTGCTCTCCTCGGTCAGCGTGACACGCAACGAAGCCAATGCGGCGTTCGGCGACGGCACGCTGTACATGGAGAAATTCCTCGAGAACCCGCGTCACGTCGAAGTCCAGGTACTGGCCGACGGGCAGGGCAATGCCATCCACCTCTACGATCGCGACTGCTCCCTGCAGCGCCGTCACCAGAAGGTGCTGGAAGAAGCCCCCGCGCCGCATCTCGACCCGAAAGCCCGTGCCGATGTTCTCCAGGCCTGCGTGGATGCCTGCAACGAGATCAACTATCGCGGAGCCGGCACGTTCGAGTTCCTGTACGAGAACGGCGAGTTCTTCTTCATCGAGATGAACACGCGCGTGCAGGTCGAGCACCCCGTGTCCGAGATGGTCACCGGCGTCGACATCGTCAAGGAGCAGCTGCGCATTGCTTCCGGACTGCCGCTGTCGATCACCCAGGATGACGTTCAGCTCAACGGGCACGCCTTCGAATGCCGGATCAACGCCGAGGACTCGCGCACCTTCATGCCCTCCCCCGGCAAGATCGATCTGTATCACGCTCCCGGCGGCCTGGGCGTGCGCATGGATTCGCACATCTACACCGGCTACAGCGTACCGCCCCACTACGATTCGCTGCTCGGCAAGCTGATCACCTGGGGCGCCAGCCGCGAGACGGCGTTGACGCGCATGCGCAATGCCCTCGACGAGCTCCTGGTCGAAGGCATCAAGACCAACATCGACCTGCAGAAGGACCTCGTCCGCGACAGCGCGTTCATGCAAGGCGGTGTCAACATCCACTACCTCGAGAAGAAACTCGGCCTGACCTAGTCGGGTCGAGCGACTCGTCACGGGGCGGCCTAGGCCGTCCCGTTTGCGTTGATGCCCAAGGAGGCCCCATGCCCTGGCTGCAACTCAAGGCGCATATCGCTCCGCAACATGCCGAGACCCTGGAAGACTTGCTGCTGGCCGAAGGCGCGCAGGCCATCACCCTCCAGGACGCTCACGACGACCCCGTCTTCGAGCCCGAGAGCGGCACCACGCCGCTATGGAACGAAACCGTGCTGACCGGTCTCTACGACGACCTGGAGGACATCGAGCCGATGCTCGAGCGCGTCCGCCAGCAATGGGCTGCCGAAATGGCCGATGAGCCCTGCCCCGAGATCGACTACGAGCTGGTCGCCGATCGCGACTGGGAGCGGGAGTGGATGGACGATTTCGCGCCTCTCAAGATGGGCGAACGGCTGTGGGTGGTGCCCAGTTGGCACGAGGCTCCCGAGCCTGCTGCCGTCAACCTGCTGCTCGACCCGGGCCTGGCCTTCGGTACCGGCACCCATCCGACCACGGCCTTGTGCCTGGCATGGCTCGACGGGCTCGATCTCGACGCCAGTCGGGTGCTCGACTTCGGCTGCGGTTCCGGCATCCTGGCCATCGCCGCGCTCAAGCTCGGCGCGCGGCACGCCACCGGCACGGACATCGACCCGCAGGCGCTGCAAGCCAGCCGCGACAACGCCCAGCGCAACGACGTCGCCGACGAACACTTGTCGCTTTGCTATCCGGAGCGGCTCGCCGACGAACGTCATGACGTCGTGGTCGCCAACATTCTCGCCGGCCCCCTGGTGGAACTCGCTCCCACGCTCTGTGCACACCTGGCCCCCGGAGGACGCCTGGCCTTGTCGGGCATTCTCGCCGGTCAGGCCGAGGAAGTCATGGACGCGTATCGCGAGCAGGGCATGCTGCTCGATGCCCCCGTCGAGCGCGAAGGCTGGGTGCGCATCACCGGCAAGGCGCCGGCATGAGCGCGCCTGGCGCGAGGGATGGCAGCCGGCCCCCCTTCAAGAACGTCGCCGCGGCGGCTATCATAGTCGCCTTTCAGCCATCTAGACACGTCCCGTGATGCCGACCCACGTCTCATCTCAGGCGATGCCGTTGCCGCGAATCGGCGCCTACGCATTGTCCAGCCGAGCGATTCTCGCGCCCATGGCCGGCGTGACGGATCGCCCGTTTCGTCAGTTGTGCCGGGAGCTGGGCGCGGGGCTGGTGGTATCCGAAATGGTGACGTCCGACACGCGCCTGTGGCATACCCGCAAATCGCGCCAGCGCCTTGACCACACCGGCGAGCCCGGCCCGCGTGCCGTGCAGATCGCAGGCGGCGATGCCGCGATGCTGGCCGAGGCCGCGCGTCTCAACGTTGCCCAGGGCGCCGAGATCGTCGACATCAACATGGGCTGCCCGGCCAAGAAGGTATGCAACAAGGCCGCCGGCTCGGCATTGTTGCGCGACGAACGCCTGGTCGCGGAAATCCTCGAGGCGGTCGTCGCCGCCGTGGATGTCCCGGTGACCCTGAAGATTCGAACCGGCTGGTGTCCGCAAACCCGCAATGGCGTACGGGTCGCCAAGCTTGCCGAGTCGGCGGGCATCCAGGCCCTTGCCGTGCATGGGCGCACGCGTGAGCAGCGCTATCGTGGCGAGGCCGAATACGACACCATCGCCGCCATCAAGCAGGCGGTCTCGCTGCCGGTCTTCGCCAACGGCGACATCGACGGCGCCGAGAAAGCCGCCCGCGTCCTCGACTACACTAAGGCGGATGCAGTGATGATCGGACGCGGCGCCCAGGGCAACCCCTGGATCTTCCGCGAGATCGATCACTACCTGCGTACCGGCGACTGCCTGCCGCGCCCGACGCCCGACGATATCGCCACCCTGATGCACCGTCATCTCGAGGCATTGCATGCCTTCTACGGTGAGCACATGGGCGTGCGCATCGCGCGCAAGCATGTCGGCTGGTATCTGGCGACGCAACCGCAAGCCGCGGCATTACGCGCACGCTTCAACGTACTGGAACAGCCCTCGGCCCAACACCGTTTCGTGGATGCCTTGGCCCACGACACGCTGGAACTGGCCTCAACTGGAAGCAATGCAGCATGACCAGCAGGCAAGCATTTCCCATCGATCAGAATACGCTCGATGCCGGCGCCACCACCTCTCCAGCGCATCAGCAAACCCTGCGTGAGTCGGTCGAGCTCGCCATGCAGCGCTACTTCGGCCACCTGGATGGCGAAACGGTGACCGATCTCTACGCCATGGTGCTGACCGAGGTCGAGGTCCCCTTGCTCGAGGCAGTGATGCGCTACGCCGATGGCAATCAGACCCGCGCGGCCGACATGCTGGGTCTCAATCGCGGCACCCTGCGCAAGAAACTCAAGCAATACGAACTGATTTGATTCCGTCCCGGGGCGTCGCGTCAGCGACGCCCCGTTGCGTTTCGTCCGGCGCCCATCGCGCGCCCTCACCTTGCAAGAGTGGAGCCCCATGGCCGAACACACTACCCCGTCGTCCGCCCGCCCCGTGCGCCGCGCATTGATCAGCGTGTCCGACAAGACCGGCATCGTGGAGTTCGCCCGCGAGCTGGCCGCGCGTGGCGTCGCGCTGCTGTCCACCGGCGGCACGTTCCGCCTGCTCAGCGAGCACGGCATCCCGGTGACGGAAGTCTCCCAACACACCGGTTTCCCGGAAATCATGGACGGCCGCGTCAAGACCCTGCACCCCAAGATTCACGGCGGCATTCTCGGTCGTCGCGGGCAGGACGACGAGGTGATGGCCGCGCATGACATCGATGCCATCGACATGGTCGTGGTCAACCTCTACCCCTTCGCCGACACCGTGGCCCGCGAGGATTGCACGCTGGAAGAGGCCATCGAGAACATCGACATCGGCGGCCCGACCATGGTGCGCGCCTGTGCCAAGAATCACGCCCACACCACGATCGTGGTCAATGCCAGAGACTACTCGCGCGTACTGGATGACATGAGCGCCCAGGGCGGCGCCGTCGGCCAGGCGCTGCGCTTCGACCTGGCGGTCAAGGCCTTCGAGCACACCGCCGGTTACGACGGCGCCATCGCCAACTATCTCGGTACCCTGGCGGAAGGCGGTGAAGCCAACTTCCCGCGCACCTACAACGTGCAGTTCCACAAGAAGCAGGCCATGCGCTACGGCGAAAACCCGCACCAGCAGGCTGCGTTCTATGCCGAAGCCGATGCCGCGGAAGCCAGCGTGACCACTGCCCGGCAACGCCAGGGCAAGGCGCTTTCCTTCAACAACGTCGCCGATACCGATGCTGCCTTCGAGTGCGTCAAGGCCTTCCGCGAGACGGCCTGCGTCATCGTCAAGCACGCCAACCCCTGTGGCGTCGCCGTCGCCGAGACCCCGCTCGCGGCCTACGAGCGCGCTTTCGCCACCGATCCCACCAGTGCGTTCGGTGGCATCATCGCCTTCAATCGTGCGCTCGATGCCGCCACGGCTCGCGCCATCGTCGATCGGCAGTTCGTCGAGGTCATCATCGCTCCGGGCATCAGCGACGAGGCTGCCGACATCGTCGCCGAGAAGAAGAATGTCCGCCTGCTCGATGTCAGCGACCATTGGCCCGGACAGCGTCGCCCCTCGCACGACTTCAAGCGCGTCACCGGCGGCTTGCTGGTGCAGGACCGTGACCTGGGCATGGTCGAACGGGAGGAACTGCGCACTGTCACCGAGCGCGCGCCCAGCGAACAGGAAATGAACGACCTCAGCTTCGCCTGGAAAGTCGCCAAGTACGTCAAGTCCAATGCCATCGTCTACGCCAAGCAAGGGCAGACCATCGGGGTCGGCGCCGGTCAGATGAGCCGCGTCTATTCCGCCAAGATCGCGGGCATCAAGGCCGCCGACGAGCACCTGGAAGTGCCCGGCTCGGTGATGGCCTCGGATGCCTTCTTCCCGTTCCGCGACGGCATCGATGCCGCGGCCCAGGCCGGCATCACCGCCGTGATCCAGCCCGGCGGCTCCATGCGCGATCAGGAAGTGATCGATGCCGCCAACGAAGCCGGCATCGCCATGGTCTTCACCGGCATGCGTCACTTCCGGCACTGAGACCGGACTGCACGCCAACGTGAAAACGGCCCGCCCCGAATGACATTCGGGGCGGGCCGTTGGCGTTACGAGGGGGGATGTACCTCGCCGCCCCATGCAGCGGCGACTGGCGCGGCGTCAGTGACTCTGGCGCATGCGCATGCAGCTCTGCGGCCCCGGGCAATGCGTCCGGGGCGCTTCACGCTGCAAGCGGCCATGCAGATGGTAGGCGAACAGCGTGACCAGGGGCTCGACCAGAGCGAGCAGCCCCGCCAGCACGGGGTCGGCGGTCAGTATCCAGGTGATGGCGAACACCAGCGGGAAATGAATCACTCCCACGCTCAATGCCTTGTTCATCATCGGCGACCTCCAAGCGCTTCCTGCATGATAGCCATTCTCATGCAGGCCGAGTAATGGAATTTCGTTACCCCGTGTATCGTTTCACGCTATGAACGGGCGATGCGCGTGCCCGCTACCCCCGCTCAGCACGCCGTCGTCTCGCTCAGCCGAGCTCCAGGCACAGGTACTTGGTTTCCATGTATTCGTCGATACCGTACTTGGAGCCTTCACGGCCCAGTCCCGACGCCTTCACCCCTCCGAAGGGCGCGCTGGCATTGGAAATCAGACCGGTATTGATGCCGACCATGCCATACTCCAGCGCCTCCGCGACACGCCAGACACGGCTCAGATCGTTGGCATAGAAATACGAGGCCAGACCGAACTGGGTGTCATTGGCCATGCGCACGGCGTCTTCCTCGTCCTCGAACGGGATCACCGCGGCCAGTGGCCCGAAGGTTTCCTCATGGGCCACTTTCATCTCAGCGTTGGCATGGCTTACCAGCGTCGGCGTGAAGAAGCGTCCTCCCAGGGGGTGTGCATGGCCGCCCAGCAACAGTTCGGCGCCCTTGTCGACGGCATCCTGGATGTGCTCCGACACCTTGGCGACGGCGTTTTCGTCGATCAGAGGCCCGATATTCACGCCCTCCTCGGTGCCCGGCCCGACGTGCAGCTCGCTGTTCATGGCCGCCGCGAGCTTCTCGCTGAAGGCATTGACCACGCTTGACTGCACGAGGAAGCGGTTGGTGCACACGCAAGTCTGGCCGGCATTGCGGAACTTGCTGGCCATGGCGCCTTCGACGGCCGCGTCCAGATCGGCGTCCTCGAAGACCAGAAACGGGGCATTGCCGCCGAGTTCCAGCGAAATCTTCTGAATATGCTGGGCCGCATCGCTCATCAACTGGCTACCCACCTCGGTGGAGCCGGTGAAAGTGATCTTGCGTACCACGGGGGACTCGGTCATCGCCTTGGCGATCTCGCTGGCACGCCCCGGCACCACGTTGAAGACACCGCGGGGAACGCCGGCCTGCTCGGCCAGCGCAGCCAGGGCCGTGGCCGAGAACGGCGTCTGGCTGGCCGGCTTGATGACGATGGGGCAGCCTGCCGCCAACGCCGCGGCCGCCTTGCGCGTGATCATCGAGGAGGGAAAGTTCCACGGCGTGATCGCCCCCACGACGCCCACCGGCTGCTTGAGCACGACGATCCGCTGATTGGCCTTGGCAGCCGGAATGGTATCGCCATACACGCGCCGCGCTTCTTCGGCGAACCAGCGCATGAAGCTCGCCGCATAGGCGATCTCGCCGGCCGCTTCCTTGAGCGGCTTGCCTTGTTCGGCGGTCATGATCGCCGCCAGTTCGTCCTGATGCTCGAGCATCAGCTCGTACCACTTCATCAGGATATCGGCCCGCTCCTGCGCCGTCAGGGCGCGCCAGGCGGGCCAGGCCGATTCGGCGGCCTCGATGGCACGCTCGGTCTCGGCACGTCCCAGCTTCGGCATGCGCCCCACGATCTCGCCGGTGGCCGGGTTGTCGACGTCGATCTGTTCGCCGCTATCCGCTGCGACCCAGTTGCCATCGATATAGGCAAAGGGACGAAACAGCGAGTTCTCCTGAAAGGACTCCATGGCGTTCTCCTTCCTGAAAATGAAGGCGACGATGCGCGCCGCCGTGAATTCATCTTATGCCGAGTCTCGCGATGCCACCAAGCGCAACGCCACTCCCCTGCATCCTCACAACGACAGCAGGCCTGTACTCAAAACGCTGAGCACCGCGATCGCGATGGCCGCGCCGCATAGCGCCTGACCCTTGTAGCGGGCCGGCGCCCTGCGTACCTGACGAATGCCCGCCCAGGCCATGAGCACCGCCAGGGCATCGACGAGCGGCATCCAGACGGCAAACAGAGGGGCCACGGCGACGAGCACCAGGGCGGCCACCGCCCAGGGAGAAAGAAGGGAGGATTTGACGCGCCCCTGGTCATCACGGGTGTGGCGCGCCACGCGTTGCGGCACTGGCGCGTCGAACACCTGCTCGGCCCGCTCGCCGCGGGCGTCGAAACGCAGGCGCGTCCCTTCCCGAGGCAAGCCTCGGCCACGCCAATCGGCCAGGGTGAACCAGTAACGGTGGCCGTCGTCGTCACCGACGATCACGCCCCGTTGGGCGTCGTCATCGAAGCTTTCCAGCTTACCTTGCACGTGGCGATTCCTCGTGGCCGGCCATCACATGACGATCGAGTCGACGGGGCATCGCTCAATCCAGACGTGAATCCGAAAGCGTGACCGAGACGGAATCGGAGAAGCGCAGCGCGTAGGGCTTGTCGATTTCCACTTCCGCCGTGAGCACCTGTTCGTACCCCATGATGATATCCAGCACCTCTCGTGTCATCCGCTCCAGCAGCAGAAATCGATTGTCCTCGACGTAGCCGATGAGATGCTTGGTGATCGTGCGATAGTTGAGCGCCTGCTCGATATGATCGAACTTGACCGCCCGCTCGGCCCGGTAGCGGATGGTGGCGTTGATCACCACATCCTGACGATTCTGGATTTCCTCGTCCTTGATGCCGATATAGGTGCGCAGTCGCAGGTTCTTGATGCGAATCGTCGCCAGATCGTGATCCAGGTGCTGATCGTTCAAGGCATGTAGGGCCATGCGGCATTTCTCCTCGTCGTCGGAATCGCGCCTCGCGCGAAAGGCGCCAGCCAGCGCATCGCTCAGCCGTGAACCAGCGTCAAGAACTCCTGACGCGTGGTCAGATTGTTGCGGAAAGCCCCCAGCATCACGGAGGTCTTCATGCTCGAATTCTGCTTCTCGACGCCGCGCATCATCATGCACATGTGTTGCGCCTCGATGATCACGCCCACGCCGCGTGCCTGGGTGACCTGCTGCACGGCCTCGGCGATCTGACGCGTCAGATTTTCCTGGATCTGCATGCGTCGTGCGTACATGTCGACGATGCGCGCGAACTTGGAAAGGCCCAGCACCCGGCCCTCGGGCAAGTACGCGATGTGGCACTTGCCGATGAACGGCAGCAGATGGTGCTCGCACATC
This sequence comes from Chromohalobacter sp., assembly GCF_039830575.1. Lineage (NCBI taxonomy): Bacteria > Pseudomonadati > Pseudomonadota > Gammaproteobacteria > Oceanospirillales > Halomonadaceae > Chromohalobacter > Chromohalobacter sp. The sequence continues at coordinate 81,064 of NZ_JBDOOX010000012.1, read as the reverse complement.
GAATACAGTTCGATGTCCTTGATCAGGACCATCTCGTCGGTCTGCGATTCGAATACCGCGCCGTTGACCAGGGATTCCAGGGTCTGGCCGTAGCCCTGGGTGAGAAACTGCATGGCCTTCGCGGCACGCTTGGGCGTGTCGCGCAGCCCTTCCCGGTCGGGGTCCTCGCCGAGGCCGGCGATGATGTGGCGGTAGTTGTCTGCAAGTTCTTCTGTCATTTAACTGCCTTCGTCATGACGCCCGACCGGGCATGGTTACGTGATGGATACATGATTCATGAGTTTGCCACAGAGGCGAAGCGCGACGCACGCACGATTCTACCAGGCGCCGTGACACACGGCCGCGTCACGCCAGCCAGCGGGGATTTTCCAGCGCCAGGCGCTGCTGCTCGAGGATGCGGATATGCTGATCCCAGTAATCCTCGCTGGCCACCCAGGGGAAGGCACGTGGAAAGGCAGGGTCCTCCCAGCGATCGACCAGCCAGGCGCTATGCCGCATCAAGCGAAGCGTGCGCAACGGCTCGATCCAGCGCAGTTGGCGGCGATCGAACTCGACGTGCTGTTCGTAGCCTTCGATCACTTCGGATAACTGCATCTGCCATTCATCGGCATCCGGTGACGTCAGCAGCATCCACAAATCCTGAACCGCCGGCGCCATGCCGCAGTCATCGAAATCCACCAGCGCAAACTGCTCGTCGCGCCCAAGGATATTGCCGAGGTGGCAGTCGCCGTGAACACGCTGCAGCGCCTCGCTCGGCCAGCACTGCTCGGCGAGCAGCGTTTGCAGGCGCTCGGCGATACGCGCATACGCCTGGCGTTGACGACGGCTCAACCAGTCACTGGCCAGCACGCGCTCGCAGCTCGCCTGGCTGATCGCCATGGGCTCCTGGACGGGGCGCGACTGAAATGTCCGGCGGCGCGCCACGGCATGGACCTGACCGATCAGATCGCCCAGCGCAAAGAGGTGCGCGGGATTTTCAAGCTCCGGCGCCTGCCCCGCCACGTGGGGAAACAGCACGAAGGCAAACCCGTGCGCATGGTGCAGCGTTTCGCCCTGCGCATCCCGCCAGGGCGGCGCACCTGGCACGCCGGCGGCATCCAGCTCATCGAGGAAGGCATGCTCCTCGCGAATCTGTGCCTCGCTCCAGCGCGCGGGACGATAGAACTTGGCCACCCAGCGGCGGCGGTCGTCATCGCTGAGCAGAAAGACGCGATTTTCATAACTATTGAGCGCGAACGGCTCACCGGGCAGCCAAAAACCCAGCGACTCGACGGCGTCGACGACGCGCGCGGGCGTCAAACTTTCGAATGGATGCTTCGAGGCGGTCATGGGGCGTCCTGTTCCGGGTGCCCAGGCATGGTATCAGACTCCACGCGGCGTACGCGCCATCGCCCACGCCTCGACCTGCTGAGCTCCCGACGCGCGGCAGGACTCGGCCAGCGCCGACAGCGTACTTCCGGTGGTCATCACGTCATCGACCAGCGCCACTCGCTCGGGCAGGCCCGGCGCGACGCGGAACGCGCCGCGCACATTGCCACGGCGCGCCTGCCGCGTCAGACCACGCTGGGTGGGCGTATCGCGCTCGCGCCAGGCATGCAGGAGAGGCACGCCCAGGCGACGCGACAGTTCGCGACTCAGCCAGGCGCCATGATCGAACCCGCGTTCGCGGCGACGCTGCGGGTGGGTGGGCACCGCGATCAAGGCATCGGGCAACGGCATGACCGGCATGGCCGCGATGAACAGGCTCGCCAGCAAGGTGCCGGCGCGGGGCTGGGCCGCGAACTTGAAACGCTGGAGCAGCATCTGCGCGACATCCTCGTAGCGCAACGGTGCCCACGTGACATCGAAGGCCGGTGCGGCACGCAGGCAATGTCCGCACAGCGCAACAGAGCGCGCCAAGGGCTCGGCACAGCGCCGACAGGCCGCCCGATTCCAGGGCAATGCGGCGAAACAGGCATCGCACCAGGCCTGTCCCGCCGGGGTCTCGCCCATGCAGAACGCACACTGGCCCGGCAGCGCGATGCTCGCCGCCCGATCGATCCAGCGCCAGACATGCGCCGACAGTCGTGCCACCTTCTCCGCCGTCATCCTCCGACACTCCCGCCCCATTGCCGATCATGGCCTCGCGGCCACCGCCCGGACGACATATTAGCAAAATAAAATGAAGCGACATTCCTGGAAGGATCGGGGCGAGCAAGACAAGACGCCAGCAAGCGGACGACAGTGCGATATCATCCGATCGATCACTATTTCAGTGTCATTTGTGCGAGGACGAGTTCGCGAATCAGTCAACCGAATGGAGGATGCGTCACCATCTGGTCACACGGGAAATCAAGTGGCTCAACTGGAAGGGGTCATCGAAGGCCGAAAAGCCTTGTGAATCAAGCTGGTGCGGATGGGGAGACTCGAACTCCCACGCCTCTCGGCACTAGAACCTAAATCTAGCGTGTCTACCAATTCCACCACATCCGCATGTGCCTGGCAGGTCGAGCGACATTCTACGTATACCGGCATGGAAGTCAATCGCGGCCCGCGGCACGGCGCCTGCGGCGGTGTAGAGGTCCCGGCCCCACCGGCTGTTAAAGAGAGAGCCCCCGAGGACGATCGGGGGCTCTCAATCAGCAAATACCCTTGACGCTGAACGGTGTCAGTATCTCCTTGGCGCGCTGAGCATCCATCCTGGACGACAGCATTCTGTCAAATTTCGAATGCAATAAACTTAACTTGGATCAACAAAGACCCGGCAAACAAGCCGGGTAATACACCGTCACGCCGAGGTGAATCCCCTCATTGACAGGCGTAGGCATCTTGCAGGGCATCCGTGACGACATCGCTCGCCGCGTCGTTCCAACTGCCCGGCGTGTTGTCCAGATAATGCGCAACGTCGTTCAGCACATCCCGCCCCTTGATATCCCCCGGCGCACAGATGCTTTCCTCGGCCTCGAGACGGTCGAAGATCCCTAGCACATAGCCGGTGTAGGTAAAAAACTTGCTGGTATCGTACGTTTTTCCATCCCGAAACTGCTGATAATGCTGTTGAAAATCGAGCAAGTCGGCACCGTTGTAAAAATATCCCCAGGCGTTGCCGCCCCCGCCGAGGCCGAGCCCCACGATCAGAGCCACGCCCCATGCCTGGCGGATGCCGCGTCTTTTCTCCCCCACCATCGACTCCTTGCACCTTTCATCATTCGGACAAAAAAACGCCGGCTGCCATATAGCCGGCGAGGTGCCATGCACGCATGGCGATCGATCTACGCCGGCCTTTCCAGACCGGTTGGAGACGGATGCATGCCCCGCCTCTGGAGACACATGAGACCTGCGTCTTCCTTGGTGATTCGGATCACATGAGCCTGCGAGGCGGCATCCGCCTCCTTCCCTGGCTGCCGGCCACCAACCAGCGCATTCACGCATGTCCCTTGGCAGCGTCCCAGTGACCGGTGATCGCTTGAATCGCCCCCATCTTAGACGTGTAACCGACATTGGCAAAGCTTTGTACAACACGCAGCATCAACGATGCTCTCACTCGCTCACCGAGGTGCGGTGCACAGCACCACGATCACCGGCTGCCCGCCAGCCTGGCGCGGCGATCGCGAAAAAGCGCTCGGTCACAGCACTGGAAGCCGGGCGCGTCAGACAGGAGACCAGCACGAATATCGGCAGGTTGACCAGCAGCCCCCAGAATCCGGCATGCACGCCCAGCGGGTTCCGCCATGCGAGAGTGAACGCCAGCGTCAGCGAAAAGCCGGCCACGATGCCGGCCAACACGCCCCACTTCGAGGCGCGGGTCCAGAAGAACATGCCGATGAAGGCCGGCAGGACCTGGGTGGCGAACCCGAGCCCCACCAGCAGGATCATCACCAGGTTATCCGGTTCGGCGATCGCCACCGGCGCCACGATGAACGCCATGATGGGCACCAGCAGGTAGCGCGCCAGGGCCCCGGTGCGGGCATCGGAAAGCCTCAGCGCGGGCTGGGCGATGTCCTTGGCGTAGGACAGCGCCACCGAGTGCAGGAACGGTTCGCAGGACGACATCGATGCGGCAAGCGTACCCGCCCCCAGCAAGCCCACCAGCCAGACAGGCATCTGTTGCATGGCCAGCTCCAGCGCCACGGTATCGGCACGCGCCAGCTCGGGCAGGCTGTAGATCCCGATGAACCCCACCACCACCATCGGCAGGATGACCACGTAATAGCTCGGCAACCAGGTGGCGCTACGGCGGATGGTGCGTGCCGACGACGCGCTCATCCATTGCGTCCACACCGGCGGCATGAACGACAGCATCGACACGATGATCGACGTGGTCCAGAACGCGAAGCTCATGTCGCCCTGCGCTCCAGGCAGCGTCAGGAACCGAGGGTCCCGGTCACGCAGGGTAGCGAACACATCGCCGAACCATGGCCCGCCGCCGAATCGCTGCGACGCCCACAGACCAACGGCCCAGGCCACCGCCAGCATCAGCACGCCTTGAAAGGCATTGGTGACGCCGATGGCCCGCTGTCCACTGGCGTACAGATAAACGGCGATGCCGAGCAGCACCACCAGCACGCCCGTCCAGACCGGTACGCGCCCACCGCTCATCACGTGCAGGATGTAAGCCGAGCCGATGGTCTGCAGCACCGCGTACGCCAGCGAGGCGATGGACATGACCGCCGCCGCCAGGCCGCCCAGCAAGGGGCTCTCGTAGCGGTCGGCGATGGCCGCGCCTTGGGTGACGTGTCCGAAACGACGCCCGAAGGCCCAGACCTTGGGCCCGAAATACCAGGCCACCAGCGCCAGGTAGGACAGATAGATCACCACATAGAAGACTGCGACGCCCTTGGTGTAGGCCCACCCGGGCGCCCCCATGAAGGTGTAGGCGCTGACGCTGCCTGCCGCGATCAGCAGGTACAGCATGACCGGGCCCAGGCTGCGCCCGGCCACGCCCCACTCCTCGAGGGAATTCATCGAGTGCCCTGCCCGCGCGCGCAGACCAAGCAGGATCGCCACTCCCAGGTAGCCCAGGGTGATCCAGAAAGGAACGCTACTCGTCATCGGGCACGTCCTCCACCCACCGATTGCCGATGGCCATGACGGCACAGCAGGCGAACACGATGAAATAGGCCCACACCGCGATCCACGGCAGGCCGAGGAACAAGCTCGCCCGATTGATCCACCCGATCACCGGCCAGATGCCCAGAACGACGAGCGCGACGAAGGCAATCGTCAACGCCCAGCCACGGCCCGTGACAGGGCGGACAACATAGTGCTTCACGTATATCTCCGCAGGAATGATACCAACGCGATCCAGGCCGATGACCTAAAATGACCGCGCGAGAAAGGCGCACATGGTAGCGTACTCATGCGCGCGAGGGGATCCTTCCGACATGTCTTGCGGCCAGGTGCATCGGTATACATCGGCCACACCGACGAGATAACGTAGCGCGTCGTTTCTCACCTTCTCACCCTGGCGACAAGGATGTCCTCATGAAATTTTCCCTGGCCGGCTTGCGTAACGCACTCAGTGGCACGGCCAGTGCCGGTTACATCGCCAAGGGTATGATCTACTTCACGGTGGGATGGCTGTCGCTGCTCACCACGATCGGGCTCGGTGGCCAGCAGGCCGGCACCGGCGAAGTCATTCGCGCCATCGCGCTATGGCCGTTCGGCACCCTGCTGATCGGCCTGCTCGGTATCGGCCTGCTCGCCTATGTGCTGTGGCGGCTCGCCCAGGCCTGGTGGGACCTCGAGCACAAGGGCAACGACTGGAAAGGCATCCTGCAGCGTCTCGGCTTCGCCATCAGCGGGTTGTTGTACATCGCCCTGGCCTGGCAATGCGCCACGCTGATCATCCTCTCCCTGGCCAGTGGCGGAGGCAGCAGCACCTCGCAGCGCACCGCCGAGCTGCTCGACTATCCCGGCGGACTGTTCGTCCTGCTGGGAATCGGCATCGTCTTCATCGGCGTGGGAGTGCATCAGTTCTATCGTGCCTGGAAGCGCCATTACCGGCGCAACTGGCACATCGAGGACATGCCCAAGGGCCCGATGCCGCTGCTCGAAGGCATCGCCCGCCTGGGGCTGGCGGCACGAGGGCTGGTCTTCGTGATCATCGGGACCTTTCTGAGCGTGGCCGCCATCGAGGTCGATCCCGACAACGCCGAGGGGCTGGGAGGCGTGCTCCACACACTCGCCGAGCAACCCTACGGCCGCTGGCTGCTCGGCGGTGTCTCGCTGGGCCTCGTGGCCTATGGACTCTATTGCTTCATCAATGCCGGTTATCGGCGCACGCGAACGCCGCGCCTGTAACCGGCGTCGACTCAGCCCATCATCAAGGCGCCGCCGGCAGCCGCGATGGCGGCGCCGATGCCACGCAGCCAACGGTTGTCGCGGCGGGCCAGCCACTCGCCCAGCACACGTCCGCCCAGGGTGATGGCCACGCTGGTCGCCACGAAGCCCGTCGCATACAACAACGCGGATGCCCCCGGCGCCAGTTCGCTGCCATGAGCATGGCCATGCAGCAGGATGAAGGCGAACACCAGCATGCCGCCCAGGGCACTTGGCAAACGTACCAGCGAGGCCAGCAGCACCCCGGCCAGCAACACGCTCGAGGCGATGCCGAACTCGACGCCCATGAGCGGTATGCCCATCCAGGCCAGACTGGCGCCCGCCAGCATGCCCAGCGCAATCAACAGCGGCATGGCACGACGCAGCGCGCCCGCCTGGCGGAAGCTCCACAGCCCGATGGCCGCCATCGCCAGCAAGTGATCGAGCCCGGTCAGCGGGTGCATCAGCCCGGCCACGAAACTGCCCGCATGCGAATGCGGCATGTGGCCGGGATGCGCCACTGCCGCACCGGTATACAACAATGCCAGCGGCAGCATGACCCAGGCGCACCGACGTACGTGAAGACCAGACATGAACATGGAACCTCTCCCTTTTGATGAGTGACAAGCGTCGATATCAGGCACCGGCCGGGGCCTCGCCGACCATGGCGGCAGGCGCCCCGGCACGCTGCGACGCCGGCCGGCGCTCCGGCAGCATGCCCCGCTCGAGGATGAAGGCGACGATCTCCTCGACCCCCACCCCGTCGTGCAGGTTGGTGAACACGAACGGTCGCTCGCCGCGCATCTTGCGTGCGTCACGGTCCATGACCTCCAGCGAGGCATGTACCTGCTCGGCGATATCGATCTTGTTGATGATCAGCAGATCGGACTTGGTGATCCCCGGCCCGCCCTTGCGCGGAATCTTGTCGCCGGCGGAAACGTCGATCACGTAGAGCGTCAGATCGGAAAGTTCGGGGCTGAACGTCGCCGACAGGTTGTCGCCGCCGGACTCGACCATCACCAGCTCGAGCGCGGGGTGGCGAGACTGAAGCTCGTCGATGGCGGCCAGGTTCATCGAGGCATCCTCGCGGATCGCGGTGTGCGGACAGCCCCCGGTCTCCACCCCCAGGATGCGGTCGGCGGCCAGGGCTTCGTGCTTGAGCAGGAAGTCGGCATCCTCGCGGGTATAGATGTCATTGGTGACCACGGCGATATCGTAATGATCGCGCAGGGCCAGACAGAGTTGCTTGAGCAGCGCCGTCTTGCCGGACCCCACCGGGCCGCCGACGCCGACACGCAGACAATGTGTCATAGAAATTCTCCCTTTAACTTCTGAACAAGCGTGAGTACTGCGTTTCGTGCAAGGCGCTGGCCAGCGCCAATCCCGGCAACGCCGGTCCCAGATCATCGTCTTCCAGCGCCAGGGCTTCGCTGACTGACGCGACAAGGGCCGGGCGCAGGCGCTCGACGAGACGCTGGGCACTCGTCTGCCCCAGGGGCAAGGCCTTGCAGGCCACCGTCAACTGGTTCTCCAGCCACGCCCAGGCGAAGCCCAGCATGGCATCTTCCCGGCTCACCCCGCGTACCCGAGCGGCCAGCGCGAAGACCACCACGTAGCCCGGCGTTTCGGGCATGGCCGGCGTCACGGGCACCTGATCGAGACTTCTCAGCAAGCGCACCAGCGTGCCGCCCAGGCGCTGCTCTTCCTCGAGCAGCTCGCGGGTCTCACGATTGGCCTGCAGCCAGTCATTCCAGTGCGCCAGGGCATCGGCGTCGCCCTCCGCCCAGGCGCGATGGACGCGCGCCAGCACCGGCAATTCGCAGCGGGTCAGCCCGTCGTCGAGCACGCCGGCGAGCCACTCGCCGAGGCTTGCCTCATCATCGACCCAGCCCAGCTCCAGCGCGCTCTCGAGCCCCTGCGACCAGGCAAAGGCACCGATCGGCAACGCCGGACTGACCAGCTGCATGAGCCCGGCCAGGGCCAGCGGATCGTGCTGCGACACCGGCTCAGTGGACATGTGCCGACGCCTGATGGTGGTGATGGTCGTGACCATGGCCGTGGCCTTCCGCCTGGCCATAGGCGCCCGGCTCGGGATCGAACGGTGCCGCGTGGTGCTCGAGCGTCGCGCCCAGCCGCTCGGCCAGTTCCTCGAGCACGTGATCCGGCGGAAAGCGCACCCAGCCGCGTTGCGCGTCGCCCGCGATGGCCAGTTGCACGTGACGGTTGCCCAGGTGATAGCACAGCCGCGCCAGCGCCAGTGCGCCTTCGATCCGTGCCGTCACCACCGGCTCGTCGGCCGCCTGGACGCGCACCACCTCGCCACTCTCGGCACGCAGCCCGTCGCCGTCGCGCAGCACCGGGCCACGATCGAGGAACAGGCCCAGCTCACGGCCGGCATCGCTGACCGCCTTGAGCCGCCCGCGCATGCGCGCCTCGAATGGCAACGTGAGCGTCTCGCCGGCCTGCTCCGCCGCAATCGGCCCCAGGCGTTCGATCAGTTTCAACATCGTTCAATCTCCCTCTCGGTCACGCGCCCCTGGCGCGTGACTCAAAACAAGTGGTACCGCTGGGCGAGCGGTAGCTCGGTGGCAGGCTCGCAGGTGAGGATGTCGCCATCACAACGCACCTCGTAGGTCTGCGGATCCACCTCGAGATGGGGGCAAACCTCGTTGAGCTTCATGTCGGCCTTGCGCACGCCGCGCACGTCCTTGCAGGCCACCAGATCGCTCTGCAGACCCAGGCGCTCGCGGATGCCGGCATCCAGCGCGGCCTGGCTGACGAAGGTCAGGCGCGTGCGGCTGGCCGCCCGCCCCAGGGCGCCGAACATGGTCCGGTAGTGCACCGGCTGGGGCGTGGGGATCGAGGCATTGGGGTCGCCCATCGGCGCGGCGGCGATCATGCCGCCCTTGAGCATCATGGCCGGCTTGACGCCGAAGAAGGCCGGGTCCCACAACACCAGGTCCGCCAGCTTGCCGACCTCCACCGAGCCCACCGCGTGGGCGATGCCATGGGTGATCGCCGGATTGATGGTGTACTTGGCGACATACCGCTTGGCGCGATGATTGTCCGCACCGCGCGCAGCGTCCTCCGGCAGCAGGCCCCGCTGCACCTTCATCTTGTGGGCGGTCTGCCAGGTCCGGCAGATCACCTCGCCGACCCGCCCCATGGCCTGGGAGTCCGAGGCGATCATCGAAATCACGCCCATGTCGTGAAGGATGTCCTCGGCGGCGATGGTCTCGCGGCGGATTCGCGAATCGGCGAAGGCGACGTCCTCGGGGATGTTGGGATCGAGGTGATGGCACACCATCAGCATGTCGAGGTGTTCGTCGATGGTATTGACGGTGTAGGGGCGCGTGGGATTGGTCGATGACGGCAGCACGTACGACTTGGCGCAGGCGGTGATGATGTCCGGGGCATGCCCGCCCCCGGCGCCTTCGGTGTGGTAGGTGTGAATGCAGCGTTCCTTGAAGGCCGCCAGGGTGTCCTCGACGAAGCCCGACTCGTTGAGCGTGTCGGTGTGGATGGCGATCTGCACGTCGTACGTCTCGGCCACGCTCAGGCAGTTGTCGATGGACGCCGGCGTGGTGCCCCAGTCCTCGTGCAGCTTGAGGCCCATGGCGCCGGCCTCCAGCTGCGCCTCCAGCGCCTCGGGCAGGCTGGCGTTGCCCTTGCCCAGCAGACCGATGTTCATGGGCATGTCGTCGATGGCCTGCAGCATCTTGCCGAGATGCCACTCGCCCGGGGTGCAGGTGGTGGCATTGGTACCGGTGGCCGGGCCGGTGCCACCGCCGAGCATGGTGGTGATGCCGCTCATCAACGCCTCTTCCACCTGCTGGGGGCAGATGAAGTGAATATGGGCGTCGATGCCCCCGGCGGTGAGAATCTTGCCTTCGCCGGCGATCACTTCGGTGCCGGGGCCGATGACGATGTCGACGTCCGGTTGCGTATCCGGATTGCCGGCCTTGCCGATGCTCGCGATATGGCCCTGCTTGAGTCCCACGTCGGCCTTGACGATGCCCCACCAGTCGAGAATCAGGGCATTGGTGATGACGGTATCCATCACCGCCTCGTCGACGCGCTGGCTCTGCCCCATGCCATCGCGGATCACCTTGCCGCCGCCGAACTTGACCTCGTCGCCGTAGTGGGTGAAATCCTGCTCGACCTCGATCCACAGCTCGGTATCGCCGAGCCGCACGCGATCGCCCACCGTCGGGCCGTACATGTCCGCATAGGCCTGACGGTCGATGGTAGTCGGCTTCATGACGTCGCTCCTTTCTCGTCCAAGGCGCCCATGACCGCCTGGCGGAAGCCGTAGACATGCCGTCGGCCGACGAAGGGAATCAGGGTCACCTCGCGGCGCTGGCCGGGCTCGAAGCGAATCGCCGTGCCCGCCGCCACATCGAGGCGATAACCGCGCGTCTTGTCGCGGTCGAAGATCAAGGCCGGGTTGGCCTCGGCAAAGTGGTAGTGCGACCCGATCTGGATGGGCCGGTCGCCGGTATTGGCGACCTCGACGGTGATCCGCTCGCGCCCTGCGCAGAGCTCGATCTCGCCGTCCTGCAACTGGTATTCACCGGGAATCATGGCGCCTCCTTACGAGGTTGCTGAAATGCGCGAGCGCAGCCATTGCGGACTCCGTCACACAATCGGGCTATGAACTGTGACCAGCTTGGTGCCGTCCGGGAACGTCGCCTCGACCTGCACCTCATCGACCATCTCGGCCACGCCTTCCATGACGTCGTCGCGGGTCAGGATCTCGCGCCCGGCGCTCATCAGTTCGGCGACGCTCTTGCCGTCGCGGGCGCCTTCCAGGATCTCGAAGCTGATCAAGGCCACCGCCTCGGGGTAGTTGAGCTTGAGGCCACGGTCACGGCGTCGTTCGGCAAGTTGCGCGGCGGAAAACAGCAGCAGCTTGTCCTTGTCTCTCGGGGTCAATTCCATATCGGCAACTCTCTCTTGATGAATTCGGGCGTCGGGCCGTCGTCAGGTCATCCAGATCCGCGGCACGCTGGCCTGCCGTGACGACAGCCAGGGCCGCAGCACCTCCCAGGCCTGCTGACAAATCTCCCAGGCGGCATTGCGCTCATCGCCCAGGTAGCGCAGCAGGAGCACGTCGCGGCGCTGGGTGACGGCCCAGTGCCGCGATGCCGGCAAGCATTCCCTCAGGGCCTCCACCGCGGCCTGCGGCGCCGTCAGCCCCACTGCCCAGAGCGTCGCCTGCACCGTACTGCCGCCCTGTCCCCAATAACCGTGGAACCGTGGATGCATGGGATCGAGCGGCTGACGTTCACGCCATAGCGGGCGTCCGTCGCGCGTCAACGCGAAGCGCTGCTCGACCCGTCCGCTGACGAACGGCAACTGGCTGGCGGGACGCCCCAGCGCCAGGACTTCCCAGCCCACGCAGCAGCCATCGCCCTGCACATCCAGCGTCGTGCTCTGCATGCCACGCGCGCCGTCGAAACACAGGGTTTCCTGCGGCAGCCATTCGAGCAGCGCGCCGGGCCGCACGCTCAGATGCGTGTGCTGCCCCCAGCACACGCCATGGCTATCGGCGCGATACAGCTTGGTCGCCGCCGGCGTGGTCAGCAGGGCATGGGCGCCGCTCTCGGCCTCGATGTCGATGCGCAGCTCGTCACCGCTGACCAGTCCGCCCGGCGGGTGCAACAGATACACATGGCAAGGCTCCGCGTAGCGAGCGTCGGGAACATGGCCCGTTTCGGGATAGAACGGCCGTTGCACGCGCAGAGGGCCGTGGTGGCGCGCACGCGTCATCCGCGTGCGCCCATCGCGATCGCGAAAGCCCAGCGACAGGGAAGCCGCCCAGTGGCGCCGGGTATCGAAGCGGTGCCCCGAACCGCCGGACGGCTGGCTCGCCCCTTCACCGGGCAGCGCCGCCTGGCCAGGAAACGACAAGTCCGTCATACCGTCAGGTGCCGTTTGATCAGGTCATCGTCGAGTTCGCCGATCTCGCCGCCGGCGACCGTCTGCCCCCGGTCCATGATCGTGAAGCGATCGGCGTACTTGCGTGCGAACGGGAGCTTCTGCTCGACCAGCAACACGGTGAGCCCGTCCTCCTGATTGAGCCGGCGTATCACCTCCCCGATCTGCGCGACGATGTTGGGCTGGATGCCCTCGCCGGGTTCGTCGAGGATCAGCAGGCGCGGCTCGATCACCAGCGCCCGGCCGATGGCCAGTTGCTGCTGCTGGCCGCCGGACAGGTCGCCGCCACGCCGGTGACGCATTTCCCGAAGCACCGGAAAGAGTTCGTAGATACGCTCGGGAATGCCCCGCTCCGCTGCGCCTTGCATGCGCTTGCGCCGTGCCGGCAGGCCGATGCGCAGGTTCTCTTCCACGCTCAGCGTGGCGAAGATCTGCCGCCCCTGGGGGACGTAGCCGATGCCCAGATCGGCGCGGCTCTCGGGGCGCCGCTTGAGCAGGTTCTCGTCGGTGAAACGCACCTGACCGTCGCGCACCGCCACTTCGCCCATGATGGCCTTGAGCAGCGTGGTCTTGCCCACGCCATTGCGGCCCATGACGCAGGTGCAGCGCCCCGCCGGTACCTCCAGCGAGAGATCGCGCAGAATATGGCTTTCGCCGTAATACTGGTTGAGCTTGTCGACGCTGAGCATCAGGTTCCCTCCCGCACGTCGGACGATTCGTCACCGCCCAGATAGACGTCGATCACTCGCGGGTCGTTGGCGACCTCGTCCATGCTGCCCTCGGCGAGCACGCTGCCCTGGTGCAGCACGGTGACGGTACGGGCGATGGAGCGCACGAACCCCATGTCGTGCTCGACCACCACCACCGACTGCTGGCCGGCCAGGCGCGTCATCAACTCCGCCGTGCGGTGCATTTCCGGCTCGGTCATGCCCGCCACGGGCTCGTCGACCAGCAGCAGGCGCGGGCGCTGCATCAGCAACATGCCGATCTCCAGCCATTGTTTCTGGCCATGCGAAAGCACACCGGCCAGCCGGTCGCGTTCGCCGCTCAGGCCGATGATCTCCATGACCTCGTCGATACGCTCGCGCCCCTCGTGGTCGAGCCGGGCCAGCAAGGTCTTCCACACGCGCCGGTCGCCGGCCATCGCCAGCTCGAGGTTGGCGTTCACCGACAGCGCCTCGAACACGGTGGGTTTCTGGAACTTGCGCCCGATCCCCAGGTTGGCGATCTGCGGTTCGTCCATCTGCAGCAGGTTGTGGCGGCTGCCGAACCAGGCCTGTCCGCGATCGGGACGCGTCTTGCCGGTGATGATATCCATCATGGTGGTCTTGCCGGCGCCGTTGGGGCCGATGATGCAGCGCAGCTCGCCGTCGTCGATGGTCAGATTGAGGTTGTCGATGGCCTTGAAGCCGTCGAAGCTCACGCTGACATCCTCGAGATAGAGAATCGGCCCGTGACGCACGTCGACGGGGGAGTCCGCCGGTGCCATGAAGTCGAAGACGCGATCGGGGCGCGCGAACTCGCGCAGGCGTTGCATGCGCTGCGAATCCATCATGCTCATGCGGTCACCTCCCGGCGCCGACGCAGGTGCGCCATCAGGCCCGCCACGCCCTGCGGCAGGAACATGGTGACCACCACGAACAAGCCCCCGAGCAGAAACAGCCAGGCATCCGGCATCACTCCGGTCAGCACCGTCTTGAGATAATTGACGACCAGCGCGCCGAGCAGCGCGCCGTAAAGCGTGGCGCGGCCGCCCAATGCGACCCAGACCACCACCTCGATGGAAAACAGCGGCGCGAAGGTGCTCGGGTTGATGATGCCGACCTGCGGCACGTAGAGCGCCCCGGCGACGCCCGCGATCATCGCCGACAGCACGAACACCGCCAGCTTGACGTGTTCGACGCGATAGCCGATGAAGCGCACCCGTGCCTCGGCATCCCGGGTGGCCATGCACACCCGCCCGAGCCGTGACCGCGTGACTGCCTTGCAGCCCCAGAACGCCAGCAGCACGGCCACGCCCGAGGCCACGAACAGCGCCACGGTCATGCCTTCGCCGGCGAGCGCGAAGCCCAGCAACTCATCGAATCGCGTCAGCCCGGTACTGCCCCCCATGGCCATTTCGTTGCGGTTGAAGGCCAGCATCAGCGCAAAGGTCAGCGCCTGGGTGATGATCGAGAAGTACACGCCGGTGACCCGCGAGCGAAACGCCAACCAGCCGAAGACCAGTGCCAGCAGCCCTGGCGCCAGGATCACGGCGAGCGCCGCCACGGGAAAGTGAGCCATGACAGCCTGCCAGGGCGCCAGCGGTGCCTGCTGGGCGGTCAGGTAGAGCCCCATGGCGTAGCCGCCCAGGGCGAAGAAGGCCCCGTGACCCAGGCTCAGGATGCCCAGGTAACCCCAGATCAAATCCACCGCCAGCGCCAGCAGCATGTAGGTCAGGTACTTGCCCAGCAGCGAGACGACGGAGCCGTTCAGGTGCCAGGCATGATCCGGCGGCAAGGCATGGAGCACGACCACCGCCAGCATGCCGACGATCAGGACGACGCTGGTGATCCAGGTCGAGCGTTCATCGAGCAGGGAATTGCGTTTGAACATCGTGGCGACACTCATGAGGTCCGCCCCTTGGGCGCGAAGAGGCCCTGCGGACGTTTCTGAATGAACAGGATGACGCCGATCAGCACGATCACCTTGGCCAGCACGGCCCCGACCCAGGGCTGCAGGACCTGATTGATCACGCCCAGCGACATGCCGGCGACCAGGGTGCCCCACAGGTTGCCGACGCCGCCGAAGACCACCACCAGGAAGGAGTCGACGATATAGCTCTGCCCCAGGTTGGGCCCCACGTTGGTGATCTGGGACAGGGCGACGCCCGCCAGCCCGGCGACCCCGGCACCCAGGCCGAAGGTGAGCATGTCCACCCGCGCGGCGCGCACGCCCATCGAGCGTGCCATGGCACGATTCTGGGTCACCGCACGCACCTCCAGCCCCAGCCGGGTGTAGCGCATCAGCGCCCATAGCGCGGCGAACACCACCAGGCAGAAGAGCAGCACGCCCAGGCGGTTGAGGGTCAGCGACAAGGCCTCGTTGATCTGCCATGCGCCCTGCAGCCAGTCCGGCGAGGCCACCCGGCGATTGAGCGGCGAGAACACCGTGCGCACCAGTTGCTGCAGGATCAGGCTGATGCCGAAGGTCGCCAGCAGCGTCTCGAGCGGACGCCCCTTGAGAAAGCGGATCACGCTGCGCTCGATGAGAATGCCGAACGCCGCCGCGACCAGGAAACCGCCGGGGATCGCCAGCAACAAGGCCAGCCCCGGCTGCCCGGGCAGCAACTGCTGGATCATCCAGGTGGTGTAGGCCCCCAGCATGATCAACTCGCCGTGCGCCATGTTGATCACCCCCATCACGCCGAAGGTGATCGCCAGGCCGATCGCCGCCAGCACCAGCACGGACCCTGCGCTCAAGCCGAAGAAAAGCGTCTGTCCGCGCTCGTACCAGGCACGCTTGCTCTCGATGCCGGCCAGCGTCTCGCCGGCCTCGGCGGCGATCGGGGCGTCGCTGGCGGCGATGGTAGCGAGCGAATTGCGCACGCGGGTGTCGAGATTGCCGCGCAGGGTTTCCAGGGCCGAGGCATCGCCCTGCTCCACGCGATACAGCGCCAGTGCGGTTTCGATCTCGGCGCGCACCGCGGGACTCTCCTCGTCGTCGAGTTGCGCGGCGACCGCGTCGACGCTCTGCGCATCGACCTCGCCGATCAAGCGCTTCGCGGCCTCGAGGCGGGTCGCCTCGTCGCCTTCGTCGAGCGACAGCGAGGCGATCAGGCCCTGCAACTGGGTGCGCAGCGCGTTGTTGATGCGAAATGCATCGACGCTGCGCCGGGAGCCGGTGCCGGCCTCCTCGAAGGTGATGGCATCGATGATCGGCCATTCGCGGCCGCTGTCATCGGTGATAATGTAAAAACGCTCGCCACGGCGCTCGCGTCCCAGACGGCCGTCGAGCAAGGCCTCGAGCCAGCGTGTTTTCTGGGCGGCGTCGCTGGCGGCGATGGCCTGGGCGGCCTCGGCCTTGGCATCGAAGTCGTCGGTGTCCAGCGCCTGCAGCAAGGCCTGGGCACGCTGCGGCGTCACCTCGGCCTGCACCGGCGAGACGATGGCGAGCCACACCAGCAGTGCGGCCACGACCATCAGACAATGCCGGAAACCGGAGCCGGCCTGCGGTCCAGTCATGCCTTCTGGCCGAACATTCGTCGCGTGAGTTGGCGTCATCGAAAGGTTCCTTCTCGCGCCGCGACGATCGCGGCGCACGATTCGGGAGCGCCCCAGCCTGCGGAGCGTCATGACGTGAAGGAAACGGCGAGCGCCGGACGCTCGCCGTGGGCGTGCTTACTCGGCGCCGGCGCCGTCCTCGCAGGTCATGGTGTCGACGTTGAGCTTTCCGCAGCGCAGTGGCGCACGCCAGTCGCTGATCAGGTTCTGCGATTCGGGGAGATAGTCGGACCAGGCGTCGCCGGCGACATTGCCCGAGGTTTCCCAGACCACGCTGAACTGACCGTCGTCCTGGATCTCGCCGATCATCACCGGCTTGGTGATGTGATGGTTGGGCATCATCGCCGAGGAGCCGCCGGAGAGGTTGGGCACCGTGACGCCGATGATCGAATCCTTCACCGCGTCGACATCGGTGGTGCCGGCCTCGCGCACCGCCTCCAGCCACATGTTGAAGCCGATGTAGTGCGCTTCCATGGGATCGTTGGTCACGGCCATGTCGTCACCGGTGTATTCGACCCAGTTGTCGATGAAGTCGTAATTGGCGTCGCTGTCGACGCTCATGAAGTAGTTCCACGCCGCCATGTGTCCCACCAGCGGCCCGGTATCGATGCCGGACAGTTCCTGCTCGCCCACCGAGAAGGCGACCACCGGGATGTCGGAGGCACTGATGCCCTGATTGGAAAGCTCGGTGTAGAACGGCACGTTGGCATCGCCGTTGATGGTCGAGACCACGGCGGTCTTCTTGCCCTGGCTGCCGAAGTCCTTGACCTCGGAGACGATCGACTGCCAATTGCTGAAGCCGAACGGCGTGTAATTGACCATGATGTCGTCGTCGGCGACGCCGTGGTCCTTGAGATACGCCTCGAGAATCTTGTTGGTGGTGCGTGGGTAGACGTAGTCGGTACCCAGCAGCGCCCAGCGCTCCACGCCCTGGCTCATCAGGTAGTCGACCGCGGGAATCGCCTGCTGGTTGGGTGCCGCGCCGGTATAGAAGATGTTCTCGGACGATTCCTCGCCCTCATACTGCACCGGATAGAACAGCAGGCCGTTCTCTTCCTCGACCACCGGCAGAACCGCCTTGCGCGACGCCGACGTCCAGTTGCCGAAGATCACGTCGACCCGGTCGTCCCCGGTGAGCATGTCGCGCGCCTGCTCGGCGTACAGCGACCAATCCGAGGCCGGATCCATCACCACGGGTTCGAGCTGCTTGCCCAGCAACCCGCCGTTTTCGTTCTGCTGCTCGATGAGCATCAACAGCTCATCCTTCAGCGTCGACTCACTGATGGCCATGGTCCCGGAAAGAGAGTGCAGGATCCCGACCTTGATGGTGTCTTCCTGGGCCGCGGCCGGAAGCGCGATGCCCATCGAGAGTAAGAGTGCGGCGGTGGAGGTGATCTTGTTCACGAACGACTCCTTGCGGGTCTGATTGTTGTTGCAGCGCCAATGCACGCTGTTGTCGTGATATCCAGCGACGACGCCCGATGACGTCTACACGACACCTCGCAAGTCATGTGCCAACTTCGTGCACCGCCCTTTAAATCGCATGAGGAACAATGACTTATAGCGTATACAAAAAGCACAAGAGGGCATCGCCCGCACCTAAATGGCGCACGCCGGATCCGCGGGCGCACCAAAGAGGAGGAGGAATGGCGTCATGAGCACCAGAAAAGTGCACGCACGCAAGACAAGGAGAGAAACGACAAGGTCGGCACCCGCCTCTCGGGCGGGCGCAAGCGGAAGGAGGAAGGCGAGCGCCTGCTAAGCGCTCGAGGCGTTGTCCAGCGGCGTGGGATGCTTGCCGTCGCGCCACCCCTGGGTGGACGAGGACGCCGGCTCGAACCAGTCCAGCCGACCGTGCAGCGACACCACATCACCGACCACGATCAGCGTCGGCGGGCGCACGTCTCCCGTGTCGATGGCAGCCAGCAGCCCCTCGGGAAGCGCCGCCAGGGTGCCCACATGCACCCGCTGGCGCGCGGTGGTGCCCTGTTCGATCAAGGCCAGGGGCGTGTCGCCGGACATGCCATGCGCCTGCAGCTCATGGCGGATGGTGGCCAGCGAGCCCAGCCCCATGTAGAACACCAGCGTCTGCCCGGGACGCGCCAGCGTCGGCCATTCGAGATCGCAGCCACCGTTCTTGAGATGACCGGTGACGAACCGCACCGACTGGGCATGATCGCGATGGGTCAAGGGAATGCCCGCATAGGCGGCGCAGCCGCTGGCCGCGGTGATGCCCGGCACCACTTCGAAGGCGATGCCCGCCTGAGCCAGGGTTTCCAGCTCTTCGCCACCACGCCCGAAAATGAACGGATCGCCGCCCTTGAGCCGCACCACGCGATGCCCGGCACGCGCCCAGTCGACCAGTGCCTGGTTGATGCCTTCCTGGGGCACGCTGTGCGACGACCGCGCCTTGCCGACGTACAGTCGCCGGGCCTCGGGGTTGGCCAACGCCATGATCTCCTCGCTGACCAGACGATCGTGCAGCACCATGTCGGCTTCCTGCAGCAGGCGCAGCGCCTTGAGCGTCAGCAGCTCCGGATCGCCGGGCCCCGCGCCGACCAGCGCCACATGGCCGTGGAGACGTCGGGGGCGCGACGAGCGCGATGTCACATCATGCGAAGAAACAGGCATCGTTATTCCCGGTTCGACTTAAAAAACGAGGTCTTATAGCCAAAACGATAAGGTTCCTCGGCATCTCGGGGAAGGAACGTCTGGTTGGAAGGTTATAACCAAGTAGAGATCCATGCCATTGCCCGTGGCGAGCAATGGCATGGCGGACGTGGCGTCAGGCGTTGATCCGCTCGACGCCATCCATGTAGCCGCGCAGGACCTCGGGAATCACGATGCTGCCATCGGCTTGCTGACAATTCTCGAGCACCGCCAGCAGGCAGCGTCCCACCGCCAGGCCGGAGCCGTTGAGCGTATGCACCAGCTGCGGCTTCTTCTGCTCGGGATGCCGCATGCGCGCCTGCATCCGCCGTGCCTGGAAGTCCTCGCAGTTGGAAATCGAGGAAATCTCGCGGTACGTCTCCTGGCTCGGCAGCCAGACTTCGAGATCGTAGGTCTTGGCGGCGCCGAAGCCCATGTCGCCGGCACACAGCGTGACGACGCGATAAGGCAGCTCGAGCGCCTGCAGGATCGCCTCGGCGTGGCCGCGCATGGATTCCAGGGCGTCATAGCTGGTTGCCGGGTCGACGATCTGCACCATCTCGACCTTGTCGAACTGATGCTGGCGAATCATGCCGCGAGTGTCTCGCCCGTAGGCGCCCGCCTCGCTGCGGAAACACGGCGTGTGAGCGGTCAGCTTCAGGGGCAGCTCGGCAGGCGTGAAGATCTGCTCCCGTGCGATGTTGGTCAACGGCACCTCGGCGGTGGGAATCAAGTAGAAGTCATGATCCCCTTCCAGCTTGAACAGGTCCTCGCCGAACTTGGGCAACTGCCCCGTGCCGGTGAGCGAGGCGTCGTTGACGATATAGGGAACGTAGCATTCCTCGTAGCCGTGCTCGCGCGTCTGCTTGTCGAGCATGAACTGCGCCAGCGCGCGGTGCAGCCGCGCGATGGGGCCGCGCATCACGGCGAACCGCGACCCGGTCAGCTTGGCCGCCATCTCGAAATCGAGATAGCCGAACTTGGCGCCCAGATCGACATGGTCGCGCACCTCGAAGTCGAAGGTGCCCGGTGTTCCCCAGCGATGCAGCTCCACGTTATCGGCCTCGTCGAGGCCCTGGGGCACGCTGTCATGGGGCAGGTTGGGCAGCGCCGCGACGCTCTCGTCCCATTCGGCCTGCACCTCGGCGAGACGCGCCTTGGCGGCGTCGAGACGCTCGCCCAGATCGCTGACTTCATCGAGCAGCGGCTGAATGTCCTCGCCCGATGCCTTGGCCTGGCCGATCGCCTTGGAGCGCGTATTGCGCTCGTTCTGCAGGCGTTCGGTCTCGGTCTGCAGCTCACGGCGGCGCGATTCCAGCGCCTCGAGACGCGCCGTGTCCAGGGTAAAGCCGCGACGGGCCAGTCGTTCGGCGACCAGAGGCAGGTCGCTGCGCAACAATTTGGGATCGAGCATGGATCTTATCCGTCGGAAAAAAGGATGAAGCAACGTGAATGGAGTTCCATTGTAGGGAAAAGCCGCGACGTTAACCACGCTCGCCCGCCCCATTCGGGATGCGCCACGCGGCGCGCTGCAGTAAAGTGGTGCCAGATACCGGCGTCCCGACGACGCCCTAGCACAGGCGACCATAGAAACCGCCGCCCGACGCTGACCGATGGCTTGAAATTCCATGATCGCACCTCTGGACACCCCGGAACGCACCACCACGCCCTATCTGCGCTTTATCGAGGCGCTCGACGCCGCCGGCTTTCGCGGCGACATCGCCCCGGACTACGCCAACCGCACGGTGCTGGCCACCGACAACTCCATCTACCAGCGCCTGCCCCAGGCCGTGCTCTATCCCCGCGACGCCGAGGACCTCGCCCACCTGGCCCGCCTCGCCGCGCGCGAAGAATTCCAGGCCATCGTGCTCACCCCGCGCGGCGGGGGCACCGGTACCAACGGGCAGTCGCTGACCGACGGCCTGGTGGTCGATGTCTCCCGGTACATGAACCGCATCCTAGAGATCGACGCCGAGAACCGCCGTGTGCGCGTCCAGGCCGGCGTGGTCAAGGATCAGCTCAACGCCGCCCTCAAGCCGTACGGCCTGTTCTTCGCGCCGGATCTGTCGACCTCCAACCGCGCGACCATCGGCGGCATGATCTCCACCGACGCCAGCGGCCAGGGCAGCTGCGAGTACGGCAAGACCCGCGATCACGTGCTGGCGCTGGACATGCTGCTGCTCGGCGGCGAGCGTCTGCACTGCCAGCCCCTCGACGCCGACGCTCTCGACCAGGCCTGCGCACGCGATGACCGCATCGGCGACGCACACCGCACCGCACGCGAGATCGCCGACACCCAGGGCGCCTTGATCGAGGCCACGTTCCCGCCCCTCAACCGCTGCCTGACGGGCTACGATCTGGCCCACCTGCGCCGCGCGGATGGTACCTTCGATCTCAACAGCGTACTTTGCGGTTCGGAAGGAACGCTGGGCTTTCTCGCCGAGGCCACGCTCAACGTCCTGCCCATCCCCAAGCATTCGACCCTGGTCAACATTCGCTATCGCGGCTTCATGGATGCCCTGC
The DNA here is from genome assembly GCF_039830575.1 of Chromohalobacter sp. Lineage (NCBI taxonomy): Bacteria > Pseudomonadati > Pseudomonadota > Gammaproteobacteria > Oceanospirillales > Halomonadaceae > Chromohalobacter > Chromohalobacter sp. Next base: position 59,390 of record NZ_JBDOOX010000012.1, on the reverse strand, counting down.
GCGACGCCAAGGCATTGATGAGCGGCGACAGCCGCCCGACCTCCATCGAGACGGTCGACGACAAGGTGCTCACCCTGGCCATGGAGGATTTCGTCTGGGACAGCGTCGCCGAGTATTTCCCCGCCGGGGAGGCGGACATACACGGCATCAACCTGGTCGAATTCAACGACGACGATCCCGAGCGTCTGGCGGCGCGCGTCGAGGCCTTCTGCACGCATCTCGGTACCGACACGCAGGTCGAGCGTCTCGGCCATACCCTGGCCGAGGGCCGCGAGGCGATCACCCGCGTCTATGCCATGCGCAAGCGCGCGGTGGGCCTGCTCGGCAACGCCAAGGGCGAAAAGCGCCCGATTCCCTTCGTCGAGGATACCGCCGTACCGCCCGAACATCTGGCCGACTACATCGCCGAGTTCCGCGCCCTGCTCGATGCCCATGGACTGGCGTACGGCATGTTCGGCCACGTCGATGCAGGCGTACTGCACGTGCGACCGGCCATCGACATGAAGGACCCCGAGCAGGCCACGCTGATCCGCACCCTGTCCGACGAGGTCGCCGCGCTGACCCAGCGCTACCACGGGCTGCTGTGGGGCGAGCATGGCAAGGGCGTGCGCTCGGAATACGCGCCGCAGTTCTTCGGCGAGCTCTACCCCAGCCTGCAGCGCCTCAAGGCGGCGTTCGACCCGCACAATCAGCTCAACCCCGGCAAGATCGCCACACCGCTCCTTACCCGGCCCGAACACGCCGGTCATGCTATCCGGCCGGAGGACAGGGCTCCCGATGCGGTCGATGACCAGGCGTCGAAAGCGGAAACCGGCGAAGGTCCTTTGCCGGGGAAGGCAACCGTCGCGCCCACGGAAGGGGCCACAGCGCCTTCGCAAGGGGCCGCTTCCGATGACGCCGTTGCCGCCGAGGCGGAGCCGGTCAAATGGGTCGATCCGGGGCTTTTGACCATCGACGGCGTCACCACCCGCGGCCAGCTGGATCGCCAGATCGACGAGCGCGTCTGGCAGCATCACGCCAGCGCGGTCTACTGCAACGGCAACGGGGCCTGCTACAACTACGACCCCAATGACGCCATGTGCCCGTCATGGAAGGCGACCCGAGAGCGCATTCACTCGCCCAAGGGCCGTGCCAGCCTGATGCGTGAATGGCTGCGCCTGCAGAACGAGGCCGGCATCGATGTCGTCGAGGCATCGCATCGGCAGAAGGCCGCCGGGGCCTGGGATTTCGTCAAGACGTTCCCACGCCGTGCGCGCAATACCCTGGCCAAGCGCCGCGGCCGGGAAGATGTCTCTCACGACGTCTATGACGCCATGGCGGGGTGCCTGGCGTGCAAGTCCTGCGCCGGGCAGTGTCCGATCAAGGTCAACGTCCCCGAGTTTCGCTCGCAGTTCCTGGCGCTCTATCACGGACGCTACCTGCGCCCGCCGCGCGACTACCTGATCGGCGCACTGGAATTCTTCGTGCCCTACCTCAAGCCGGTGGCGCCGCTGTACAACGCGCTGCTCGACACGCGCCTGGCGGATCGCCTGCTTGCCGGCCCTCTGGGCATGGTCGACACGCCGCGCCTGTCCCGGGCGAGCCTCGCCAGGCAGCTCGAGGCCTGGGGCATCGCCGAAGCCACGCCCACCACGCTGGGCTTTCTCAGCGAACGCCAGAAGGCCCGCAGCGTGGTCATCGTCCAGGATGCGTTCACCAGCCATTTCGAAGCCAAGCTGGTGATGGACATCGTCGAACTGCTCTCGCGCCTCGACATTCGCGTGTTCGTGGCGCCCTTCCACGCCAATGGCAAGCCGTTGCACGTACAGGGCTTTCTGGGCGCCTTCGAGAAGACCGCCGCGCGCCAGGCACGACGCCTGCGCACCCTGGCGGACTTCGGCGTGCCCTTGGTGGGCATCGACCCGGCGATGACGCTGGCCTACCGCCAGGAGTACGTCAAGGCACTGGGGCCGGAGGCCGTTCCCGAGGTCCTGCTGCTGCAGGAATGGCTGGTGTCGCTGGGCCGGGCGCTGGTGCCCAGCGATGTCTCGCCGGTCACGGATCCGGGCTACAAGCTGCTGACCCACTGCACCGAGAAGACCAATGCACCAGGCGCGACCAAGGCCTGGCAGCAGGTCTTCGCGGCCTTCGGCCTGACGCTGGAGAGCATCGCCACCGGTTGCTGCGGCATGTCCGGCACCTACGGCCACGAAGCGCGCAACCGCGAGACCTCGGAGACGATCTACGATCTCTCGTGGCGACAGCCCGTCGAGGACGACGCCAATGCCGGCCGCCTGCTGGCCACGGGCTATTCGTGCCGCAGCCAGGCCCAGCGTCTGTCGGAGGCGTCGCTGCCCCATCCGCTGCAAGGCTTGCTGGTCGCCCTCAAGCGCGCGGGATAGGCACGCGGCGCGTGATGTGCATGCGAACGGTCGCCACCCGGCAACGGGTGGCCACTCAAGAAAAGGAGCCGACGATGTCGCGTCCCCTCATTCTCATCGGTCTGGCCATCGTGGTCATCGGGCTGCTGTGGCCCTGGCTTTCCAAATTGCCGCTCGGTCACCTGCCCGGTGATATCGTCATCAAGCGCGAGGGATTCGCCTTCTATTTTCCGATCACCACCATGATTCTGGTCAGCGTGGTCATATCGGCACTTCTGTGGTTGTTCAATCGCTGAATCGCGCGCCACATCCGGCGTGCGGGAGACATCGGCCCGGGGCATCGAACAGCGATGCCAATCCATCCGTCATTGAGCGTTCACGGCGCATTGCAACTGGCGTGAGGCGACGCTAGGCTTCGCGCTTCCGTTTTCCCAAGGAGCGCGACCATGGAGCACGCTGCCTTCGACCTGACATTGATCGGCCTGCTTGCGCTGATCTGCCAATGGCTGGCCTGGCGTCTCAAACTGCCGGCGATCCTGCCGCTCTTGATCGCGGGTATCGTCATGGGGCCGGTGACCGGCTTGCTCCAGCCCGACGCCTTGCTCGGCGACCTGCTGTTTCCGCTCGTCTCGCTGGCGGTGGCGGTGATCCTGTTCGAGGGCAGCCTGACGCTCGACTTCGGCGACCTGCGCGGCCACGGCCACATCGTGCGCCGGCTGGTCACCTGGGGCGCGCTGGTCACGGGGATCATCGCCATCGTGGCGGCGCGCTACACCCTGGGGCTGTCGTGGGAAATGGCCAGCGTGCTCGGCGCGGTCCTGGTGGTCACCGGGCCCACCGTGGTCCTGCCCCTGCTGCAGACGCTGCGTGCCCGCGAGCACCTCTCGCAGATCCTGCGCTGGGAAGGCATCCTCATCGATCCGGTGGGAGCCATCGGCGCGGTACTGGTGTATGAGTTCGTCGCGCTGGGCGCGTCCAACGGCGCCGCCACCTATACCCTGGTACTGTTCGCCAAGACGGCACTGATCGGGTTCGGTCTGGGCGGCCTGGGCGGCTATCTATGGGGGTGCGTGCTGCGGCACCACTGGCTGCCGCAGCGTCTGCACAGCTTCGGCACGCTGATGGCCATGCTGACGCTGTTCACGCTGTCCAACATGCTCTTCCACGAGTCCGGCCTGCTGACGGTGACGGTGATGGGCGTGTGGCTGGCGAACATGCGCGGCGTGCCCACGCAGCAGATCATCGAGTTCAAGGAAACGCTCTCGGTGCTCCTGATCTCGGGCCTGTTCATCCTGCTCGCGGCGCGGCTGACCACCGACCAGCTCGCGCAGCTGTCCTGGCCGGCCTGGGCGTTTCTGCTCATTCTGGTGGGCGTGGCCCGCCCGCTCGCGGTCTGGGTATGCACCGCGGGCACACGACTCAACTGGCGGGAAAAAGCCTTGCTGGCCTGGCTGTCGCCGCGCGGTATCGTGGCCGCCGCGGTGGCGTCGCTGTTCGCCATCAAGCTCGAGAATCTGGGCATGCCCGGCGCTGAGATGCTGGTCCCGGTGACCTTTCTGGTCATCATCAGCACCGTCGTGGTGCAGAGCCTGTTGTCGCGCCCGATCGCCCTGGCCCTGAAGGTCAGCGAGCCACCTCCCACCGGCTTTCTGATCATCGGTGCCAACCCCGTGGCACGCGCCATCGCCAAGGCACTGGAAGAATCCGGCTTCACCGTGCGGCTCACCGACAACAGCTGGGACGCGGTGCAGGAAGCGCGCATGGCAGGGCTCCCGGTCTACTACGGCAACCCGCTTTCGGAGCATGCCGCGCAACACCTGGAACTGACCGGCATCGGTCATCTGCTGCCGCTGTCACCCTATCGCGAGTTGAACAACCTGGCGGTCCTGCATTTCGAACACGTGCTGGGGCACGGCAAGGTCTTCCGTCTCGCGGCGGGCACCGGCAAGCACGCCCATCGCCATCAGGAACAGGCGCTGGACCACCTGCCACTGGTGTTCGGCGAGAGCGTCACCTATGCCCAACTGTCGAGCGTGGTCCACCGGGGCGGCGAGGTACGCAAGGCCAAGCTGTCGGCCAATTTCAGCTTCGAGGACTATCGCCAGGCACACCAGGACCGCCTGCTGCCGCTGTTCTGCATCGGCCCCAACGGCCGCATCCGCGTCGCCAACGACCGGGTGCCGCTGGCGCCTCGCGCCGGTGACACCGTGATCAGCCTGATCCAGGTGGACTCCCCCGAGTACTGACCGACCGTATGCCCTCCATGACGCCATCGGGCCGCACGCAGCGGCCCGATGGCGGTCGATTCAAGGCAATGGCGCGCCTAGAAAAACAGGCGACGCAAGGCGCTGCCCGGATCCGCCTCGCGCATGAAGGCCTCGCCGACCAGGAAGGCGTTCACGTCATGCTCCCGCATGTGCTCGACGTCGCCACGCGTGTGAATGCCGGACTCGGTGACGACCGTGACGTGCGGCGGAATCCGCGACAGCAGGTCGAACGTGGTCGTCAGGGTGGTGTCGAAGGTACGCAGATCGCGGTTGTTGATGCCCACCAGGGTCAGGTCCAGCGCCATCGCCCGCTCGAGTTCGGCGGCGTCGTGCACTTCCACCAGCACGTCCATGCCCAGCTCGTGCGCCTGCTGGTGCAGCGCCTTCAGGCGGGCATCGTCGAGCGCCGCGACGATCAGCAGGATACAGTCCGCGCCGATGGCGCGCGCTTCGCTGACCTGATAGGCATCGACGATGAAGTCCTTGCGGATCACCGGGAGCGTGCAGGCCGCTCGGGCCGCCTGCAGGTCGCGCTCGTGCCCCTGGAAGAAGTCCACGTCGGTCAACACCGACAGGCAACTGGCGCCTGCCTCGGCATAGGCCCTGGCGATCTCGGCCGGCTGAAAATCCTCGCGAATCACGCCCTTCGAGGGCGAGGCCTTCTTGACCTCGGCGATGACGGCCGGGTCGCCCGCCGCGATGCGCCGGTCGAGCGCCGCGACGAAACCGCGCGGCGCCGCTTCGTGCCGGGCCCGCTCCAGCAGCTCGGCCTCGCTCACCTGCGCGCGACGCTCGCGAATCTCGACGTCCTTGCGCGCCAGGATCCTGGCCAGAATCGTGGGTAGACCGGTGTCGTTTGCTCGGCTCATCAGCGCTCGTCCTTGTGGGCCAGAATACGCGTGAAATCCGCGAGTTCCTTCATCTTCTCGAGGGGCAGCTTGGACGCCTGGGAGTCCTGGGCCAGCACCACGCCCTCGCTGAGCGTATCCGCCACGCCGGCCGCGTAGAGCGCCGCGCCGGCGTTCAACGCCACGATGTCCGCGGCCGGCCCCTCGCCCACCAGCGCCGCCTTGACCAGCTTGAGGCTGTCTTCGGCGGTAACCACCTTCAGCGGCGCCAGCGCCTGGCGTTCGATGCCGAAGTCCTCGGGGGCGATGGTGTACTCGTGGATCTCGCCGTCGCGCAGCTCGGCCACTCGCGTCGGCGCGGCCAGGGAAATCTCGTCGAGACCGTCCTCGGCGTTGACCACCAGCACGTGCTCGCTGCCCAGACGCCTCAGGGCCTCGGCCATGATCGTCAACAGCGCGGGGTCGTAGACGCCGAGCAGCTGGTTGGGCGCGCCGGCGGGGTTGGTGAGCGGCCCGAGGATGTTGAACACCGTGCGCACGCCCATCTCGCGGCGCGGCCCGATGGCATGCCGCATGGCCTGGTGGTGCATCGGCGCGAACATGAAGCCGACCCCGATCTCGGTGATGCAGCGCGCCACTTCCACCGGCGGCAGCTCCAGGGAAATCCCCGCCACATCGAACAGGTCGGCGCTGCCCGAGGACGACGACACGCTGCGATTGCCGTGCTTGGCGACACGCCCGCCGGCGGCGGCGACCACGAAGCTGGACGCCGTGGAGACGTTGAACAGGTTGGCCCCGTCGCCGCCCGTACCCACGATGTCCACCAGGTGAGAGCGGTCCACCTCCACGGGCGTCATCAATTCCCGCATCACTTGCGCGGCGGCGGTGATTTCCTCGGCCGTTTCTCCCTTCATCGCCAGGCCGATCAAGAAACCGCCGATCTGGGCATCGCTGGCCTCGCCGGTCATGATCGCCCGCATCACCGCATGGGTGTCGTCGAAGCTCAGGTGGCGGTGGCGCATCACCGCGCCGATGGCGTCTCGCATCTGCATGTGTCGCTCCTCGTTATGCGCGGCGTTTCAGAAAGTTGGCCAGCAGCTCGTGACCCTGGCGCGTCATGATCGATTCGGGGTGAAACTGGACACCCTCGATGTCCAGCGTCTTGTGGCGCATGCCCATGATCAGGCCGGGCGTCACGTCATCGGCGACGACGCGCGCCGAGACCTCGAGGCACTCCGGCAGGCCCTGTTCGGCCACCACCAGCGAATGGTAACGCGTCACTTCGAGAGGGTTGGCCAGGCCGTCGAACACGCCGCGCCCGTCGTGCTCGACCCAGGAGGTCTTGCCATGCATGACCTGCGGCGCCCGCACCACGTCGCCCCCGAACACCTGGCCGATGGCCTGGTGTCCCAGGCAGATGCCGAGAATCGGCAACTTGCCCGCGAAATGGCGCACCGCATCCAGCGAAATGCCTGCTTCGTTGGGCGTGCAGGGGCCGGGCGAAATGACCAGATGGCTCGGCGCCAGACGCTCGATCTCCTCGAGCGTGATGGCGTCGTTACGGTAGGTGACGACGTCGGCCCCGAGCTCAGCCAGGTATTGCACGACGTTGTAGGTGAAGCTGTCGTAATTGTCGATCATCAGCACGGACATGGCGCTATAGTCCTTGATTTCACAATGTTTTCGGTTTCTGGCTTCTGGTTGGCCGCCTGGATGTCACCCAGGTCGGCCGCGATGCCATGCCAGCCGTGCAGGGATGCAGACACAAAAATGCCGCCCTGACGGCGGCATTTCATTCAGTCGCAAGCGTGCCGCCCCTCGCTCAGGAGCGCCACCACTGAATCAAGCTGTAGGTCGTATCGGTAGTCATGCATTGCATATTGCCGTTTGTGATCAACGGATGTCAATTGGCTCGGGACGCTTGATCTCGCGTCGCGGCGGCGCCATGTCTATGCTTGAAGGCATACTTCCTCATCTGCAGGAGTCACCGATGAAACGCATGATAGGCGCCGCCATTGCCAACTGGTTTCGCAAACCCGAGAACCGCGAGAAAGCGAAACGCACGGCGAAGCAGATGGCCCAGAAGTACCAGAACCAGCGCAAGAAATCGCCGAACGATTCGTCTTCACGCTGATCTGCCCCGCACGGCATGTGCCATCGCACCTGCCGTGCTCCCTGCCCGACGCACCCGCGGCGTCAGCTCAGGTTGTCGAGACCGCGCTCGGCCATGGCCACCGCGCGAAACAGGGCGCGGCCCTTGTTGAGCGTTTCCTGCCACTCCTGCTCGGGCACCGAATCGGCGACGATCCCCGCTCCCGCCTGCACATGCAGCTGACCGTCCTTGATGACCGCCGTGCGAATGGCGATGGCAGTATCCATGTTGCCGTGCCAGGACAGGTACCCGACCGCGCCGCCATAGACGCCGCGCTTGACCGGTTCGAGCTCGTCGAGGATCTGCAGCGCGCGAAACTTGGGCGCGCCCGACAAGGTGCCGGCGGGGAAGGTGGCACGCAGGACATCCAGCGCCGACATGCCGGGCTTGAGCTTGCCGGTGACGTTGGAAACGATGTGCATGACGTGCGAGTAGCGCTCGATGGCCATGTTGTCGGTGACCTCGACCGTGCCCGTTTCGCTGATGCGGCCGACGTCGTTGCGCCCCAGGTCGATCAGCATCAGATGCTCGGCGATTTCCTTGGGATCCGCCAGCAGCTCGGCCTCCAGCGCCTGGTCTTCCGCCTCGCTATGGCCGCGTACCCGCGTGCCGGCGATGGGCCGCACAGTGACGTTGCCCTCCTCCAGGCGCGTGAGGATCTCCGGCGACGAGCCGACCACATGGTGATCGCCGAGGTTGAAGAAGAACATGTACGGCGACGGATTCAGGCTGCGCAGTGCACGGTACAGATCCAGCGGTGGCGCCCGATAGGGAATCGTCATGCGCTGCGACGGCACGCACTGCATGACGTCGCCGGCCAGCACGTACTCCTTGATCTGCTCCACCGCCGCCTTGAACCCTGCCTCGGTAAAGCCGGAAGTGAAGTGCCCCTCCTCGACCGCCGGGCCGCCCGTGCCGGGGCTGACGGTATTGAGCGTGGCGCTGCGCAACTGCATCTCCAGCGCTTCCAGACGCTCCAGCGCGTGGGGATAGGCATCCGCCACCTCGGGATCGGCATGCGTCCACAGCGTCAGGCGCCCGGAGAGATTGTCGAACACCACCAGCTCGTCGCACACCATCAGCAAAATGTCCGGCACGCCGATGGGGTCGGGTTTTTCCACGCCGCGCAGGCGCGGCTCGATGTAGCGAATGGTGTCGTGACCGAAATACCCCACCAGACCGCCGTCGAAACGCGGCTGCTCGTCGAGCTGGGGGACCTTGAAGCGTGCCTGGAACTGCTCGATCCAGGCGAGCGGGTCGTCGGCCTCGGTGACGCCGGCCTGCTCGCCATTCACGATGTGGCGCACCTCGTGGCCGCGCACCTCGATACGCTCGCGGCTCGGCAGGCCGATGATCGAATATCGTCCCCACTTCTCTCCGCCCTGCACGGATTCGAGCAGGAAGGTCCAGGGCGCGTCGGCCAGCTTGAGATAGGTGGAAAGCGGAGTGTCGAGATCCGCGAGTACCTCGCGGGTCATGGGAATGCGGTTGTAGCCGGCCTGCGCCAGCTCGGCAAAGCGTTCGGGGGTCATCATGCCCTGGGTTCCTTCGGTGAGAGGCTGCGTCACAAGGGGATCGCGAGGCCGAGTCGGCGAGACCATCGCCGCGACCCGACACCAGACGGCGACATCACCATCGCCAACGCTTGACGTCACGCATCAACGCGAGGGCTCTACGCGACGAGGGGGCATTCAGAATCATCTAACGCTGTCCGTTATAGCAGAACGTTATCAAAAACTTGGTTTTATAGACGCAAGTATCGAAAAACACTAAACGAGTTCCCAAAGCGATTCAACCATGGCATCCGGCGCGCTCGCCGCCACCGGATCGCCGTGATTGTAGCCGTAGGGCACCGCCAGGGTGCGGAATCCGGCACCCCGCCCGGCCTCGATGTCATGCCGGGAGTCCCCCACCATCAGACAGACGCTCGGCGTCACCCCGAAACGGGATGCCACGTGCAGCAAGGGCGCCGGATCTGGCTTCTTCGCCGCCAGCGAATCGCCGCCCAGCGTCAGGTCGAAAAAGTCGCTCAGTCCCAGCGTTTCGAGGATCGGGGCGATGAACGCCGCCGGCTTGTTGGTGATCAGCACCAGCGTCAGACCGCGTGCGCGCAACCCGTCGAGCGCCTCGCGCACACCGGGGTACAGGCGCGTCGCGCGACAAGGCGCCAGGCGATAATGATGCAGAAACGCCTCGTGAGCCGCCTCCGGGTCCGTGTCTTGCGCGTCGAGCGCTTCCAGGGCGCGCTCCACCAGCTTGCGGGAGCCATTGCCCACCCAGTCGCGCACCGACGCTTCGTCGACGCCCGCGAGTCCCAGCGAACGCAGGGCGGCATCGACGGCAGCGGCCAGGTCGGGGACCGAATCCACCAGCGTGCCATCGAGGTCGAACGCGACCAGGCGGATACCGTCGAGAATGCGCAGGGGCGGATTGGGCGACATGAAAGGCTCCTCGTCATCGATGGAAGGGTCATGCATGTAATATTACGGAAAAACCGGCCACACTGCTCCGCGCCCGGTGTTTTTGGCAAGCGAACGGCGTTATTCTATACGCAGACGTCGCCGACACCAGGCGCCAGCGCCCCCGCGTCACGACACGCCTTTCCAGGCGCCTCGTACCTTGGCGTTTCGCTGCGATGCCCGACCCTGGCGACACCCTTTTTCCATGTTTCGTTCTTCGGGAGTCCATCATGTCTACACCGCGCATCGTGGTGGTCGGGGGAGGCGCAGGTGGCCTCGAACTGGTCACCCGCCTGGGGCGCAAGCTCGGCAAGCGCCAACGCGCCGAGATCGTTCTGGTCGACCGCAACGCCACGCACATCTGGAAGCCCCTGCTGCATGAAGTGGCCACGGGCGTGCTCGATTCCAGCCTCGATGAAGTGTCCTACCAGGGGCATTCCAAGGCGCACGGCTACCGCTTTCAACGCGGCACGCTCAGCAACCTCGACCGCGACAACCGCACCATCACGCTGGCGCCGATCATCGACGACGACGGCGTCGTGATCCTGCCGGCGCGCACGCTGGAGTACGATTACCTGGTGATGTCGCTGGGCAGCGTCTCCAACGACTTCGGCACCCCGGGCGTGGCCAAGCACAGCCACTTCATCGACAGCCCGCAACAGGCCGAAAGCTTCCGCCAGGACATGCTCAACACCTTCCTGCGGTACAGCGATCCCGAGCGGCGCACCCATCCCAACCTGAGCGTGGGGCTCGTCGGTGCCGGTGCCACCGGCGTCGAGCTGGCCGCCGAACTGATCGGCGCCTCCAAGATGCTGCACAGCTACGGGTTCACCGCCATGGACAGCGGCAAGCTGGAGATCCACCTCATCGAGGCGGCACCGCGCATCCTGCCGGCGCTGCCCGAGCGCATCAGCCGCGCCGTGCACCAGGAGCTGGAACGCCTGGGCGTGCAGATCCATGTCGACACCCGCGTGACCTGCGCCGACGAGCACGGTTTCGTCACCGCCGACGAGACGCGCATCGCCACCGACCTCAACGTCTGGGCCGCCGGCATACGCGCGCCGGCCTTTCTGTCCGAACTGGGGCTTTCCACCGAGCGCAATCATCAGCTCAAGGTGCATCAGACCCTGCAGAGCATCGACGACGATCGCATCTTCGCCTTCGGCGACTGCGCCTCCTGCCCGCAACCCGACGACAAGCGCGTACCGCCTCGCGCCCAGGCCGCGCATCAGCAAGCCAGCCTGCTGTACCACAACCTGCGCGCGGCAATGGACGGCAAGCCCCTCAAGGATTTCGTCTTCCGCGATCGCGGCTCGCTGATCTCGCTGGCGCACTTCGATGCCGTGGGCAGCCTGATGCGCGGCGCCTCGGCACGCAGCCTGTTCATCGAGGGGCGCCTGGCCAAGCTGTTCTATGCCTCGCTCTATCGCATGCACCAGTTGGCCATTCATGGCGCCTTGAAAACCGGCATGACCGTCATCGTCGACGGCCTCAACCGGTATCTGCGCCCCCGCATGAAGTTGCACTAATCCGACCGGAGCACCATGATCGTGGCACTCACCGCGCGATCATGGAGCCCGCTCATGCAGCACTTCTTCAACGATGCCTCTCGCGTGGTCGACGACGTTCTGCACGCCGTCGGCCATCTCGCCCCTCTGCGCATCGCCGAGCCCGCCAGCGGCGTCCGCATTCTGATACGCCGCGACTGGTCTCGCGACGAGCATGGGCAACATCAGGTCGCGATCCTCTCCGGCGGCGGGTCGGGGCATGAGCCGGCCCACGCCGGCTTCATCGGCGACGGCATGCTGACGGGTGTCATCGCCGGCAGCATGTTCGCCTCGCCCAGCGTGGACGCCGTGCTGGCCGCCATCCGCGACGTCTGCGGGCCGGCCGGCTGCCTGCTGGTGGTCAAGAATTACACCGGGGACCGCCTCAACTTCGGCCTCGCCGCCGAGCATGCGCAGCGGGAAGGCCTGAAGGTCGCGATGATCATCGTCGGCGACGATGTTGCCTTGCCCGATACGCCGCAGCCGCGCGGTCTCGCGGGCACCCTGCTGGTCCACAAGGTCGCCGGCCATTACGCACGCCAGCGAGACGCGCTGGAAACGGTGCACGCCCAGGCGCAACGCGTGTGCGAGCGCATGGCCTCGATGGGGCTGGCGCTCACCGCGGCGACACTGCCGGGCCAGGCCCGCCCGGAGCGCAGCCCGGCGCTGGGCCTGGGGATCCATAACGAACCCGGCGCCCGGCACATCGCTCCCGATGACGCCCGGCAAGCCATGCAGCACGTCGTCACTCCCCTCGCGGCCGCTCTGAATGAACGCGGCCACGACGGCGACTGGGTGGCCATGCTCAACAACCTCGGCAGTTGCTCGACCCAGGAGATGAGCGTGCTGGCCGGCGCCCTGATCGAGGCATTCGGCGCCGAGCGTCTGCCCCACCTCATCGGCCCCGCCCCGCTGATGACGTCGCTGGACATGCACGGCTTTTCGCTGACCCTGATCGCTGCCGATGACGCCTTGCGCGAGGCGCTTCAGGCTCCCACCGACGCTCCCGCCTGGCCGGGCGTTCGCGCCATCCAGCCACCGGCGACGTTCACGCCGAACCTCGCCACCCAGGGCGAGGCGCTCGCCGAAGGTGCACCGCAATCGTCCGCCATCGCGTCCGCCGTGTCGCAGGTGATCGCGACCCTGCGCGATGCACGCGAGGCACTGGACCGGTTGGATACGCAAAGCGGCGACGGCGACGCCGGCAGCAGCATGCAGGAAGGCGCCGACGCCATCGCCGGGGCGCTGGAGGCGGGCCGGCTGGACACCGCGCATCCCGACCGCCTCTTCGCCGGCATCGGCCAGTGCCTGGCCAAGGGCATGGGCGGTTCGAGCGGCGTGTTGCTCTCGATCTTTTTCACCGCCACGGCGACGGCCATGGAACGACATGACCTGCCGGAGAGCTTGTGGCAAGGGGTCGAGCGCATGCAGACCTACGGTGGCGCGCAACGCGGCGATCGCACGCTGCTGGATGCCCTGATCCCCGCTCTCGAGGCCTGGCAGGCACAAGGCACCGTGCAGGCGGCGGCCGACGCCGCTCGTCGAGGCGCCGAGCATACCGCGACGCTCGCCCAGGCCCGCGCGGGGCGTGCCGCCTACGTGCCCGATACCGCCCTGCAAGGGGTCGTCGACCCCGGCGCGGAAGCGGTCGCACGCGTCTTCGAGACGCTGGCGCGCTGCCTATGAGGACGTCGGCTCGCTTTCGCGCTGCGTCAGCCAGGCACGCTTGGCGGCAGGACTGAGCTTCTTGAGGGCGGCCTCTTGGCGCAACGCCTCGCCATGGCCGCCCACGTACTCCGCATGGCGCAAGGTCAGCGGCCCCTTGCCGCGCAGGGCACGCGCCCCGCGCTTGCCGTCGCGATGCTCGCGGAAACGTCGTGCGACATCGGTGGTCACGCCGGTATACAACGCCCCGGCCGCCGTCTCGACGAGGTACAGATACCAGCGCTGCGCGGGGGCGTCGCGATCGTCCTCGGCCATGACGCGGCTCAGCGCTGCGCCAAGGCGTCGTGAAAGGCACGCATGACGGAGTCGTAGCGGTGCGGATCCGCTTCGTCGCGTGCCTTGAAGATCGCCGACCCGGCGACGAAGGTATCGGCGCCTGCGCGCGCGATCTCGGCGATGTTGTCGACCTTGACGCCACCGTCGACCTCCAGGCGAATGTCGCGCCCGCTGGCATCGATGCGCTGACGCACCTCGCGCAGCTTGTCGAGCGTGCCGGGGATGAAGGACTGCCCCCCGAAGCCCGGATTGACGCTCATCAACAGCACCATGTCGAGCTTGTCCATGACATGATCGAGGTAGGCAAGCGGTGTCGCGGGATTGAAGACCAGGCCGGCCTTGCAGCCGCCGTCGCGAATCAGCTGCAGCGAGCGGTCGATATGCTCCGATGCCTCGGGATGAAAGGTGATGTAGCTGGCGCCGGCATCGATGAAGTCACCGATCAAGCGATCCACCGGCTTGACCATCAGGTGCGCATCGATGGGGGCGGTGACGCCGTGCTTGCGCAATGCCTCGCAGACCATCGGCCCGATGGTGAGGTTGGGGACGTAGTGATTGTCCATGACATCGAAGTGGACGATATCCGCCCCCGACGCCAGGACATCGTCTACCTCCTGGCCCAGGCGCGCGAAATCGGCGGAAAGGATCGAAGGAGCAATCTTGAAATCAGGCATGAAAAGGCGCGTTCGACGTGAAATGAAGCCCTCATTCTAGCGAATGGCGGACGGAAAAACAGACGCACGGGGCGGAAGCGGCACGGACGCCTTGCACTTTCGGAAACCGCCTTCGATAGTAAAGAGAAACCTGAAACACGACACGACGCATCGCGCGTCGCATTCACGAGGGCTCGACATGCTCCGATTCACTTCGCGCCGTGGGCCGCGTCTGGCACTGTGCGCCGTACTGGTATTCTTCGCCACCTCCGCTGGCGCTCAGCAGGCGATTCTCGAGGGTGAGCGCTTCCATCCCCAGGAAAGCCGTCACGGCATGGCCGCCACCAGCCACTACCTTGCCTCCCAAATCGCCCGGGATGTCATGCAGGACGGCGGCAACGCCGTGGATGCCGCGGTCACCGCCGGCTTCGCGCTGGCCGTGACCCAGCCGCGCTCCGGCAACATCGGCGGGGGCGGCTTCATGCTGATTTCCGACGAGGACAGCGGCAAGGTGGTCGCCATCGACTATCGCGAGAAGGCGCCGGCGGCCGCGTTCGAGACGATGTTCCAGAACGACGCGGGCGAGGCCGTCCCCGAGCTGTCCCGCTATACCCACAATGCATCCGGGGTGCCGGGCACCGTCGCCGGCCTGGCGCTGGCACTCGACGAATATGGCACCCTGAGCCTCGCCGAGGCCCTGGCGCCGGCGATCGACCTGGCCGAGAACGGCTTCGCGCTTCCGCAGCGCTTCGTCGAGGGCATCGAGCAGGCCAGCGAGCGGTTCGAACAGTGGCCGGCCAGCCGGGCCAAGTTCTTCAAGCCCGACGGCAGCCGCTACCAGGTGGGCGACACCTATCGTCAGCCGGCCCTGGCAGCCACCCTCAAGCGCATCGCCGAGCACGGGCCCCGCGAGTTCTACGAAGGCGAAACCGCCGAACTGATTGCCGCCGAAATGGAAAAACATGGCGGCCTCATGACCGCCGAGGACCTGGCCGATTACCGCCCCGCGATCCGCGAACCCGTGCATGGCACGTATCGCGGCTACGACGTGTATGCCATGAGCCCGCCCTCCAGCGGCGGCGCGCATATCGTGCAGATGCTGAACATCCTCGAGGGCTACGACATCGGCGCCATGGGCTTCAACTCGGCACGCACCATCCACGTCATGGCCGAGGCGATGAAACGCGCCTATGCCGATCGGGCCGAGTACCTGGGCGATACCGATTTCGTCGACGTGCCACTGGCCGGCATTACCTCGAAGGCCTATGCCGACGCGCTTCGCGAGCAGATCGACCTGGGCCGCGCCACCCCGAGCGACAGCATCGCGGCGGGCGACCCGTTGCCCTACGAGTCCAACGAGACCACGCACTTCTCGATCGCCGACGACAGCGGCCTCGCCGTTTCCAACACCTATACCCTCAACTTCAGCTACGGCTCGGGCATCGTCGTCGACGGTGCGGGCTTTCTGCTCAACAACGAAATGGACGATTTCTCCGCCAAGCCGGGCACGCCCAACGCCTATGGGCTGATCGGCGGCGAGGCCAACAAGATCGAGCCCGAAAAACGCATGCTGTCATCGATGACACCGACCATCGTCAAGAAGGATGGCAAGAACGTTCTGGTCACCGGCAGTCCCGGCGGCTCGCGCATCATCACCACGACCCTGCAAGTCGTCATGAACGTCATCGATCACGGCATGAACGTGCAAAGCGCCGTGAGCGTGCCGCGCATTCATCACCAGTGGCTGCCCGACGAGATTCGCATCGAGGAAGGCATCAGCCCCGACACCATCGGCCTGCTCGAATCCATGGGACACACGGTCTCGCAACAGGCCGCCATGGGCGCCGCGCAATCGGTGCTGATCGAAGATGGTCGCTTCTACGGCGGGGCCGACCCGCGCCGCTCGACCTCCTCCGCCCTGGGGCTTTGAGCTTGTCGCCGGCGCGCATGCCGCGCCGGCGGCCTTGAGGTCCTTCGGTCGTCCCGGCCTCGACCATGGTGCCATCGACAGCTTCCGCGACGACTGGCACAACGACGACTCCCCCTCGACATGAGTCTCCCCATGCCCATTGCCTGGATCGCCCTCGCCGAGCTGTTCGGCACCGCCCTGTGGTTCACGCCCAATGCGGTGATCGGCGATCTGGAACGCGAATGGGCACTGGCCGCCCCCGACCTGGGGTGGCTGACCGGCGCCGTTCAGGTCGGTTTCTTCGTGGGCACGTTGATGATCGGTCTCAGCGGCATCGCCGACCGCCGCGATGCGAGCCGCCTGTTCGCCGCCTGCTGTCTGCTGGGTGCCCTCAGCAATGCCGCACTGCCCTGGGCCGGCGGCCTGTGGCCGGCGGTGGCACTGCGTCTGATCACCGGCATGGCGCTGGCCGGCATCTACCCGGTGGGCATGAAACTCATGGTCGGCTGGGCGCCGCAGCGTGCCGGGCTGGGGCTGGCATGGCTGGTGGGCATGCTGGTCGTCGGCACGGCACTGCCGCACTTGCTGGCCGGCGTCTCGCTCGGCGGCAACTGGCGCGGTGCGCTATGGAGCGCCTCGCTGCTGGCGCTTGTCGCGGGCGGGCTGGTGTGGCGCCTCGGCGAGGCGCCAGGCGTACGCAAGACGTCCCGGGACACGCCCCGCTGGGCGGGTCCCAGCGCCTTTCGCATCGCCGGGTTCCGGCACGCGGCAAGTGCTTACTTCGGTCACATGTGGGAGCTGTATACCCTGTGGGCCTTGATACCGCTATTGCTGGCCACGGCGCTTCCCGAGCTGACCAAGACGCAACTGGCCTTCGGCAGTTTCGCGTTGATCGCCATCGGCGGACCGGGCTGCTGGCTGGGGGGCTGGCTGAGCCTGCGCCTGGGCAGCCGCCGCATCGCCCAGATCGGACTCGTCGGCTCGGCGGCCTGCTGCCTGCTCTACCCCTGGCTGGGCCTGCATGGCGGACGCTGGGTCGCCCTGTTCCTGGGCCTCTGGAGCCTGTTCGCGGTCATCGATTCCCCGCACTTCTCGGCACTCTCGGCACGGGCCTGTCCGCCCTCTCTGGTCGGCAGCGCCCTGACCCTGCAAAACGCCATCGGCTTTGCGATATCGGCAGGTTCGCTGGCGTGGCTGCTGCCCGCCTGGTCATCGCTCGGCCCGTGGGTGGCCTGGCTGATGCTGCCCGGCCCGCTGCTGGGCCTGTGGGCATTGGCTCGAAAGGACGTCGCGAGCGGCTGAGGGGGCCGCTATACTCGCCCAGACACCGTTGACACGGATTTCTCACTCCCAGATCAGGATACATGTCGAATATGCATCGGACCCGTCGCATGGGGCACCTCCCCACACTGGCCCTCGCCGCCCTGCTCCTCGCGTTGCTCGTCATCGGCGGCTGTGCACAAAGCCCGCAGATACTTCAGGTCAAGCCCGATGTCGGCGCGAGTCTGCCGCAAACCGGCAACGGTCAGGCGATTGCCGTCAGCGTCGTCGACGGACGGCGCAGCGACGTGCTCGGCACGCGCTCCGGCGAACCCTCGTCGACCTCGACGATTCGCGTCCCCGCTCACGACGTCATCCCCAAGCTGCAGACCCAGGCGGAAAACGCCCTGCGGCGCATGGGATACACCCCGACGCGCGAAGGAGGGACCGGCGCGACCCTGACACTCACGCTCGCCGATCTCCAGTACGCCCCCGCCGACGCCGATGCGCCGCTGCTCGATGCCGCGCAACTCCAGGCCGTGCTGCGCGCGGAAATCGTCAACGACGGCGGCACCTATACCGGCACCTACACCGCCAAACGCACCCAGAGTTTCGCCATCAAGCCCGACTGGGAGACCAACAACCGCATGGTCAGCGACCTGCTGAGCAACGCCCTGCGGCGCGCCTTCAGCGATCCCGAGCTGTCACGCCAGCTGCAGTACTGACCGTCACTCGCCGGGCCCCGTGTCCTGACGCGGGCCACGTCGCACCAACGACCAAACGCTCTCCTGCTTGCCGCCGGCCTCCGGCGGCAAGGTTTCCAGGAGAGTCAGTTCGAAATTGGGGGCGAACAGGCGCTCCACCTCGTCATGATCCACCGAATACGGCGGCCCACCCTCGGGCGACTGGGTATCGACCAGGCTGATCAGCAAGCCTCGCGTTCCCGGCAGCAGCAGCTGCGCGAGATGAAAGGCATAGCGTTGCCGGGTGGCCTCGGGCAGCGCGATCAGCGCCGCCCGGTCGTAGAAGGCGGCCAGCTCGGCGGCCTGCGCCGTGTGAAAATGGAAGAAGTCCCCGCACCAGAGCTCGATGCTCCCCTGCCGGCAGCAGGTGAAATCCCCCTGGGTGTAGCGGGACACGGGGCCCTCGCCCTCGGCAATGAACTGCTCGATGGCCAACGACGACAATTCGAGCCCCAGCACCGGATGGCCCTGCTCGGCCAGCCAGCGCATGTCCAGGCTCTTGCCGCACAACGGCACCAGCACCTTCCCCCGCGGCGGGGCGCCGAGCGTGGGCCAATGCCGTTGCAATGACGCATGCGGCGCCGAGCGATGAAACCCGATGCGCCCTTCCTCCCAGCGCGACAGCCACTCATCCGTGGGCATGGATGCTCACCATAGCGACTCAATGCCTCCCGTTCGATTGGCGCTAGAACCAGCCGCTGCGACGCTTACGCCGACGCGGCAGGTGCGGCACGATCAGCCCGACCAGCAGCCCGGCGCCAGCCACGCCGGCCCCGTACATGAAGTAGCGCATCAACAGGTCTTGTTCCTGGGTATCGAGCCGCGCCTCGAGCCCGCGCACGGTTTCCTGCGCCTCGCCGTAGGCCGAGTTCAGCTCGGCGTTGCGGGCCTCCAGCTCCTCGATGCGCTGGCCGCGCTCATCGAGCGTGGTCT
Source organism: Chromohalobacter sp. (assembly GCF_039830575.1). Lineage (NCBI taxonomy): Bacteria > Pseudomonadati > Pseudomonadota > Gammaproteobacteria > Oceanospirillales > Halomonadaceae > Chromohalobacter > Chromohalobacter sp. The sequence goes on along the minus strand of NZ_JBDOOX010000012.1, from coordinate 40,258 downwards.
TCATGTCGGCCACGCGCTGTTCCCATTCCTGGTTGATGCCGTCGAGTTCCGAGGTCAGCTCGTCCACGCGCGTCTGCAACTCGGGCAGGCGTGAACGCGCACTCGGCGTGTCCTGCAGATAGCGACTGGGAATCCACACCGTGTCGCCGTCCTGGCTACGCACCCGGCTGTAATCGTTTTGTCGTTCCAGCAGCGTCACGGGTTCGCCGCTGTCGAGCGTTCCCACGATGCGATAACCGTCCGTGGGGCCGCTGCGTACATAGGTGGGCAACTGGTCCGAGACCCAGTGCTGTGCCTCATCCTGTGCATGGGCGTCCACCGCAAAGGCCCCGAGGACCAAGCTCAACATCAGAGGTTTGATTCTAGACATAACGTGGCTTCTTCATGAATGACGAACGGCTCACGATACGAACTGCTCCACGCGTTGCGATCCATGCCGAGCGGACCTCCTGTCGCGCCTCGGCGAGCGACCATCCACACATTCTGTGGATAAGTCTTGGGAAAACCGAATCATGACAGCGGCGAGACCGCCGCAATGTCTGTCATAGCGACAAATCGTGCAATTTTTGATCACCCCTTCCACGCGTTCTATCGCGTGCCGACCCCGCCTGGCGCGGCGTTGTCACCGCCGCCCACGGGCCGCGCGGGAGACGCCCCGAGGGCGAGATTGCGCGACAGCCGCTAGCGTATCATAGCCACGCCGGATTCGCGGACGATTCGACGTCCGCGCAAGGCTGGCCCAGGCTGCCGGCAATCCGTATAATGCAATGTCTTATCCTGGACAAGCGGCTGGGCCGCATTTCAAGGCCACGCTTTCTACTCACCCCCAATCACGGACAATGTCGGGCGCTCGACGCACCGACCGTATCGGTATGGCGAAGAAACTCTTCATCAAGACCCATGGCTGCCAGATGAACGAGTACGATTCCGCGCGCATGGCGGATCTGCTCGGTGAATCGCACGCACTCGAGCTGACCGACGACGAGCGGGACGCCGACGTCATCCTGCTCAACACCTGCTCGATTCGCGAAAAGGCCCAAGAGAAGGTGTTCCACCAGCTCGGTCGCTGGAAGAAGCTCAAGGCCGCCAATCCCGACCTCGTGATCGGCGTCGGGGGCTGCGTGGCCAGCCAGGAAGGCGAGCACATCAAGAAGCGCGCGCCGCACGTCGACATGGTCTTCGGTCCGCAGACACTGCACCGCCTGCCGACCATGCTCGACTCGCGCCAGGGCGCGGAGACCATTTCCATGGTCGACGTCACCTTCCCCGAGATCGAGAAGTTCGACCACCTGCCCAAGCCCACGTCGGACGGCGCCACCGCCTTCGTCTCGGTGATGGAAGGCTGCTCGAAATACTGCACCTTCTGTGTGGTGCCCTATACCCGTGGCGAGGAAGTCTCGCGGCCCTTCGAGTCGGTGATGGAGGAAGTCATCCATCTGGCCGACCAGGGCGTGCGCGAGATCAACCTGCTGGGCCAGAACGTCAACGCCTATCGCGGCGAGAATCAGCTCGGCGACGAGATCGACCTCGCCGAGCTGATCGGCTGCGTCGCCGCCGTGGAAGGCATCGACCGGATCCGCTTCACCACCTCGCACCCCGTGGAATTTTCCGACAGCCTGATCGAGGCTTACGGCGAGATTCCCGAGCTGGTCAGCCATCTGCACCTGCCTGTTCAGGCGGGGTCGGACCGTATCCTGGCGGCCATGAAGCGCGGTCACACCGTCGAGGAATACGTCGACAAGCTGGAGCGCATCCGCGCGCTGCGCCCGGACATCAGCTTCTCCTCGGACTTCATCATCGGCTTCCCCGGCGAGACCGAGGAAGACTTCATGGACACCATAAACCTCATCCAGCGCATCGGATTCGACGCCTCGTTCAGCTTCGTCTACTCCCCGCGCCCTGGGACGCCAGCGGCGAACCTGGAAGACGAGACGCCGGAAGCGACCAAGAAGCAGCGTCTGGCGATTCTGCAGGAGCGTCTCAACCAGCAGACCATGCAGATCTCGCGGCGCATGGTCGGCAACACCGAGCGCATCCTGGTCACCGGCTTCTCGCCCAAGGATCCCGGCCAGCTTTCCGGCCGCACCGAGAACAACCGGGTGGTGAATTTCCGCGCGCCCAACCCCACCGAACTCATCGGCTATTTCGTCGACGTCGAGATCACCGAGGCCTTGCCGAACTCGCTGCGCGGTGACCTGGCGTCACCCGCGCGCTACTGACGTGCCATTCACCTCTCGGTGAAACCTTGCGCAAGATCATTGCCCCGGCGTTGTCCGGGGCGCTAAGCTGAATTCACACTTCCAACCCATGGATCCCCTCGAGTTGAGCCAGAACACTTCGCAGGCACATCGCATCCTCACCCTGACGCTCGAACCCAACGACCCCATGCGCCTGGCCAGTCTGTGCGGGCAGCAGGACGAACACCTCAAGCTCGTCGAGACCCGCCTGGGCGTGACGCTGCGCAATCGCGGCAACACCTTTCAACTCGCGGGGCCGGGGTCGAGCGTCAAGGCCGCGGCCAACGTCGTCGAGCATCTCTACCGCGAGACGGAAGCCAGCGAGCTGACACCCGATACCGTGCACCTGTTCCTGCAGGAATCCGGCCTCGAGGCGCTGGAGGAGGAAGAGGAAACCATCGACGAAGGCGGTGTCCTGCTGCGTACGCCACGCGCGCTGATCAAGCCGCGTGGCAACAACCAGCAGACCTATGTCGCCAGCATTCGCGATCACGATATCAATTTCGGGATCGGGCCGGCGGGGACCGGCAAGACCTACCTGGCGGTCGCGGCGGCGGTCGAGGCACTCAACCAGCAGCAGGTGCGGCGCATCCTGCTGGTCCGTCCGGCGGTGGAAGCCGGCGAGCGGCTGGGCTTCCTGCCGGGGGACCTGGCACAGAAGATCGACCCCTACCTGCGCCCGCTGTACGACGCCCTCTATGAAATGCTGGGCTTCGAGCAGGTCGGCAAGCTGATCGAGCGCCAGGTGATCGAGGTCGCTCCGCTGGCCTACATGCGCGGCCGCACGCTCAACAATGCCTTCATCATTCTCGACGAGAGCCAGAACACCACGCGCGAGCAGATGAAGATGTTCCTGACGCGCATCGGGTTCGGCTCCACCGCGGTGATTACCGGCGACATCACGCAGGTCGACCTGCCGCGCGGCAACCAGTCGGGGCTGATTCAGGTCCTCGACGTGCTCAAGGACACCCCGGGAATCGGCGTCACCCACTTCGTGGCCAAGGACGTGGTCCGCCACCCGCTGGTGCAGCGCATCATCGAGGCCTACGATGCCTTCGAGAGCGCCGAGGAAGAACAGGAACGCACTCGCCGCGAGCGCCGCGCCCAGGCCAAGCGCGAAGAGAACGACGCGCGACGCGACAACGACGAGCCGACCAACGCATGACGCCCGACATCGATCGTCAGGTCGCCCTCGAGACGGCGACGGAACTTCTCCCCACCCAGGCCGACCTCGAGGCCTGGGTGGGGGCCGTGCTGGCGCGTCATCCCGACACGGACCGCCACGAACTCAGCGTGCGCTTCGTGACGGCCGACGAGAGCCAGGCGCTCAACCGCGATTACCGCGGCAAGGACAAGCCGACCAATGTGCTGTCCTTCCCCTTCGAGGCACCGCCCGGCATTCCCCTGGCGCTGCTCGGCGACCTGGCGATCTGCCACGCCGTGGTCGCCGACGAAGCCGCCGAGCAGGGCAAGCCGCTCGCGCACCACTACGCCCATATGGTGATCCACGGCACCTTGCATTTGCTCGGCTACGATCATATAGATGATCGGGAAGCCGAAGAGATGGAAGCCCTGGAGCGGGAATTACTGGCGCATTTCGCCATCGGTGATCCCTATGCCGAGTGAACCGCCGCCTGCCGGAACGGCCCCCGGCTTCCTCCGAAACGCGACCGCCGGCCGCGTCAGCATCTTATTACCCCAGCGTGATCGTCCATGAGGAACGAGAGACCCATCGCATGAGCGAAGACCGATCGAGCAGCCAGGGTGGCAAGTCCTGGCTGGATAAACTGTTGAGCGCTTTCTCCAACGACGCCGACGAGCCCAGCTCGCGAGACGAACTGCTCACCTTCCTGCGCGAGGCCGGCACCCGGCTACGCCTCGATCAGGATGCGCTGACCATCATCGAGGGCGCATTCCAGATCAGCGATCAGCAAACCCGTGAGGTGATGATCCCGCGCTCCCAGGTAACCGCCCTGCATGTCGATCAACGCCCCGAGGACTGCCTGCCGGTGATCCTCGAAACCGCTCACTCGCGCTACCCGGTCATCGACGAAAACCTCGATGAAGTGCTGGGCATCGTGCTGGTCAAGGACCTGCTGCCCTTGCTCAAGCTCAGCGATGCCGAGCGCCAGCGCTTTCAACTGCGCGACATCCTGCGTCCGGCGATGTTCATTCCCGAGTCGAAGCGGCTCAACAGCCTGCTCAAGGAATTCCGCGACACCCACAACCACATGGCGGTGGTGGTCGACGAATACGGCGGTACCGCCGGCATAGTGACCATCGAGGACATCCTCGAGCAGATCGTCGGCGATATCGAAGACGAGCACGACACCGACGAGGAAGACGACATCCGCGACCTCGGCGACGGCACCTACGCGATTCGTGCGCTGACCCCCATCGAGGAGTTCAACGAACGCTTCGACACGGCCTTCCCCGACGAGGAATTCGACACCGTCGGCGGCCTGGTGATGCAGCGCTTCGGCCATCTTCCCCGTCGCAACGAATACGCCGACCTGGGCGACTGGCGCTTCACCGTGCTCAACGCCGACAACCGCCGCATCCGGCTGTTGCAGGTCTCGCCCGCATCGGATGCCAGCAGCGAGACGGCGCAAGCCGAAAGGGAATGACCCAAGTGCGCCGTGACGCCACGTCGTCCTCGTTGCGGCATGGCCCACGGCGCCCTGCTCTGTTATAAGAGGCACCTTCGACAAGGAGTGCCTCATGCTGTCTTCCCGAGCCTATCGCCCCTGGATGGGATATCTCGTCGCGCTGGCCGCCGGCGCGCTCACGACCCTGACCTTCGCCCCGTTCTCGCTCTGGTGGATCGGCCCGATTGCCGTCGCCATGGTCTTCTACGGGCTGCACGACCTCACCACCGGTCAGGCCGCCTTGCGCGGCTGGAGCTACGGCGTCGGGCTGTTCGGCGCCGGCACGTCGTGGATCTATGTGTCGATTCACGATTACGGCTACACCGGCGTACCGCTGGCCGTCTTTCTGACGGCATTGTTCGTCGTCACGCTGGCGCTGTTCTATGCCGTGATATTCGGCGTCTATCGGCGCTTCACCTCGCCCCGCTGGGCCATGCTGACCTTCGCGGGCGCCTGGGTGCTGGGCGAAGCGCTGCGAACCTGGGCGTTCACGGGGTTCCCCTGGCTGCTGCTGGGCAGCGCCCATGTCGCGTCGCCCCTGGCGCCCTGGGCTCCCGTCGGCGGCGTCTACCTGCTCTCCTTGTTCGTCGCGCTGAGCGGGACCCTGCTGGTCGCGCTGTGCCGAAAGCGCTACTGGGCCCTGGCGCCACTGGCCGCCATTTGGGTCATCCCGATGCTGCTTCCCGCGCAATGGACGACACCCCAGGGTGAACCCAAGCGCGTCGCCTTGCTGCAGGGCAATCTCCCGCAACTGACCAAGTGGAGCGCCGAGGGCCAGCGCGCCGCTGCCAACACCTACAGCACGCTCACTCGCGCCCAGCCCGAGGGGACCGACCTGATCGTGTGGCCGGAGACCGCCCTGCCGATGTTCGCGGCCCAGGCACGCCCCGTGCTCGAGCGCGTGCAGGCGACGCTTCCGCCGGACACGGCCTTGCTGACCGGCATCGTGCAACGGGAGGCAAACGGCGATTACTACAATTCGGTCATCGGGGTCGGCGCCAGCGAGGGCAGCTACCGCAAGGAGCATCTGGTGCCGTTCGGCGAATACCTGCCGCTGGAGGGCTTGCTGCGCGGCATCATCGCCTTCTTCAACCTGCCCATGTCGAGCTTCACCGCCGGTGACGCCGACCAGGCACCGATCGAGGCCGCCGGCATGCAGCTGGGCAGTGCGATCTGCTACGAAATCATCTATGCGGATCTGGTCGCCAACCGGGCGCGCGACGCCAACGTGCTGCTGACCGTGTCCAACGACACCTGGTTCGGAGACTCCATCGGCCCGCTTCAGCACTTGCAGATGGCCCAGCTACGCGCCCTGGAGAACGGCCGTTACGTCCTCCGCGCCACCAGCAACGGCGTCACCGCCATCATCGACGCCCAGGGCCGGATCACGCAGCGCGCGCCGCGCTTCGAGACCACCAGCGTCAACGGCGAGGTCCAGCCCATGCAAGGCCTGACGCCCTTCACCCGGACCGGCAGCTGGCCGGCCTGGGGACTCGCCCTGCTGCTGCTCGTCCCCGGGCTGCGCTGGCGCCGTCGTACCTAGCATGCGCCGGTCCCGGCACGAGGCGCGGTGAATCCCGCGCCTCGTGCCGGGGGCCAGGCCACGGCCTAGTCCGACAGCGACACCTCTTCCTCGACGGGCAACGCCTCGGTCCTGCGATGACCGCTGGTCAGGATATGGTGCAGGCTGCCGCACTCCACCAGCGGATCGTTGCAATTGATGACGATGTCCGAGCGAGCCAGCATGTGAGCCTTGCCGGTGATGGTGTTCTCGGCCACCCGATGGTCCCCTTCCTGCCGGGAGCCGGTGAACTCGCCGATGAAGCCCGTGCCGCGCAGGGACACGGTCTCCAGCTTGTCCCCCGGCTGCAGCGTGCCCTCATGATGCATCAGCGCCAGGCGCGCCGAGGTGCCCGTACCGGTCGTGCTGCGGCAGATCACGCCCGGGTGCACGTAGGTCGTCGAGCGCGAGCGGAAGAAGCCGTCGGCGACCTGCTCGACCGGCCCCATGAAATGCAGGAACGGCAGCGGCCCCACATCACCCAGGGTGTAGTGCGAGAAGCCTCGCTCGGCCTGGATCGCCTCGACGATGGCATGGGCGCACTCCGCCAGCCGTGCCTCCTCGTCCCGATTCAACGAGAAGCCCAGCTCGGCGGCATCCACCATTGCGTAGAACCCTCCGCTGTAGGCGACGCTGTAGGTCACGTCGCCGACCGAAGGCACATGGATGCTGGCCCGGTAGGTGTCGATGTAACTGGGCAGCCCTTCGCAGGTGATGGCTTCCACGACGCCGTTTTCCACCCGCGCCTCGATATGCACCAGGCCGGCCGCGGACTCCAGGATGAAGCGCTGATGCCCCTCGCGCTTGGGCACGAGGCCGCTTTCCAGCACGGCCGTGGCGGTGCAGATGGTGTTGGACCCGGAATAGATGGGATAGCCCATCACCTCCATGATGATGTAGCCCACCTCGGCTTCCGGATCGCTGGCGGGAACGAGCAGATCCACCGACATCTCGGGAATGCCATAGGGCTCGCTGAGCAACAGCTGGCGCAGGCCGTCGGCATCCTCGCGCAGGTACTCCATCTTCTCGCGCACCGTATTGCCCGGCAGCGGGTCGATGCCGCCGGTCACGATACGGCTGACATCACCGCCGGCATGCAGGTCGATCAATTGCAGTGTCAGTTCTTCGCTCATTGTTCACCCTTCAGTGCGTACGGGGCGCCATGCGCTTGCCACTGCGAATCGGGGACGATCACGATCTTGCCCAGGTAATTGCTGTTGCGATTGACGAAGTAACGTTCGGCGTCATGCAACTCGGAAAGCTTGAACGCCGCGTGCAGTACCGGCGTCAACTGCCCCGTGCGGATCCAGTCCACCAGTTGCTCGGCCTCGTCGCGCGTGCCGTGGGACACGCCGAATATCTGCACCTGATACAGATAGATCCGCGTCCACATGATCTCGCTGAGATTACCGCCGCTCGCCCCGGCGATGCTCAATCGCGGGTACGTGGTGCGGCGCGTCATGTCGAAGATCATGGTGTCGATGAAGCGGTCGGTCATCTCGCCGCCGACCAGATCCATGACCGCATCGATGGGCGCGCCCTGCGTCAGGGCCTTCACCTTCTCGGTGAAATCCTCCATGTCCGTGCGATCCAGCACGGCCTCCGCCCCCAGCGCCATCAACGAAGCAGCCTTGTCCGGCTGGCTCAGCGCGTAGGGAATCGCTCCCATGATGCGGCAGAGCCGAATCAGGGCCGTGCCCACCCCGCCACTGGCACCGGTCACCAGCACGCGTTCGCCGGCCTGCACGTTGGCGGCGTTCAGCATGTGCAGCGCGGTCTGGTAGGAACACATGCCCATGGCGGCGAGTTCGGCATCGGCCAGTTCCGGGTTGTCCACCGTATGGAACTGCGCCGAAGGCACGGCAACGTACTCGGCGAAGCCGCCATCGGCCCCATGACCGTAATAGTCGGGCGTCAGGTTGATGTCGGGGCGGTCGTCGGCATAGATATTGAAATCCAGCAACCCGCGCTGGCCGATGCGTTCTTCACTCACGCCCTCGCCGACAGCGACCACGCGCCCGGCCACATCGGCACCCTGAATGCGAGGAAAGGTCAGGGTCGGGGCACCGCCGATCTGGAACGAGGTCGTGTCTCCCTTGTCCTTGGTCGGATAAAGCCCTTCCCGCGCCTTGCGGTCGGTATTGTTCTTGGCCGTCGCGGTCACCTGCACCAGGACCTCGCCATGGGCGGGTCTCGGCACGGGCACGTCCTGGCGATAAACCAGCTTGTCGATGCCCCCGTGTCCGGTCAGCAACATCGCCGCCATCGCGTCGGGCAGCCCCTCGTCATGCATGCCTGTCTCCTCGTCTTGGTCGTGGTTGGGTCTTCGATCGTGTTTCGGGGTGCGACGATATCAAACTTTTCCCCATGCCCAATGGCCCGATCCAGACACCATTTTCGAGCCCGGCCCATGGCACGCCACGTGCCGGACCACGACGAGGGTGACGAGAGGCACCAGTCCCTTGCCATTCGTATAGCGAAACTATACGCTACTCGAATGATCAAGAGCTTCCAACACAAAGGGCTGCGCAAGTTCTTCGAGACCGGCTCGACTGCCGGCATCCAGGCCAAGCACGCCACCAAGCTACGAATCCAGCTCACCGCACTGGATAGCGCGAAGGGCCCTGAAGACATGAACGCGCCAGGCTGGAGGCTCCATCCACTCAAGGGCAGCTTGCACGGACACTGGACCATCACCGTCAATGGAAACTGGCGGCTTACCTTCACGTTCGATGGCGAAGACGCCATCTTGGTGGACTATCAGGACTATCACTAGCAGTGACTATCACTAGGAGGCCGCATGAACCGCATGCACAACCCCGCGCACCCTGGCGCCGTACTGCGCGAGTACATCGGTGACATCTCAGTCACCGAGGCCGCCAAGCGTCTGGGCGTCACGCGCGCTGCGCTGTCTCGCATTCTCAACGGCAATGCCGGTATCTCGGCGGATATGGCACTGCGCCTTGAGCAGGCGCTGGGCACCAGCGCGGAGATGTGGCTGGAAATGCAACTCAAGTACGAACTCTGGCAGGCAGCACAACGACCTCGCGCTCAGGTCACCCCCCTACACGCCGCAGGGTGACCGTTCAAACGACATCGCATTCAGACCATCCAGCGCCAAGCAGGGTGGCTCCCTCCAATGAAGCGGCCAGGGGCGTCGAGTGTCTGACGCCCCTCATGCCCTTCCCTTGTGCCCTTTCTCTCGGCCTTATCCCCTGGCGCGTGCGAAATAGCGATGACCGCAGTGGTGGCAGGGCTCGAGCCGGGTGATGGTCTCGAGGATCACTTCCGTATCGCAGTGCACGCAGCGCATGCGGCCGGGCACCGCCATCTCGCCTTCGACATAGTCGGCGCGCGCAGCTTCGAGGTCGTCCGCGAAACGCGCCTGGTCGACGGTGGTGCGGTCGGCGATGGAAAACAGCGCCTCGGTGACCCGCCGCGAGACGGCGCCGAGGTCGATTCCCAGCCAGGTGGCGATGCCTTCGCCGCCGTGGGCCAGGAACTGTCGCAGGTCGCGCATGTCGCGCTCGACCCAGGCGCGCAGCAGGGCCAGCTCGTCCTTGGTGTAGGTCTCGAGTTCCGCCTCGAACTCGATGGCGTCATCCATCTCGCGCTGCAACGACTCCCACGACAGGTCACCGGCGCCCTTCTCGAGCCGTTCGAGTACCCGTTCGTAGGCACGGCTCAAGCGATTCTCTTGCTCGTGACGTTCGCTCATAATGCGTCTCCTGACTGTCGTCGAGGTCACGCCCCTACCTGTAGGCGCATGACTGGGGTATCCTGACGGCCTGACATATCACACAGACAACGTCCGTTCACCTCCGTTTCTACCACATCGCGGTGCCGGGCGTTATCCGCTTCAAGCCAAGCCCAACGCAAGGTGCCAGATCAAACCGATGGACGCACAGTACACGCCGCACGCAATCGAATCCGCCGCCCAGACCTTCTGGGACAAGAACCAGTGCTTCAAGGCCGTCGAGGACGCGACCCGGGAGAAATTCTACTGCCTGTCGATGTTCCCCTACCCCAGCGGCAAGCTGCACATGGGGCACGTGCGCAACTACACCATCGGCGACGTGGTCTCGCGCTTCCAGCGCATGCAGGGCAAGAACGTCCTCCAGCCGATGGGCTGGGACGCCTTCGGCATGCCCGCCGAAAACGCCGCGATCAAGAACCGGGTCCCGCCCGGCGCCTGGACGTACGACAACATCGACGCCATGCGTCGCCAGTTGAAGGCCCTGGGCTTCGCCTATGACTGGAACCGCGAATTCGCCACCTGCGACGTCGACTACTATCGCTGGGAGCAGTGGTTCTTCACCAAGCTGGTGGAGAAGGGCCTGGTCTACAAGAAGATGTCCACGGTCAACTGGGACCCCGTCGATCAGACCGTGCTCGCCAACGAGCAGGTGATCGAAGGGCGCGGCTGGCGCAGCGGCGCGCTGGTCGAGCGCAAGGAAATCCCGCTGTGGTTCCTCAAGATCACCGATTACGCCGATGAGCTGCTCGCAGACCTGGACAAGGTCGACTGGCCCGAGCAGGTCAAGACCATGCAGCGCAACTGGATCGGCAAGTCCACCGGGGTCGAGCTGAGCTTCGCGGTGGCCGACAGCAGCGAGCAGCTCGAGGTCTACACCACGCGTCCCGATACCCTCTATGGCGTCACCTACGTCGCCGTCGCCGCCGGCCATCCGCTGGCCAGGCAGGCGGCCCAGGACAACCCCGCGCTGGGCGATTTCCTGGAGGAATGCCAGCAGGGCGGCAATTCCGAGGCCGAGCTGGCGACCATGGAGAAGAAGGGCATGGACACCGGCCACAAGGCGATTCATCCGCTGACCGGTCGTGAAGTGCCGATCTTCGTCGCCAACTTCGTTCTCATGGAATACGGCACCGGCGCGGTCATGGCGGTCCCCGCCCACGACCAGCGCGACTGGGAATTCGCCACCAAGTACGGCATTCCCATCGAGCCGGTGATCGCCGACGCCGAAGGCAACACGCCGGATCTGTCCCAGGGCGCGCATACCGAGCACGGCAAGCTGATCAACTCCGGCGAATTCGACGGGCTCGAGTTCGACGCCGCCTTCGATGCCATCGCCGCGCGCCTCGAGGCCAACGGACAGGGCACGGTGAAGACCAACTTCCGCCTGCGCGACTGGGGCGTGGCCCGTCAGCGTTACTGGGGCGCGCCGATCCCGGTCAAGTACGGCCCCGAAGGCCAGACCGTGCCGCTGACCGACGACGAACTGCCCGTCGCCCTGCCGATGGAAGTCGAGGTCGATGCCTCCGGCTCGCCGCTCAAGAAAATGCCGGCATTCTATGACCTCGGCGAGGGGTGGACGCGCGAGACCGATACCTTCGATACCTTCATGGAATCGTCCTGGTATTACGCGCGCTTCGCCAGCGCCGACAACATGGAGGCGATGCTCGACGAACGTGCCGACTACTGGCTGCCGGTGGATCTCTACATCGGCGGCATCGAGCACGCCATCCTGCACCTGCTCTACGCGCGCTTCTTCCACAAGCTGATGCGCGACTTCGGCCTGGTCGCGAGCGACGAGCCCTTCCAGCGCCTGCTCACCCAGGGCATGGTCATCGCCGAGACCTTCTACCGTGCCAACGACGACGGCAGCAAGGACTGGTTCAACCCCGCCGACGTCGACGTCCAGCGCGACGACAAGGGCCGTCCGGTCAGCGCCATCCTGCGCGAGGACGGCCAGCCGGTGGAGATGGGCGGCATCGAGAAGATGTCCAAGTCCAAGAACAACGGCGTCGACCCGCAGGCGATGATCGACCGCTTCGGTGCCGACACCGTGCGCCTGTTCATGATGTTCGCTGCTCCCCCCGAGCAATCGCTGGAGTGGTCCGACTCCGGCGTCGAGGGCGCACACCGCTTCTTGAAGCGGCTCTGGAAGCTCGTCGCCGATCACCTGGACGCCGGCACGCCCGCGGCCCTGGATGCCGACGCCCTGAACGACGACCAGAAGACGCTGCGTCGCAAGACCCACGAGACCATCGCCAAGGCCAGCGACGACATCGGCCGCCGCACCACCTTCAACACCGCCATCGCCGCGGTAATGGAACTGGTCAACGCCATCGGCCGCTTCGAGGACACCTCGCCGCAAGGCCTGGCGGTCACGCGCGAGGCACTGGAAGCCTGCGTGCTGGTGCTGGCGCCGATCGTACCTCACGCCTGCCATGCCTTGTGGGATGCCCTGGGTCACGACACCCCGGTCATCGACGCCGCCTGGCCGCAGGCCGACGAGGCGGCCATGGTCAAGGACAGCGTCGAACTGGCGGTCCAGGTCAACGGCAAGCTGCGTGCGCGTCTCGACGTGCCGGCGGCCGCCGACAAGGCCGCCATCGAGGCCCAGGCGCTGGAGGCGGAGAACGTACGTCGCCACACCGAGGGCAAGACCATTCGCAAGGTCATCGTCGTGCCCGGCAAGTTGGTCAACATCGTCGCCAATTGATCCGGCTCACATGCCCGCTCCCTGGGAGCGGGCACAAGCTCGCAAGGAGGCCCGCGTGAAGCGCCGTTCGTTCATCTCCCGTGCCCTGATTCTGCTCGCCGCCACCACGCTGCTCGCCGGATGCGGCTTTCAACTCCGCGGCGTCGGCGACACCGCGCTCGACGTGCCCGCCGTCGCGTTGTCCTCGCCTTCGGGCGAATTGCGCGATGCCGTCGCGCAGGCCCTGCAAGGCGCCGGCGCCTCGCTCGAGGACGACGCGCCCCTGCGCGTCAATCTGGACGAGGAGCAGATCCGCGAGACACGCCTGACGCAAGGCAGCAGCGGCAACCAGCAGCGCCGCCTGACGCTCACCGTGCCCTTCTCGGTGCAGCGCAGCGAGGACAACGCCTACCTGCTCGATCAGCAGACCCTTGAGGCCAGCACCAACCTGACCGTCGACAACGACAACCTGCTCTCCCAGGACGAGCTGCGCAATGAAGCGCTCGCCTCGCTCCGCCAGGAGGCGGCACGTCAACTCGTCGATCGCCTGCGCGCCCTAGAGACACCATGAAGGTCTTTCCCGACAAACTGGACGACGCTCTCGGCAAGCGGCTGCACCCGGTGTACATCGTCGCCGGCGACGAGCCGCTGATCCACATGGAAGCATGCGACGCCATCCGCGCCGCCGCGCGCCAGCGCGGCGTCGAGGAGCGCGAGGTGCTGCACGTGGAAAACGGCTTCCAATGGGGGCGCCTGACCGAATCGGCCGCCAGCATGTCGCTGTTCGCCTCGAGCAAGCTCATCGAACTGCGTCTGGGCGGCCAGTCCCCGGGCCAGGAAGGCGCCAAGGCTCTCGATGCCTACGCGCGCCAGGCCAAGGACAGCGACGACATCCTGCTGATCAGCAGTGCGCGTCTCGACCGGCGCGCGCAGTCCAGCGCCTGGTTCAAGGCCCTGGACAAGATCGGCGTGTTCGTGCCGGTGTGGCCGGTGGACCATCAGCGCCTGCACTTCTGGGTGCGCGATCGCGCGAGCCGCCACGGGCTGTCCCTGGACATGGACGCGGCCCGCCTGCTCGGCGAGCGCACCGAGGGCAACCTGCTGGCCGCCGATCAGGAACTGCAGAAGCTCGCCTTGCTCTACCCCGCCAATGCACGGCTCGACACTCAGGCCATCGCCGGTGGCGTGGAAGACAGTGCCCGGTACGACGTCTTCACGCTGATCGACGCCTGCCTGCGCGGCGAACGCGTACGTGTCTCGCGCATCGTCCGCGGCCTGCGTGGCGAAGGGGTGGAGGCTCCCGTGGTGCTGTGGGCACTGACCCGCGAGCTGCGCATCTTCCTGTCGCTGGCGCAGCACCTCGACCAGGGGCAAAGCCTCGACCACGCCTGCAAGGCGCAGCGCCCGCCGATTCCCGACAAGCGGCGGCCGCTCTATCAGCAAGCCCTGAACCGCATGCCGCTCAAGCGGCTTCACAAGCTGCTGCTGTTCGCCCAGCGCCTCGATCTGGCGATCAAGGGCGCGGTCGCGCTGCCCGTATGGGAAGGTCTCCATGACCTGGCGCTCACCCTGGCCGGCGGACGCGGTCCCCTGGCCGAGATGGCGTATTCCTACCGGATCGCCTAGCCCGAAAGACAGAGACACTCGCCGGCTGGCGAGACCCTCGCGGAGGAAAGCAGGATGCCTTACACGATCGCGATCAAGCGTATCTACCAAACCGCCGAGCCCGAGGATGGCGCACGCGTTCTCGTCGACCGGCTGTGGCCCCGAGGCAAGCGGCGCGAGTCGCTGGAATTGACCGACTGGTACCGTGACGCCTCGCCTTCCAACGCCCTGCGCCGTGCCTGGCACCAGGGAGACATCAGCGACGCCGTCTTCGCCCACCGCTATCGTTGGGAGATCGAGGACGATCCCGACGTGTTGCTGCCTCTCATGCGCTGGACGCGCGAGGGCACGCTCACCCTGCTGACCGCCTCCCGGGAGCCACAGCACTCGCACCTTCCGTATCTGCGCGACATGCTGCTCAAGGCGCTGGAGACGGAGGATCAAGAAGCGGACGACCGCACGCCCGCCTCGTCGCCCTGCTACACCGATCAGGTCAAGCCCGCCGACACCGACGACGACAACGCCTCGTCGGAGCCACCTAACTCCCGCCACTGACCGTTATCCGAGGGCTCGCCATGCCGCGCCCTCGTGCATCGAGCAATCCCGCCGCGCCCCCGGGCACCGCCTGTCTGGCCATCAGGTGGTGCGCTGTCATCCATGGCGGTCATGCCACTCTCTCTTGCCACCCTCTCATGCCACCATCTCATGCCACCATCTGTTGGCATTCGAAATCGCAGGCATCACGGATCTTCATCAATTCCGGCAGCGGGGTAGGTTACTCTGGGGAACGACGAAAGTCGCAACCCGATAACACGCTATAACAACGGAGGCATGTCGCTGCCATGAAACACCCCATTACGGCACTGCTGACAACGCTGGGACTGAGCCTTTCCGCCGTCGCCACGACGGCACACGCGCAAGACGACCCCATCGTGGTCGGTGGGCTCAACTACACCGAGCACCTGATCCTCACCTCGGCCACCTTCCAGTTGCTCGAGGCCAACGGCTACAACGTCGACAAGCGCGACGGGCTGGGCACCTCGGTGCTGCGCCAGGCGCAGGAGAACGGCCAGGTCGATCTCTACTGGGAATACACCGGCAACTCGGTGATCCTGTTCAACGACCAGCCGCAGCCGGCAGATGCCGCCGAGACCTATGCCACCGCCAAGCGCCTGGATGCCGAGAAAGGCCTGATCTGGCTGGATCCCTCGGACACCAACAACACCTACGCGCTCGCCATGCGCGAGGCCGATGCCGAGGAACGTGACATCCACACCCTCTCGGACCTGGCCGAGGCCATGAACGACGGCGCCGACCTGACGCTCGCCTCCAATGCTGAATTCTATGCCCGCGACGACGGCCTGCGGCCGCTGCAGGAAGCCTACGGGTTCGAATTCCCGCGCTCCAACGTCAAGCGCATGGACTCGGGGCTGACCTACAGTGCGCTGCGTGAAGAGGAAGTCGATGTGGCACTGGTGTTCGCCACCGATGGTCGCAACGGCGCCTTCGACTTCGAGGTGCTCGACGACGACCAGCAGTTCTTCCCGGTCTACCAGTTGGCGCCGGTGGTACGCGAGGAAACGCTCGACGCGCATCCCAACCTCGAGCCCCTGCTCAACGAGATGTCCGCCGCGTTGAACGACGAGACGTTGATCGACCTCAACCGCCGCGTGGATGTCGACGATCAGAACATCGAACGGGTCGCCAAGGATTTCCTCACCGAAAACGACCTCATGTGATCGTCCGTTTCTGCGGATTTTCCAGCCTTTCACCTCAGTCTTTCACCTGCGGGGCGATGCATGCATCGCCCCGTTCCGACGACAGGACGCCCCATGTTTCCGAGTGGAAGCCAACCCGATGCCCGGGAAGTGCGTGACTTCCCGTACCCGATCGTCGAGGAACCGGCACTGTTCATTCCGCTGCCCGACGGCAGCCGACTCGCGGCACGAATGTGGCGGCCGGCGGACGCCGAGACCCATCCCGTCCCCGCGATCATCGAGTGCATTCCCTACCGCAAGCGGGATGCCACCAGTGCCGACGACGAGCGCATGCATCCCTACTTCGCCGGCCACGGCTACGCCGCGCTGCGCATCGATCTGCGCGGCAGCGGTGACTCGGACGGCGTGCTGGAAGACGAATACCTGGCCAGCGAGCAGGACGACATCGTCGCCGCGATCGCCTGGCTCGCCGAGCAGCCCTGGTGCAGCGGCCGCGTCGGCATGCTGGGCATTTCCTGGGGCGGCTTCAATTCGCTGCAGGTGGCCTCGCGCCAGCCGCCGGCGCTCGGCGCGATCATCGCCGTCGGTGCCACCGTCGACCGCTATCACGACGACGTCCACTACAAGGGCGGCTGCGTGCTCAACGAAAACTTCGGCTGGGCGGCCTCGTCGCTGTCCTTCATGTCGCGGCCGCCGGATCCCGCCTTGCGCGACGACTGGCGCGAACTCTGGCAGCACCGGCTCGCCCATCAACCCTTCGTCGCCGAGAACTGGTTCGATCACCAGACGCGCGATGGCTACTGGCGCCACGGCTCGGTATGCGAGGATTATTCGCGTCTGACGACACCGACCCTGGCCGTTACCGGCTGGGCCGATGCCTACGTCAACTTCGTCGCCGAGATTCTCGAGCACGCGCCCTGTCCCCGGCGCGGCATCGTCGGCCCCTGGCCACACGCCTACCCGCACCTGGCGATGCCGGGGCCGACCATCGGCTTTCTCCAGGAAGCGCTGCGCTGGTGGGATTACTGGCTGAAGGATCGCGACACCGGCATCATGGAAGAACCGCTGTACCGCGTGTTCTGTCCGTCCTTTTCCGAGGCCGATCCGCAACGCCTCGAAGTGCCCGGCGAATGGCTCGCCGAGACCCAGTGGCCGAGCCCGCACATCGCCTCCCGCGAGCTGGCGCTGGGCAACGGCGAACTGCAGGCCGCGGAAGACGGCGCCGCCCGCCCGAGGGTGGTCAGACTGCGCGCCCCGGCCGACAATGGCCTGCAATGCGGCGAGTACATCCCCCACAGCAGCGGCCCCGAGATCGCCGGCGACCAGCGTGGCGACGACGCCCACTCGCTGACCTACGACACCGAGCCGCTGGCGTCCGACACGGTGATCCTGGGGCGCCCCACGCTCTCGCTGCGGGTCAGCGTCGACCAGCCGCGCGCCAACCTGATCGTGCGCGTGTGCGACGTCTCGCCCGAAGGCGTGTCGCAGCGCGTCTCCTACGGCGTGCTCAACCTCTGCCACCGCGACAGTCACGTCACGCCTTCCGAGGTGCCGTGCGATACGCCGCTCGACGTGACCGTGTCACTGAACCAGACCTGCTATCGCTTCATTGCCGGTCATCGGCTGCGCGTCTCGGTGACCACCGCCTACTGGCCGCTGGTCTGGCCGAGCCCTTATCCGGTGGCGCTGACCCTGCACGAGGCCGACTCGCGGCTCACGCTGCCCCAGCGCCCCCCGCACGATACGCCGCCCGTGCAGTTCGAACCGGCGGTGTTTTCCGGACCCATGCAGCACCGGGTCGTACGCGCGGGAGAACAGTCCCGGGACGTCACCCACTCGCTGACCGACGGCTGGACCCGGCATGCCATCATCGACGACTTCGGCGAGATCGCCTACGACCACGGCCTGACCAACATCGCCTCGGCGGACGAGCGCTACACCATCCATCCCGAGGCTCCGGCCACCGCGACCATGAGCAAGAGCTGGCGCCAGGCCTTTCAGCGCGACGACTGGCAGGTACACACCGAGACCTGGGCGGAGTTGAGCTGCGATGCCGAGTGGTTCTACCTGGAGGCGCGCCTGCAAGCCTTCGAGGGCGGCGAGCGCTTCATCGACCGGCGCTGGAAGACACGACGCCGTCGCCGCTGGGTGTAAGCCCCCAACGGGACACCACGAAGCACGACAGCTGCTGAGGGATGTCCCCGCTGGCATCAAAACGCCCGAGGCAGTGCCTCGGGCGTTTTTACGTCTCAAGACGCCATGCCTCATAATGGCCACCCGTGCACCATGCTGATGCAAGACTCGCGCGCCACGACCGCCTCGCATCGCGGCGTTGATCGCGCATGCTGTCCGCGCCATTGCCTCATCGGCAAGCAGGAGGCGGCCACTGCGCACGATCGTGGCCATTCCCCCCAGAGTGGAACGACTCTTGCTTCATGCATGGTGCAGCAAGACGATCCCGCACGACTCATGCTAAGGCGTCATCCCTACGCTTCATGCCAGTGCTGCATGCCAACTCTCCGCGGAGCATACGATGGAACACTCGGACTACCCTTTGAGCGAAGTCCCCAGCAGCGAACGCAAAGGGCTGCTCTCCACCTCGGTTGTACTGCTCGGTTTTACCTTTTTCACCGCCACCATGTGGGCAGGCGGCTCGCTCGGCGTCGCCTTCCCGTTCGGCGAGCTGCTGGGGGTGATTCTTGTCGGCAACCTGCTGCTGGGCGCCTATGCGGCGGCCCTGGGTTATATCGCCTGCAAGAGCGGCCTCAACGCCGTGCTGATGGGGCGCTTCTGCTTTGGCGAGGTGGGCAGCAAGGTATCCGACTTCGTGCTCGGCTTCACCCAGATCGGCTGGTACGCCTGGGGCACCGCCACCATCGCCGTGGTCCTGGTCAAGACCACCGGCCTGTCGGAGTCGCTCAAGATTCCGCTGATGGTGCTGTTCGGCTTCGCCTTTTGCATCACCGCGATGGTCGGCTTTCGCGGACTGGACCTGCTTTCCCGCTTCGCCGTCCCGGCGATGATGCTGTTCATCCTGATCAGCCTCTACACCGGCCTGGTGGATGTCGGCGGGCTTTCCGGCCTTGCGGGCCAGACGCCCTACGAGAGCATGAGCTTTGCCGCCGCCATCACCGTGGTGATCGGGACCTTCATCAGCGGCGGCACCCAGGCCACCAACTGGAGTCGTTTCGCCCGTACCCCAAAGATCGCCGTGATCGCCACGCTGGCCGCCTTCTTCATCGGCAACGGCCTGATGGTGCTGACCGGCGCACTGGGGGCGATGATCTACCAGCAGGCGGATATCGTCGATGTCATGCTGGCCCAGGGCTTCGTGGTACTTGCCGTGCTGATGCTGTTCCTCAACATCTGGACCACCCAGGACAACACCATCTACAACTTCGCGGTCGCCGGCTGCAATCTGCTGCGTACCGATAAACGCAGGGTAGTCACCGTGACCGGCGCCGCCATCGGCACCGTGCTGGCCGTGGGCGGGATGTACAACCTGCTGATTCCGTTCCTGGTACTGCTCGGCACCTTCATCCCGCCGATCGGGGGCGTGATCATGGCGGACTTCTGGTGCCGCCATAAGGGCCGCTATCCAACGCTGAACAGCGCCAACTTGCCCGCTTTCAACTGGACCGGCCTGGCATCCTACGCGGTGGGCTCCGGCATGGCGTACTTCTCCCCGATCCTGCCGCCACTGGTGGGCGTCATCGCCGCGGCCCTGTGCTATGCCGTCTTGTCGAAGCTGCCGTTCACGCGCCCCGAGCTGGCCCCCTCGGAGCACTGAGATGACGACAGTCGGCGCCGCAGAGCGGCGCCGCGCGAGGCCGGCGGGACTCCGCCCTCGGTCCTCCCGGCAGCGGCCCCGATCCTCCCGGCAACGGACCCTCTACGTTTTACGCACTCGGTTTCACGGACTCGACGCGGACTGGATACGGACGGGAGACGAACTGGAGACACCCGCAGGCACGGAGCGCCAGGGCCACGGCCTCAGCCGCGACGCTCCCGCTCCAGCCGCTGCGCCATCAACGAGGCTACCAGCGGCGTGTCGGCGTCGCGGTGGGTCGGCATCGCGAAGCGCGCGGCGTCGATCTCGTCGGTGTCGATGTCGGCGCTGACGAGGGTCTCGCCGTCCTCGGCCCGCGCCAGCACCCGGCCGTCGACGCCGACGATGCAGCTACCGCCCCAGAACCAGCCGTCGCCCTCGGCCCCGTAGCGATGCGCCATGACCATCGGCGTGGCGTACATCATGGCGTAGAACTTCAGGCAGATCAGCCAGTTGCCTTCGTCGTCGAAATCGCCGTCGACCATTCCCGTCGCCGCGTTGACCGGTGTGAGCATCACGTCTGGCCGTTCCAGCATGGCCGCATGGGCCAGGCCCGGATTCCAGAGGTCGGCGCAGATCATCACCCCGCAGGCGAGGCCGTCGGCATCGGTAACGGTGAGCGTCTGCCCCTTGCCGAAATGCTTGCCCTCCTCGTGCCCGCCGTAGGTGCAGAGGTTGAGCTTGCGATGCACGGCAACGACACGCCCCTCGCACAGACACGCCATGGCGTTGGCGTACTCGCCGCGGGCGCAGCGCTCGACGAAGCCCACCACGGTCAGCATGTCGCCGGCGGCATCCGCCAGCTGGAGCAGACGCGGATCATCGCGGTCCATCGCGACCTCGGGGACGCGCGTGCCCAGGTCGTAACCGGTCAACGAAAGCTCGGGGAACACCAGGACATCGACCTCCCGGTGGCGCGCCGATTCGATGACGCGACGATGCGTCTCGAGATTGCACGCGACATCGGCCAGGACGCAGTTCATCTGGGCGGCGGCGAGTCGGTAATTCGTCCGACGAGTGCTCAAGGGGCGGCCTCCTGCAAGGAAAATCAAAACACGGCATTATCGTCGACGAGCATACGGCGAAGTCGATGCGTTGCCTATCGAACGCTCATTGCCACTGAAAATGAATGATATGACACATCCTAATGCCCAAAACGGGGGGCACTTGCAGAGAGCGTGTTATGCTCATCACATAATACGAACTTATAAAAAGCCTTTCATATAAGAAATTTATACGAGTTCAAACAAACCACTCCATCGCGAGTGCGAGGTCCGTGCCGTGGAATTACTGCAATATTTTCTCGACAATCTCGAGTTGCTGGGGACCCTCACCCTCGAGCACATCAGCCTGGTGGGTGTCGCGGTGGGGATCGCCACGCTGACCGGCGTTCCCATCGGCATCGCCATCACCAAGAACGAGCGCATCGCCAAGACCGTGCTCTACATCGCCTCGATCATCGTGACCATTCCCTCCATCGCGCTGTTCGGGATCATGATTCCGATCCTCTCGATCATCGGCCAGGGCATCGGCTACATGCCGGCGGTCATCGCGGTGCTGCTGTACTCGCAGCTGCCGATCATCCGCAACACCTACACCGCCATCAACAACGTCGACCCGGCCCTGCGCGAAGCCGCGCGCGGCGTGGGCATGAGCCAGAACCAGCGCCTGCGCATGGTCGAGATTCCGCTCGCCGTGCCGGTGATCATGGCCGGCGTGCGTACCGCCGTGGTGCTCAACATCGGCGTCATGGCGATCGCCGCCTACATCGGCGCCGGCGGGCTCGGCACGCTCATCAGCCGCGGCATTTCCCAGTCCGACCCTCGTCAGCTGATCCTCGGCGCCGTGGCCGTCAGCGTGTTGGCGATCATCGTCGACTATGCGCTGCTGGCCCTGCAGAAGCGGCTGACGCCCAAGGGCATGGAACGCGCCGCCACTACCTGATTCGCCTCCGCGCCACGCGCTGCAAACTACAACAGGCTGCCGACCCGACAAGGACCGCTTCATGATTCGACTCGACAACTTGACCAAGGTCTTCGACACGCCCAAGGGCGCGGTGACCGCCGCCGACCACATCAGCATGGAGGTGCCGAGCGGCGAGATCTGCATCCTGCTCGGCCCCTCGGGCTGCGGCAAGACCACCACCCTGAAGATGATCAACCGCATCATCCGCCCGACCTCGGGCAAGGTGTTCATCAACGAAGAGGACACCACCAGCCTCGACACCCAGGACCTGCGCCGCAACATCGGCTACGTGATCCAGCAGATCGGTCTGTTCCCCAACATGACCATCGAGGAGAACATCACCGTAGTGCCCAAGCTGCTGGGCTGGGACAAGGCCAAGTACCGGGAGCGCGCCCGCGAGATGATGCACATGATCGCGCTGGAGCCGGATGCCTTCCTCAAGCGTTATCCCAGCGAGCTTTCCGGCGGGCAGCAGCAGCGCATCGGCGTGGCCCGGGCGCTGGCCGCCGATCCCCCCGTGATGCTGATGGACGAACCGTTCGGCGCCATCGACCCGATCAACCGGGCGGTGATCCAGGACGAATTCCTGAAGATGCAGCAGGAGCTCAAGAAGACGATCATGTTCGTCAGCCACGATATCGACGAAGCGATCAAAATGGGCGATCGCATCGCCATCTTCCGCGCCGGCAAGCTGGTCCAGTACTCGGAGCCGGACGAGCTGCTCGCCGCGCCCAAGAACGACTTCGTCGAATCCTTCCTGGGCGAGGACCGGGCGTTGAAGCGCCTCAACCTGGTCAAGGTCCGCGATCTGGCCAGCGAGGAAATCGGCCTCGTCCGCCCGGACGACACCCTGGCCACCGCCCTTCAGCGCATCGAGTCCTACGGGTACCAGAACAGCATCGTGATGGTGAACCACAAGCGTCAGCCGGTGGGCATCATCACCGCCCCCGTCGCCCGCACCACCCAGGGCCATTGTCGCGATCACTACCAGAGCGTGCCGGTGGTGGTCAGCCTCGACGACGACCTGCGCAAGGTCGCCTCGCTGATGTTCGCCCACGACATGACCTGGGTACCTTGCGTCGACGACGACGGCCGCATCGTCGGCCAGATCACCCAGCGCGCGATCACCCATCACCTGGGGTCGCGCTACCGCGCCCATTCCAAGGGCGATGACGGCGTCGCGCTCGACGAGGCCTCTCCGTCATCGGCCCCCAAGGAGTAAGCCCATGCCGACGCTGAATCTTGCCGGCGCCGGGCGTTTGCTGGTGCTGGTGGCCGTCTTCCTCGCCGGTGTCTGGAGTCAGTCCAGCGGCGTGATCGACGACTTCATCTTCTATCTGCCCGACGTCCATTACCTGGCCGTGCAGCACCTGTGGCTGACCGCCATGTCCGGCGGCCTGGCGATCCTGGTCGCCATTCCGCTGGGTATCTGGCTGTCGCGCCCCAGCATGGCACGGGTCGCCGAATCCATGATGCAGGTCCTCAACGTGGGCACCACCATTCCCACGCTGGCCGTGCTGGCGCTGTCGATGAGCTTTCTCGGCATCGGCACCGTCCCGGCGGTCTTCGGGCTCTTCGTGGCCACGCTGCTGCCCATCGCCCGCAACACCTATACCGGGCTCAAGGGCGTCGATCCGGCCCTCAAGGAGGCCGCGGCGGGGATCGGCATGTCGCCCACCCAGCGCCTGCTGCGGGTCGAACTGCCCAATGCGCTGTACGTCATCTTCGCCGGCATCCGCACGGCGCTGGCGATCAACATCGGCACGGTGCCGCTGGCCTTCCTGATCGGCGCGGGCGGTCTCGGCGAGCTGATCTTCACCGGCATCGATCTCTACGACCCGGTCATGATGCTCTCCGGCGCGATTCCCACGGCGTTGCTGGCGGTCGTGGTGGACATGCTCATCGCCATCACCGCCTTCGTGGTGGTGCCGCGCGGGGTGAATCCGGGCCGCGCCTAGCGGGCGCCTCGACGGCTCACCCCGGCAAGCGGCGCCATTCGACAAGCACGATACCGACAATCGACCGTTATCCAGCAAGCAACGGCTGTCCAACAAGCAACGAAAGGAGCGACACCATGAAAACCTTGATGCCCCTGCTCACCGGCGCAGTGCTGGCCGGCAGCCTGGCCACCGCCCAGGCGAACGAAATCGTGGTCGGCGGCAAGAACTTCACCGAGCAGCAGATCCTTTCCAGCATGACCACCCAGTACCTGGAAGGCCTCGGCTACGACGTCGAGAAGCGCGCCGGGCTGGGCTCCGCCGTCCTCCGTCAGGCTCAGGAAAACGGCCAGATCGACCTCTACTGGGAATACACCGGCACCTCGCTGATCAACTACAACGACGAATCCGCCGAAGGGTTGACCGTCGACGAGACCTACCAGAAGGTCAAGGAACTCGACGCCGAGAAGGGCCTGGTATGGCTCGAGCCCTCCGACGCCAACAACACCTACGCGCTGGCCATGCGCAAGGAGAGCGTCGAGGAAACCGGCATCACCACGCTCAGCGACCTGGCCCAGGCGGTCAACGACGAGCAGGGGCTGACCTTCGCCATGAACGCCGAATTCTACGCCCGTGAAGACGGCTGGCGCCCGCTGCAGCAGGCCTATGAATTCCGCGCCGGGCGTGGCGACGTCAAGCGCATGGACTCCGGCCTCGTCTACCAGGCGCTGCGCGACGAGCAGGTCGACGTGGGGCTGGTGTTCGCCACCGACGGCCGTATCCCCGCCTTCGACTTCCAGGTGCTCGAGGATGACCAGAACTTCTTCCCGGCCTACGCGCTGACACCAGTGGTGCGCCAGGCGACCCTGGACGCCAACCCCGAGCTCGCCGAGCAGATGAATACCCTCTCCGGCCTGCTCGACAACGACACCATGTCCACCCTCAACGCCCAGGTCGATGTCGACAAGACATCCATCGAACGGGTCGCCGAGAACTTCCTCGAGGAAAACGACCTGCTGTAATCGCCGTTCCGCAGACAGCGGGCACCGTGCCGGTCGACGGCGCACGGTGCCCGCTGCCTTCCCCTTCTCAGGCAAGAGTGTCACCCATGCGACAATCCCTGCTCCCGCTGATCGGCGGCCTGGCTCTCGCCAGCACCCTCGTCAGCCCCCTCACCAGTACCGCCGCCCACGCCGAGGACATCACCGTCGGCGGCAAGAACTTCACCGAACAGCTCATCCTGTCAAGCATGACCACGCAATACCTCCAGGCCCATGGCTACGAGGTGGACCAGCGCGCCGGCATGGGCACCACGGTGCTGCGCCGCGCCCAGGAGAGCGGCCAGGTGGATCTCTACTGGGAATACACCGGCACCTCGCTGATCAGCTACAACAAGGTGACCGAGGACCTCTCGCCGGAGGCCACCTACGAGCGCGTCAAGGAACTCGACGCCGAGAAGGGGCTGATCTGGCTCGAGCCCTCCGAGGCCAACAACACCTACGCCCTGGCCATGCGGAAAGACGACGCCGAAGCACGCGGCATCGCCACCATTTCCGATCTCGCCGACGTCATCAATGGCGGCCAGGAGCTGGTGCTCGCCTCCAACGCGACCTTCTACTCGCGCGATGACGGCCTGCGCCCGATGCAGGAGACCTATGGCTTCGAGTTCGGCCGGCGCAACGTGAAGCGGATGGACCAGGGCCTGACCCTGACCTCGCTGGATCAGGAAGAAGTCGACGTGGCGATGACCACGGCGACCAACGGGCGCATCCCGGCCCTGGACCTGACCGTCCTCGAGGACGACAAGAACTTCTTCCCCGACTATGCGCTGACCCCGGTGGTCCGCGAGGAAACGCTCGAGGCGAACCCCGATCTCGACGAACGTATGAACGCGCTCTCCGCCCTGCTCGATGACAGCACCATGGCGCGCCTCAACGCCAAGGTCGACGTCGACAAGCAGCCCGTCGAGAAGGTCGCCGAGCGCTTCCTCGAGGAGCACGACCTGCTGTAACCGGCACGCGGAGCCAGGCTCCGCCGCCGACCGCGACGCGGGCCGTCTCATACCGGCCCCGTCTTTCGTCACGCCTTTCTTCGCCAGCACCCGAGGCCACTGCCATGCACGACCACGCCCCCCTCGACTGGATGCACGGGGTCGATCTCTCCGCCCTGGACGACGCCCACCTCCACCAGGCCAAGCGCTGCCTGCTCGATCTGCTGGGCGTGGCCGCCGGCGCCACCCGCACGCCGCTGGCCGACAAGGCCACGCGCTTCGTGACCTCCCAGCATGGCGGCGACCGCCCGCTGCTGTTCACCGCCGGCCAGGCCTCGCCCACCGGCGTCGCCCTGCACGGAGCCTGGCTGATCGACGCGCTCGACGCCCACGACGGCCAGGTGCTGACCAAGGGCCATGCCGGCGTGGCCCTGCTGCCCGGCTTGCTGGCACTGCCCGAGGTGGCCGACCTCTCAGGGCGCGACTTCCTCGCCCTGCTCGCCTACGGCTACGAGATCGCCACCCGCGCGGGGATCGCCCTGCACGCCACCAGCCCGGACTATCACACCTCCGGCGCCTGGAACGCCCTGGGCGTCGCCGCCGTGGCCGCGCGCCTTCGCGGGGCCGATGTCGAGACCCTGCATCATGCCCTCGGCATCGCCGAGTTCTATGGCCCGCGCAGCCAGATGATGCGCTGCATCGACCATCCCACGATGCTCAAGGACGGCTCCGGCTGGGGCGCGATGACCGGCATCTCCGCCGCCCTGCTGGCCGAGGATGGCTTCACCGGCGCCCCGGCGCTGACCGTGACCGCGCCGGACGTAGCCGCGCTCTGGCAGGACCTGGGTGAGCGCTGGTATCTCCACGAGCAGTACTTCAAGGCCTACCCGGTCTGCCGCTGGGCCCAGCCCGCGGTGGAAGCCGTGCTGTCACTGCCCGCCGAGCAACGCGTCCCCGCCGCCATCGCGCGCATCGAGATCGTCACCTTCCACGAGGGCAAGCGCCTGCATGTGACGCACCCGACCACCACCGAGCAGGCCCAGTACAGCCTGCCCTGGTCCATCGCCTGCGCCCTGGGCCGAGGCACCGTGGATGTTGCGGGCGTCAGCGACGAACTCGACGCCCCGGATCTCAAGGCCCTGGCCAGCCGGGTGGAGATTCACGAGGACGACACCTTCAACGCCCGTTTTCCCGCCGAGCGCTGGGCGCGCGCCCGGCTGCATCTGGAAAGCGGCGAGATCATCGAAAGTGCCGACTTCGAGGCGCGCGGCAATCACGATAGCCCCCTCTCGGACGACGAAGTCGTCGCCAAGTACCGGGCACTGGCCGAGCCCGTGCTGGGCGAGCGGGCAGCCCGGCTGGAAGACGTGGTGATGAGCCTCGAGACCCGCCCGGCAAGCGACCTGCTGGCGCTGCTCGGCGCGCCTTGAAGCGACGCCGCGCGGGTGGGATGATCCGCCTCGCCGGCGCGGCGCGCGCCGGCATCTTTCAGACCCAGCGTAGCGAGACGCCACCATGCACTATCAGGATCACCTGCGCGTCGGCGCCGCGCAGATCAACGCCAGCCTCGGCGATGTCGACGCCAACCTCGAACGCCATCTCGCGTTCATCGCCGATGCACGCCGCAAGGGGCTCGAGTTGCTGGTCTTCCCCGAGCTCTCGCTGACCGGCTACGGCCTGGGCAACCGGGTGATCGACGTGGCCTGCCCGGCTCATGATCCGCGCCTGGCCGAGCTGGCCCGTGCCGCCGGCGACATGCAGGTGGTGGTCGGCTTTGTCGAGGAAGCCAGCCCCGGCGAGTACTACAACGCCCTGGCGATTCTCCAGCACGGCAAGCTCCAGGCCGTGCACCGAAAGCTCAACCTGCCCACCTACGGTGGCCTGGAAGAAGGCAAGCTGTTCACCCACGGCAGCGAGCTCACGCATCTTCCGGTGTGTCCCGGCTGGTCGGCGACCTCGCTGATCTGCGCCGACCTGTGGAATCCGGGGCTGGTGCACGCCGCCCTGCTGGCCCGCCCCACTGTACTGTGCGCACCGATCAACTCGGCCTCGGGCATCGTCAGCGACGACTTCTCCAACGAGCAGAACTGGGCCGTCAACCTGCAGTTCTACGCCATGACCTACGGCACCCCCGTGATCATGGCCAACCGCTTCGGCCCCGAAGGCGACAGCCACTTCTGGGGCGGCTCGCGCATTCTCGGCCCGCGCGGCGACACCCTCGCCCTGGCCGAGGACGGCGAAACGTTGATCGAAGCCCAGCTCTCGCGCACCGCCATTGCCCGCGCCCGCTTCGAGCTCCCCACCCACCGCGACGCCGATACGCCACTGGTACGCGAATTGATGGACGGCTATCGCTGAACCCGGCCCCAAACGACACTCGGCGCCTCCCAAGGGAAGGCGCCGAGTGCGTGTGAAGCAGCGTCTAAACCGTCAACGACGAATCAATCGCGGCGATAAGTCCCCACCAACCGATTCATGCCCAGAATGTGCGGCTCAAGCTTGTTGAGCAGTTCCGGCTGCGTCAGCCCCTCCGGCAGTTCGGTTTGGGTGTCCAGCGCCAGCACCCAGAAATAATACTGGTGCGTCCCGTGGCCCTCCGGCGGCATGGGGCCACCGTAGCCGATGGCGCCGCCATCGTTGATGCCGGCGGTGCCCGTCTTCGTGCCCTCTTCCAGCGAGGTGACATCCGCCGGCAGATTGTAGAGCAGCCAATGGACGTAACCGTAGCTGCCATCCTTCACCAGCGGCGCATCCGGGTCGTGGCAGATCACCGCGAAGCCCTTGGTCCCCGCCGGCGCATCCTTCCAGCTCAGGGCCGGGGACACATCGTCACCTTCCGCCGAATGGCGCTTCGGAATCGCCCCATTCGGCGTGAAGGCGGTGCTTTCGACTTGCATGCTGGACGGTGCAAAAGGCATGGCGATCCTCCCATGAAACGCATTGAAACAATGAACCGAGCGACGCCCTGATGGCGGCTCTTCCCCCATAAGGTGATGGCGCAAGCGGAGGATTCAACCCGTCGGCCGGCCGCTTGCGAGGCATTATGGCTGCGACTCGCCCAGATGAAATCCGCTATTCGCCACCGCCAGCTTGGCTATCCGCTCGACCGATGGAGAGAAAGCGGGAGATAGGTAGGTAGCGACGAAAGGCAGAGAAGCAAATGCTGGCTGAACTTCCAATGCCTGTAACTGACTGTCGTCAGAAAACAGATCCTGAGGTAGCAATGCAACACCGGCGCCTTCACATGCCAACCTCGCCGTGACACTCATCGTATTGCAGTAGGTCAGACGGTCTGGACGAATATCCTGCATATCAAGCCAGCGAAATTGGTCGGCATACAAACGCGATCCGGGTGACAGGCTCAGGATGGATCGCCGAATTAAATTCATGGTGTCCAATGTCGACCTTGTTTGCACCAATTCGGCAGCCCCCATCCAGGCAATAGACGCATGGCCAAGGCTGTGCCTGATAACCCGTTCCTGAAGTTGATCATCGGGAACCAAAGCAAGATCTATTGTGCCGTTGCACAGCTTATTCCAAGTTTTTTCTGTAATGTCGACATCTATATCAAGCTCGATATTCGGCATGGCGCGCTGCACATCTAACGTAAAATCGGCGAGCCACCAGAGCGCTACCGTCTCGGTACACCCTACTCGAATTCGGCCAGTAGCCTCTTGCCCATCCTCGAAAACTGAAGACAGCTCATCGCGCAAGGCCAGAATACGCTCTGCGTATCCAATCAGTTCGCGACCAGCAGCAGTAAGAGTCGCCGGCCGCTTCCCACGCTGGAACACAACGCTGCCAATACGTTCCTCCATGTCGGCGATACGCATGGAAATATTGGGTTGTGTAGTATTGAGCCTTTCCGCAGCTGCACCGTAAGAACCGAGCCTATAGATCCAATAGGCCGTCTCGAGGTGTCGGAATTCGAGTCGCATCATTGCTGCTGATCTCCGCGTATCAAAAACTCTGATTTCCGTATGCGCTAACGAACTCATACAATCAGACCTAATCAATACAGCGATAGCAACATGCAGATCTCAGTTAAGGCTGATGCCGTGATCGTAGCAACTGGATTCGAGCGGCTTGAACAAGGAATTAATTCTCACAAAACACCCAGCATTTTGAAAGCGCTAGAGAGCAGTATAGAACATGACCGAGGCGGGAATCTATATATTGCCCCCGACTACAGTCTAGGCATCATCGGTGAATCAGGGCATCGACTCCCCATATTTATGACCAGCTTCTCCGCTCCGAGTCATGGAGTAGGTGATGCAGGTACTTTCCCACTCCTCGCCCACCGCTCCGCTGCGATTATTTCGAGCCTGACAGAGCAACTAAAAGCCCACAAGGAATAAATGATGAATCACGATAAACTGCTAGGGAACTCAATTTCTCGCTTGACTGGCCGTGGGACTGGTTTCATATTCGCAGGAGTTATCATCGGAGGTGGACTGTCCTGGCCACTCATGAAAATGACTCTAGGCAACATGTCTCCTCAAGTGTTTCTTATATGGCGTCTTGTTTTTGCCACTATCAGTGCTTTCGTATTGGTAAAAATGACTCGTCAGTTTCGTATCCCCGGTCGTGAGGTCTGGTTTCCAATCATTTCGGTGGCCTGCCTGCAAATGGGGGCATTCCTCTGGTTGATCACAGTCGGTGTCACCATGGTCCCGGCCGGACGCGCAGCGCTGCTGGCGTATACTAGCCCAATCTGGATGATACCTCTGGCTGTGTTATGGCTGGATGAAAAACTCGATCGTTCCGTCATTGCAAGTCTAGTTTTCGGGCTTGCCGGTTTGGCGTTTCTTTTTCTCCCGTCTAATCATGTTTTATCTAATACACAAGCCCTAGTTGGTAACGGACTACTGTTGCTCGCGGCCGTTGTCTGGGCCTTCCAAATAGCACTTTTGCGACGCTACCCTTCCAGATGGTCGACATTACAGCTACTACCGTGGCAACTTCTGGCTGCGACCCTTGGGCTATCATCACTGACAATCGCTTTCAGTGACGTCTCTTTGTTTCAAGGTCTAGATATTCGAAGCCTGTTGGTGACGACCTACGTCGGTATCGTTTCCACGACCTTCGTCTTTTGGGGTATGTTGCATATTGCCCGAACCATGCCCGCAATTTCTAGCACGATCAGCTTTCTGGGGATACCGGTGGTTGGCCTATTAAGCTCCGTGTTGCTGTTGTCGGAGAGACTGGATGTCGGGCTCGTGGTCGGATTTGTACTGATCGCCGTTGCCGTTTTCATTCAATCAAAGAGCTCACGACTTTGACCCCCTTTGCGGCTTATAGCACCGGCGCCGGCAATACCTGATCATCACTAATAGTCACCGTATACCTTCCTTGCTCTTTACAGGGCAGTTGGCTTTGCGGCGTGCTGCCCAGGTTCTTCCACGTGTAATGACCACCAGATACCGGTCATGAGGGGGTATTCAATGCGGCAGCCCACCGAATTCCGGCACATCCCTTAGCCCTTGGCCCCAAGCAGCCTTGCTGGATGTAAAGATGTGCGCCGTTGGCAACATAGTGATTTCAGTGTCCAAACACCCTGCAGGGACGACGAGCAACCCTGCGACCTGAATGCTTGGCAACGCTGAACCACAAAGCTTACAAAAGCTCTTGCTATGACGAGTGCCTGGAAGCGTAAAGGAGGTCACAGCATCTACACCCGCTATCCAGGCCAGTTTAGCTGACTGCGAAAATAGATTTGCTGCGTAAGCAGACCCCGTATCCTTTTGGCACCACTCACAATGACACAGGTAAAAGCTGTCGAATTGCCCATGAACCTCAAATTTCACTGTGCCACACAGGCAAGAACCGAAGTGGTCAGTCATCCAAAATCCTTCCTTAGCCTATAGATGAAACACATGTAGCGCCTTGACTTTGCGGCGCACCGGAGCGCCAGCGTAGGTGCGTCCGACAGCAGCTACTTGTTAGGCAAGCGCCTCTCCTCTACGCCATGCAGCATCTTCAATTGCCTCAAACATAGCGGACACACTTGAAAAAGCTTCTCTCAAGCTAAGTGCTTGAAGACCTACCTCTAGTTCATTCCATTTTCCATGAGCAAAGTCGTTTCTTATTGATCGAAACGTTCCAACTCGCGACAGAACTCCATCAGTATCTTCAACTTCAAGCCCACAGCGCACCAAGTATAGCAAATAAAACTCTATATCGCTCATACCACGCTCGTTCTTTTTTGGCGCGCCCCCAAATAGCGTTATAGCTATATGCTTCAGCCCCCACTCCGAAAAACTAGCTAAAAGAATAATCGGTGCAGCTTTTGCAAAAATGGCTACATTATTCTCCCAAGCCGGCACTTCCTCCGAAAGGTAATCGAGAACTTCGGCTCCTGCGTCTTTTTCCTCAACGGCCCGGCCATACTCCGCTTGTAGCTCACTCAACTTAGCTTCCGAGGCCACAAGCTGATTGAAACAATAGTTATTAAGCTGGCTAAGCTTATCGAACACCTCCCAGAATGGCTCCCAAAATCGATCCGGTTGATAGATGTAGAACCCATCAGCAATACTTCCCGTCACCTCGTCATCCACACAAGACCAAGTCCAAAACAAACCATATTTTTTAGCAGCTACTAATTCAGCGTCCATGTTTCTATTATCTGCCTAACGCCCGCAGTACGCGCGGCTTTGGAATGGAGGCGAAGCCGCAATGGAAAAGCCATCGCCGTGCCTGCGATTGTTAAATGTTGAGCGAATCATAGATCGCTTTAGCCATTTCATAGTCTATTTCGTGCTTGCCGTGAGGGGTCGCTCTTACGAAACACCCAATTTCCTGAGGAGAAAAAGAAAAGTCTTTGGGAAGCTTTAGCTTTCTTTTGGCTGTCCCATCTGACGCATTACATTGATCACAGATGGTAGTCATTGGGAATCTACCGTGACTACTCATGTACGGTGCTGAATGATCATGATGTTTATGAAGGGGCGCAACCCAACCCCAAAAGGCATTAGGACGACCCGGAAATCTTTTAGCCCACCTCATAATCTCGTACTTGCTTCTTTTGCATGAAGGACAAAACCAGCTATCTCCAACCTCTTTCCACAGATTCTTATAGTGAAGGCCATCATGACTTCTAAACTCTTCAAATGTTGGCACTTTGATCTTCATAGGCATTTAACGCCGCCAACACGCACGGCTTTGTAGTGGAGGCGAAGCCGCAACGGAAAAGCCGTCGCTGTGCTTGGCCTTGTTAGCGGTCTTTCCTTGCACTATAAATAGCCTTTGCCGCAATTTCTGTGGTGGTTGTTTCGTCATCTCTAGTTCTTGTGGTATCAGGATGGTAATCCCCGTTCTTATACATTGCCCATTCTGCCGTGAGAAGTTTCTCCTCGAAGTGATTCAAGTTGAGATTAAGCCACATAGAAAGCTGCTGAAAGTTATGAGCAACTTTGGCGCCTTTATGCTCTTTCAAAAAGGACTCCAGGTCGATCGGGTAATTTCGCTCCTCGGCAGCCATAATCGCCGTTCGCGCTATAGTTAGTAACTGCTGTCCAGTAAAGCGCATGGATTGATCTATTATATCGTGGCGAAGACCATACTCGATTCTTATGTTTTTTGAGTGTGACCAGTAACGATCTTCTAGGAGAACGAGACGCTTGTAGTAGGTTTTTAGGATTTCAGCCTCAATAAAGCCTCTAGTATCCTCCTTCAACTCATCGAAGGTTTTTAACCTTACGTTGGTCTTTTCAGCTGCTTCAAATGCACCGCTTTGGAAACCAGCTACAGATATAATGAAACCCCGATCCGCACCTATGTCATCCACTATTGACCTAAGAGCCAATACTTGAGCTTTGGTTACCTTATTCTTCCAGTGTTTCGCCTCAACGACCCAAGTAATGTTTTCACCCAGAAATTTCGTCTTTATGAACACATCGACGTCATGACATGTGCGCACACCTTGCACCCTGACGTTTGTCTCAGCGTCAGCTCCTAACGAATCAAAATGATCCTTGATATCTTCTTGGAATACATACCAATCTGGATCTTTGCGCATAGCCATCTTGACCGCTAACGCTCGCCATAAACGGCGCGAGGAACGAGCGTCCGGCGACCGAAGGGAGCGAATTTGATGGCATTGTTAGCCATTAAGCTCATCTCTGGTAAGAACGCCTTCAACAACCAGTTGCCTAATCTCGTCGTCACTGAGGCGATGGCTGCATGCCTCAGCAAACGAGTCGGCAAGTGGTGGATTATCTAAGATGTGGGCAATATCGAAGGGCCTTTTCGGTATACGGGCGCTCTTTGCTTTGTAGTGCACCCGATCACGCCCCTCATCATCCGGCTCAACTTTTTCGACACGGCGAAGTTGGTCTGTCTCTGTTCGATAAACCGCTCCAACCTCGATTTCGGTAACATTAATTGGCATTTATTTCTCCTTCCACTTATGGCTAACAGGTATTAGACAGCACGCTCGTTTTCCCACTTGAACGAGCAGGCGCGTTCAACAATCTTATCGAGCCAGCGTTATGCAGAATTCGCGTGCCTGCTACCTTTGCAGGCTCTATCACCTTGAAACAAACACACCCCCTGCCCCGCTGCCGTGTGAGCCACGCTACCGCCATGCAAAGCACTGAACGCTTCACCACTGGGTTCATCAGGTTGTATCGGCAGTATCAAACAATACTTAACCTAGCTTAATTTAACGTCGATTAACATAGCGCTACACGAAAGACGTAGACACAAAAACGCCCGCGCCGGTGTGAGCGGCGCGGGCATGGGGTTCAGGCGTGCAGGTGGTTCAGGAGGGGAAGCTGAACTGAGCGGCTTCCTGGTCACTGCGCTTCGCTTGCTACCGGCTGGTTTTCCGGCGGTCTATCGCCGCGGCAATGTCCTGTTCGTGCTCTTCGCCCCAGCCGCAAAGCGGCTCCATGGCCCGCACCAGACTCGCCCCGAAGGACGTCAGCGAGTAGTCGACGCGCAGCGGGATCTCTCCATAGTCGGTTCGCTGGACGATGCCGTCGGACTCGAGCTCCTTCAACTGTTGGATCAACATTTTGTCGCTCACGCCCCGAACGCTTCGCTTGAGCTCGCCGTAACGTGTCGGTCCCTTGTCTAAAAAGAACAGAATCAATGGCTTCCACTTCCCGGAGATCACGTGCAGCGTCGCATGCAGGCCGCAAATGAAACGTGGGTTTTCTGAGTTTTCTTTCGCCATAACGGGCACTTACCAAAAGGTGCATACTTGAACATTTGTAAGCGGCTTATATATCGTGAAAGCGAATCGAGTCAACACATACGGAGACCCAACCATGAGTCGGCTACACGGAAAAATTGCATTGATCACAGGCGGAGCCAGCGGCATCGGCTTGGCCTCGGCCCAACGCCTCATCGACGAAGGGGCCTTCGTCTTCATTACCGGACGGCGCCAGGACGCCCTCGACAACGCGGTTGAGGCACTGGGATCCAACGCCCGGGCCGTCCAGGCGGATGTGACAAAGCCGGAGGATCTCGATCGCCTCTTCGAAACGATCCAGAAAGAAAAAGGACACCTGGACATTCTGGTGGCCAACGCAGGCGTCGGCGAATTCGCCAGCCTGGGACAGATCACCGAGGAGCACTACGACTACATCTTCGACATCAACGTCAAAGGCACCCTCTTCACCGTCCAGAAGGCCCTGCCCCTGATGACGAACGGCGGCTCCATCATCCTTACCGGTTCCACGGTGGGCAGCATGGGCACCCCCGCGATGAGCATCTACAGCGCCTCCAAGGCGGCCGTCCGAAACCTGGTGCGCAGTTGGGCCCATGATCTCAGAGGCACCGGCATTCGCGTGAACGTCATGTCTCCTGGCCCGACCAAAACAGATAAGCTGATGGAACTGCTCCCATCCGAAGCCCTGAGCGAGATGAATCGAACCGTACCGCTTGAACGTCTGGGCGATCCCAAGGAAACCGCTGGCGCGGTGGCGTTCCTGGCGTCCGACGACAGCAGCTTCATGACGGGGAGCGAGGTGTTCGTTGATGGGGGCTACGCGCAGGTTTAGGGGGCTGTCCCACAATTCCCTCGATGGAAGGAAAGAGCATGAAGGCTGCATATTATGATGTTCCAGGCGGACCGGAGGTCCTGAGCTACACAGACGTCGAGGCTCCGGTTTGTCCCGAGGATGGAGTGCTCCTCCGGGTGGAGGCAATCTCGATCGAGGGGGGCGATCTCATCAATCGGGCGACGGCGGCGCCTCAGGCAGCAGGCCACGTTCCCGGCTATGCGGCTTCGGGCGAGATCATCGAGGTTGGCTCGAAGGTTCACGACCGCTTCATCGGGCAAAAGGTGACGTCATTCGACATGGGCGGATCCCATGCCGAATTGCGCGCCGTGAAGGCCACGCGGACATGGATCGTGCCGGACGGGTTGCAGATGACGGCTGCGGCCGCCCTGCCCATCTCGTTCGGAACCGCCCATCACAGCCTGTTCGCGCGCGGAAATCTGGTCGACGGCGAGACCCTGCTCGTGCAGGGCGGAGCGGGCAGCGTCGGGGTCGCGGCGATCCAACTGGCACATCGCGCCGGCTCGAAGGTATTGGCAACCGTCTCGGGCGCGGATCGCGTCGCGCGACTGCGGGCTTATGGGCTGGACGCCGCGATCGACCACCGCTCAGAGGATGTGACCGCGGCCGTCATGCGGCTGACCGACGGCCGAGGCGTAGACCTGGTCGTCGACCCCGTCGGGTCCACGCTCGCGGGATCGCTTGCCGCACTCCGTCCCAAGGGCCGTCTGGTCTTCGTCGGCAATGCAGGGCGCGCGTTGCTGGACCTGGACCTCTGGCCCGCCTTGCAGGCCAACCAGACGCTTCTGGGTGTGTTCATGGGCAGCCAGCTCGAAAAACCCGAAGTCCACAGGACGGTCGACGACATGTTGCGCCTGGCCGCCACCGGTGAGCTGGAGGTTCCCATTGATCGACGGTTTTCGCTTTGCGAGGTCGCGGCGGCCCATGCCTATGCCGAGGAAAATTCCATCCTGGGCCGGGTCGTTCTTGTCCCTTGACCTGCCCGTCGCAACGGCATGCGTCCGGGTCGCTGCATCAGGGATCGTTGCCATAGATGGGAACTGCAACCTTGATCAGGCGCTGGTCATGCCTGGCTGTTTGCTACCGTCGATGACGATTCGGCAAGGGCGACGGAAACTGCGTCATGGACAGGATCGCGCGTCCAGAGGACAGCATCGCCACCCTTCAACAACTTTCGCGGAACACCCATTCGCGAAAATTCGAACGAGTGTCCTGTAGACACGTTTTTCCAACTCAAGGGAGAAGCAAGACTCACCGCCCCCACCCGTCGGATGGAGTTGATTGACGAGAGTGAACACTGCCGCCTGATCGACTAGCGGTGCAGGCCTTACTATGGCGCTATCCATTTTGCCTCCTCAGTAGCCATAACGCCGTGCTTAGCGGCCGTAGTGGAGCGCAAGCGAAACGAAGATCCGCGCGCAGCGACTACAGCACATTGTTATGCCACTCCCAAGCTCAAAACATAGCTCACTACATGTGCGAAAGCGTGAGCGATTATTGCCGCTTCCAAGCCATATCGCCAATACAGGTAACCGAACAGCACCCCGAAGGTGGTATTAGTGCCGACAATGAATAGCACTACGTAGCCAGTTAACTCGCCTGCCTGCATTGCCGCCGCTGGTAAATGGCCCGCGCCGAAAAGCAGCGCGCTCACGACGATGGCCAGCCAGACGTAGAGGGGCCGAGGAGTACCTCTACGATATTGCAGGAACCGCCATGCCAGCCATACCAAGACTGTCATTAGCCCCCATCGTAAAAGCAATTCCTCTGTGACCCCACCATAGAGCACACGCGCAATTATCGGCACTGAAAATTGCTGCTCCACCTCAGCGAGGGCCGCTGGGAAGCCGAAACCGCCAATTGCGAATAGCCCAACTCCCCCCACGACCCCGGCGACCAAACTGGGACGGAGCTGCGGCCGAAGGGCTGACCTGATCGATCCTGCAGTCACTGCGGCCTCAAAAGCAGCAGCTCGAAAGCCAACTTTCGGCGCCAGCACCACGCCTAACCACACAGCAACAGCGACTAACAGCGCACTCTGCGCAGTGCTTGCAAGTAATACCAACCATAAGGGCGCGGCAGGCGTCACGTCAGCCACGAGTTGTGGTAGCACAGTGACAGTGAGCGCGACCACGCCGAGCATGCCCGCAACCCACATGCATAAGCCAAGTCGAAGTCGCTGGTGTTTAATGGGTTCTACTGTTGTCATCAGTGCATCCTTCGGCATAACGCCCACATTTGCGGCTGGTTTGGAGCGCTGGAATTCCCCCAATAAGGGTGACACCTCTGAACAGACTTAACCTATCGCGAATCAGCGCCGAGTGACATGGCCTTACATGTAAGACTTACACACAAAAACGCCCGCACCGGTGTGAGCGGCGCGGGCGTGGGGGGCAGCCGTGCGGGTGGTTCAGGAGGGAAGCTGAACTGGGCCGTTTCCTGGGCAGAGCGCTTCGGCCAGCGTTGGGAGACGGCCTTGCGGCGGGTGTAGAAACGCACGGCATCGGGGCCGTAGGCGTGCAGGTCGCCGAACAGCGAGTCCTTCCAGCCGCCGAAGCTGTGGAAGGCGACCAGGACGGGCAGCGGTACGTTGATGCCGACCATGCCGACTTCGATGGCGTCGGCCAATTCGCCAGCCTGGGCCAGATCACCGAGGAGCACTACGACTACATCTTCGACATCAACGTCAAAGGTACCCTCTTCACCGTCCAGAAGGCCCTGCCCCTGATGAAGAACGGCGGCTCCATCATCCTCACCGGTTCCACGGTGGGCAGCATGGTCCCCCCGCGATGAGCATCTACAGCGCCTCCAAGGCGACCATCCGAAACCTGGTGCGCAGTATGGCCCATAGTCTCAGGGGCACCGGCATTCGCATAAACGTCATGTCTCCTGGCCCAACCAAAACAGACAAGCTGATGGAACTGCTCCCATCCGAAGCCCTGAGCGAAATGAATCGAACCGTACCGCTTGAGCGTCTGGGCGATCCCAAGGAAACCGCAGGCGCGGTGGCGTTCCTGGCGTCCGACGACAGCAGCTTCATGACGGGGAGCGAGGTGTTCGTCGACGGGGGCTACGCGCAGGTTTAGGGGCTAGGCGGAGAACGGGAGGCAATGAACCCAAAGGGGCCAGATAGATTTCAAATCGGTCAGCTTGGTTAAAAACAAATCAACCTGCCCTATTTACATTGATCGACATAGAATCGATCTGCCCCTTTGATTTTGGCTCCCCTCGCACATAACGCTTTGCATGAACGGCGCGTCCGGTGGAGGCCCGTCGGGTCGGAACGAATTTAATGCACTTGTCGGGCGCGCGCTCATGGAAACGAGAACATGTTGACAAGTAGCCCGTTCGGGTCCGCTACCATAAACCGCCTCATCCCGAATTCTTCATCGCATAGGTCGTGTGCCAACTCGAAACCACGGGCCTTCACTGCAGCGTATGTCGCCTCAACATCTTCGACCTGCACCGATATGATGACGCCCTGTGCAGGGTACTGGAAAGGCCGAGGGGTAAACTCATGGTCGAGGCGCATGATACCGATTTGCAGTTCCGGCTTGTCGGGCGACGCCATCTGGATGTACCAGCCCTGATGCTCGAATCCAACGACAAAACCCAGCAACTCTTTGTAGAAGTCGCGGGTCTCTTCCATCTTGTCAGTGCAAATGTTCGGAAGCAGCCTCGTAACGGCGGTGCCTTCAGTCATAGTTCACCCGCTTGGTTTGATCAGTGCTCGACGCCCAACGGCTGCGCTCAGCCGCGCAGCTTCGCTGCGGCGACTGGAGCGATTTGTTGGGCGATTTCGGACTCACGACTGATTGCTTCCAGAGCCCTCTCCGGGTTTAGAGGCGGAGTCTTTGGGATTCTCGGCATTCTGCGGGGAGGCTCCGTCTCCGCCCCGACCCTTATCCCAAAGCCAGCTTCCATCGGGGAGCTGTTGGTCCGGAACTCCGAGAACCTCGAGCGGACTTCGGCCGCCGCGGCCTCCCCGGTCTGCTTGACCGGCCTCACCACCTTCGCCACCCAACGCGAATCCGTCGCCTTCTACTTCAGCGCTGCCTCCATTGCCGCCTTGGCCAGCACCAGGCGCGCCAGCGTTTCCGCCGGCTCCACCGATAGCGGTGCCGCTTCCAGCCACCCTCGCGTAACCACCACTCCCCCCTTGACTAGGTGTAGGGTCCCGGATGATAGGATCGCCTATAGAAGTTATCCTCTGCTAGCAGCGAGAGAGCTTCTTCAGCAATTCATCCGGGAGCAAGTTCATGGACATCAAGCTGCATAAACAAGCGACCACGAC